>VGYR01000380.1 GCA_016872925.1 Planctomycetota bacterium
CAATCACAAGTCGTCCTCCATGACAAAGGCCAGGTGGCGTGCGGCCACCGCCGCCCGCTTGCCTTTCGACGACTCACCGCAATACTTGTGCCGCTCTCAGAAGATGCGATTGCCCTGCTCCATGACAAAGGCCAGGTGGCGTGCGGCCACCGCCGCCCGCTTGCCTTTCGACGACTCACCGCAATCCTTGTGCCGCTCTCAGAAGATGCGATTGCCCTGGGGCGGTCTCCAACAGCGGCACGCTCCAGTTCAACCAGACGTCGGGGTCGCTCTCGCTTGCGTACACCGGCGGCGCCACGGCCACGCTCTCGCTCACCAGCGGCGGCACGGTCGGGCTGCCGCAGTCCTCGCTGACCACGATCATCGACGGCGCGGTGAACGTGCAGGCCGGCCGATTGACCACCGGCACCTCGGAGTTCGGCTCGACCGGCACGGGCAGCCTGTCGATCCTGGGCAGCGGCTCCGTCGGCACGACGAACGTCCGGTTCGCGTCGGGATCGGGCGCCGTGGCCGTGTTCACCATGTCCGGAGGCACGTTCGCCAACACGCAGTCGTTCTATTTCGCGTCCGGGACGGCGTCGTCGGGCACGTTCACGATGACGGGCGGCACGGCCAGCCTGGGCCCTCAATCGGGAGGCGGCCTCGCCCGAGGGACGAACTCCGCCGCGGTCATGAACCTCAGTGGCGGCACCTGCAGCTGGAACTACTTCGAGCCGGCCAAGGGCGACACCAGCACGGCGACGATCACGATCAGCGGCTCGGCGCGGCTGAACTCGTCGAATCTCATTCGGATGTCGATGGGCACCAGCGCCACCAGCGCGCTGACGGTGAACGGCGGCGTGGTCAGCAGCAGCCAACTCCGCCTGGGTCACGGGACCAACTCTGCGAGCACCTTCACCGTCACGAGCGGGTCCGTGGGATTCTCCGGGATCGGCACGACGATCAACGGCAACCTCATCGGATACGGGGCCGGCAGTTCGGGCACGCTCGCTTTTACCGGCGGCACGACGGCCTTCGCGGGCGCGACCACCGTCGGCGGCGTCGGCCCTGCCTTCGGTGGCGGCGGGAGCCGCGGGATGGTCAAGGTCGAGGGGGAGTGATCACCACCAACACCGCGGCCGCGAACCTCGACAATCACTTCATTCTCGGCCGCAACGCGTTTACGACCGGCGAGATGCTCGTGACCGGCGGCACGTTCACCGCCCGGCAGGATTTCTACGCGGGCGGCAGCGGCACGGGCACGCTCACCCTCTCCGGAGGCGGCGGATGGATGCAGGTGGGGCGGCTGTTCGTGTCGTCCACGGTCAACTCATCCATGAACCTCACGGGCGGTGAGGCGGCGGTGACCGTGTCGAGCGGCACGCTGCTCGTCACCGGCAGCGGCGATGCCGCCACCCTGCGCGTCGGCACCAACTCGAGCGGCACGGGCTCGCTCACGATCAACGGCAGCGGCGTCGTCATCGTCGGCGGCACGCTCGCCCGAGGGCCGGTCGGACAGATTACCCTTGGGCCTGGCGGCACGCTCCAGATCGGCAGCGGAACGACCAACGGCGTGCTCCTGGGAGGGACGGGGAGCCTGCTCAACAACGGGACGCTCGTGTTCCATCGGCGGAGCGACTTTTTCTATTCCGGCGTGATCAGCGGCTCGGGCGGCTTCGTCAAGCGGGGAACCACATCCTGGGGGACGCTCCAAGCCCCGAACACGTACACCGGCCTGACCTCCGTGGAGGAGGGTGTGCTGCGAGTGACCGGCTCCGGGAGCATCGGCTCCGGCGGTCTGTCCCTCACCGGGACCGCGCGGTTCGATCTCGCGAACCTCACCTCCTCGACCTACACGCTGCCGGCCACCGGCAACCTGCTCGGCACCGGCACGCTCTCCGGATCGGGGAAGACGTTCGCCGTGCTGGGCACCTTGCTGCCCGGCTCGACCAACACCGGCACCATCAGCCTGGACAGCGGCCTGACGCTGGATCTGTCGGCGTCGGCGGGCAGCACGTTCGACATCACGTCGCCGGCGTTCACAGCTGGCACGTTCGACCTGGTCCACGGGAGCGGCAGCATGATCCTGGGCGGCCCGCTCACGCTCGCGTTCACGAATGGCCCGTACGCAGACGGAGCGAACGTGCTGCAGGTGTTCGCGAACACGGGAGGGCTGTCGGGCAATTTCTCCTCCGTCTCCTTCACCGGCCTGGAGCCCGGCCAGTGGGCCACGTTCGACGCGAGTACCGGCTTCGTGAGCGTCGTGCCGGAACCCGGCTGCATGCCGGTGCTCGTGGCCACCGTCGTGATCGCGGCCGCCCGGTCGTCACGGCTCCGCAGGCCGAGCCGCTGACCCATGCCGCCCCCCTCCGGCCACCTGTGGGCATGCACCGCCATCCTGCTGGCGGCTGCCGTCGCCCAGCGCGGAGACGCGGCCGACGACGTGGCGGCCCGCGCCGATCGGCTCTTCGCTCGCAGCAACCTCGTGGCCTGGTGCATCGTGCCCTTCGATGCAGAGCGACGCGGCCCCGAAGCCCGGGCGGCCATGCTCGAGCGGCTCGGGCTGCGACGCTTCGCGTATGACTGGCGGCCCGAACACGTGCCGACGTTCGAGCGGGAGTGGGATGCCTTGGCGCGGCACGGGATCGCCCTCGAAGCCTTCTGGTCGACCCCGCCCGATCTCGACGCGCTGCTGGCCGGCTTTTCCCGTCGCGGCCTCGCTCCGGCGCTCTGGCTGATGATCGACGCACCGGCCGATCTCGCCCTGGAGCCGCGGGTGGCGCACGCCGCCGAACGGATCCGGGCCATCGCCGAGGCCGCCGGCCGGGCCGGCTGCCGCGTCTCGCTCTACAACCACGGGGGCTGGGGGGGCGAGCCCGAAACGATGGTCGCCGTCTGCCGGGCCCTCGCGATGCCGCACGTCGGCATCGCCTACAACCAGCACCACGGCCATGCGCACCTGCCACGGTTTCGCGAGGCGCTCGACACGATGCTTCCACACCTGCAGTTCATCAATCTCAACGGGATGTCGGCCGACGGCGAGGCTCAGGGGAGGAAGATCATGGTGCTCGGCCAGGGGGACCTCGACGTGCCGCTCGCCCACACGATCTGTGAGAGCGGCTACGACGGCCCGATCGGGATCCTCAACCACACCGATCACGACGCCGAGGCCCGGCTGCGCGACAACCTCGAGGGGCTCGAGTGGGTCGTCGGCGAGCTCACCGGGCGACCGATTCCCAAGCCGAGTCCGCGGACGCAGGACTGACGCGCCGCCCCGGTCCGACGGTAACCGTTCACACCCCGGGGCGTCAAATCTCCGGAAATTGGCCTTTTCTCGGGAGCCGATTCCAGCGACACAGGGGGCATGTCGCTGCAAATCACCGAAGAGCAGATCTCGAAGTGGCCGCCTGA
>VGYR01000381.1 GCA_016872925.1 Planctomycetota bacterium
TGATCCTCAACTGGTTCCGGGCCAAAGGCACCATTTCGGCGGGAGTTGTCGAGGGTTTGAACGGCGTCGTAAAACTGACCACCAGAAAAGCGTTCGGCTTTCGGACCGCGAAAGGCATTGAAATCGCTTTGTTTCATGTCCTTGGCAAACTACCGGAGCCAGAATCAACCCACAGATTCTGCTGAGGAGGCTTTTGCGGCAAACTGGATCTCAGGCCCCGGCTGCAGTGCCACTAAAAGTCCCGAAGAACCCGGTGTGAAGAGACCAGCCGGGATAAAAGCCAGTGCCCTTGTTCACACATGGAAGTGCGTCGCTGCTTTTCTCGTACGCGAGGCTACCGTTAAATTTTGGGCGACAGCCGCCCCCGGCCCGAAATGTGACGAATCGGGCGCGTTGAGGGACGAATCGGGCGCGCGGGCAGCTTTTTCGACAGCCACGCGACGTGAGCCGGGTCACTCCGCCCCGAGCCGCTTCTCCATGATGTAGTCGTCCATCACGAAGCCCGAGCCGATGTCGAAGACGGCTTCGCGGGCGACCTCGAAGCCGGCTGCCTTGTAGAAGGAGATGGCTCGAGGGTTTCGCTTGTTTACCTGGAGCCAGAGCATTCGCCTGCCAAGGTCGCGTGCCCGGCGCTTGACGTGCCCGAGCATGAAGCGGCCGAGCCCCGTGCCACGGTGGGATTCGAGCACGTAGAGTTGACCGAGTTTCATCGAAGGCGGACCGCCTCCGCCCCCGGATGGCGCAGTCAGTTCACAGGCGCAGGAGCAGGCGGTACGGGCGACTTCATTCCCTCGATGGCTCGAACGTCGCGATGATCGGCCGGTGATCGCTGGTTTTGTCCGAGTCTGGGAAATCACCTTCGCGGACGATCACATCGGCTTCGCCCTTCCAGCTTTTGGCCCCGTTGGCGACGAACACGAAGTCGAGAATCGAGCCCGGATATCGATCCGTGCCGGGGTTGTCGCGGTCGTCGGTCCAGTTCGAGTCCACCAGCGGGTCTGGTTTGAGCCACAGCCACACGCCGCCTTCCATCATGGCGTCGCAGGCGGCGTTGCCCTTTTGCGCCTTGAAATCGTAGTCGAAATTGAAATCTCCGGCCGCGATCACGGGCTCGCTGGCATGGGCCTCGGCCCACTGCCCGAGGGCCCTGGCTTGGTCGGTCCGGAGATTCTCTTCGCCGCGGGCAAGATGATTCACGATCAGCCAGAAGGAATGTTGGCCGGCCTTGTCGCGAAGCTTGGCCACGAGCGGTGAGCGGGCCCTGACGGCGCCGAAGTCGCCCGACGCGGGGTCTGTGACGGTGAAGTTGGCCGAGATACCCTGGAAACGATGGAGCTCGAAGACGTCTTCGATGGCGAATCTCGTGGAGTCCACGATCAGCAAGAGCGTGTCGGTGTCCTGGTAGCCACCGCTGGCCGAGGTCACGAAATCGACCTCCGTGCCGAGCCCTTCGGCCACGGCCTGCTTGTAGGCCACGACTGTCTTGGGCTCGACCTCCGAGAGCGCGACGATCTGGGCCCGTGTGGCCGGGGCCTGCAAGAGCTCCGAAAGCTGCGCGCTGATGACGCCCGGATCGCTGACCTGCGGGGCATTCGGACGATTACTTTCGACGTTCCAGGCGAGAATGCGAAACTCGTCGGCAAGGCATGCAGCTGGCGAGAGCACGCAGACCAGGACGGCGACGATCAAACGCAGACTTTGCATAGGGGGCGGGCCTCCGAGGAACCGCCATGCTACCCGAGCGTGGGCGGGGGCCAAGGCAGCCACTCGCAAGCGTGGCGTGCAGGCTGCGCTGATCGGGATTCAGCGCTTGGGGAAAAAATGGTCGTAGAGCGATCGCGGGGATTGGATGCGGACGCCGTGTAAGAATCGCCCATAAAACCTGCCGAAATGCGTTCGATCGCCCGTGACGAGAATCTCGCACGAGAGGGCTTTGGCGGCAGCCACGACGGGCCGATCCTTCTCAGGCAGGCCCTCGATGTCTGCGCCGAGTGTGGCCGGGGAAGTCGCCGCCACGTGCACCCTCGACAGGAGGGCGTCCAGCGACTGCATCTGGGAAGCGGCCTTGGCGCTGATGTTGCGACGCGCTTCGTCAATCACGTAGCCATCCACCCGGCATTCGTGTCCGGCATCGAGCAGGCGCTCGATCAGGGCGCGGATCGGGCCGTCACTTTTCGCCGCCGAGAACAGGATATTTGCGTCCAGGAAGATCCGGACTGCTCGGGTCATGCCCGCCGCTTCCGGCGCGCCGATCCCCGCGCCGCAGGTGGGCGCCGCATCGCTTGCCCCAATTCCTCTTCGGCTTCGTCGAACTCACGGACCCGCCGGTCGGTGTAGATCTCCACGGGCAACGTCACGGCCGGCCTGAGGAGCAGGCCTTCGGGAGTCGTTTCCGCGATGAGTGTGTCGTCGGCTTTGATTCCCAAGGCCTGCCGCAATCCGGCCGGCAACGTCACGACGCCGCGGGAAGTAACCGTAATGATGGTTTTCATGAATACAGTATTTCTGCTTTTAGGCGGCTGGTCAAGGCCGAGGGGCCCTGCGTCAAACAGCCCGCGGAATCGCTCGGCGGGATTGCTGGTCGAAAATCGGTCACCACCATCGGCGGGGCTGGCTGGCTGGGCAGGCTGGGATCCCGCCGCCTGGGGCGCGACCTTGTCGCCAGGGCAGCGGGCTGCTATTCACCGCCCAGTTCGTCGATTTCGTTCCCAGGTTCCTCCACCAGCTTCTGGCCGAGCATGATTCGCGTTGCGAGTTTCTTTGGGGTCGTGGCTCCCCGTGGTCACGCCTCTGCGCCGCGGCAGATCATCGCGCTCGTCGTGCTGGCGATCGGTGCGGGCCTCGGTGGCACGCGACCGTGTGGTGCGGAGGAGGGGCCGCTCGCGCCGCTCGACATGTCGAGCCCGCGGGCCACGCTCGACAGTTTCACCGTCACGATCGACCGGGTGGCGGCCAGCTTCAACGAGAAAGGCCTCGACCGCGATCCCGCCGTCAGGCGGGAAAACGCCCGGCTTATCCGGCTGGTGCTCGGCTGTCTCGATCTTTCGGCCATGCCGTCATCGCTCGTGGATATGGAGGGCCGCGAGGCGGCGGTGCACCTCAAGGAAGTGCTCGACCGCATTCTCCTCCCGCCGCGCGATGCGGTGCCCGATGCCGCAGCGGTGAAGACAGCGGCGATCGATCGTTGGCGGTTGCCCGGCACCGAAATCAACCTCGTGCGGCTCGCAGCCGGCCCTCGCACCGGCGATTTCGTCTTTTCGACCGAGAAGGATAGTCCGGTCAATGGCACTTCCGCAACGATGCCCACAGGCATTTCCGGGCCGATGGGCGGCTGGTGAGGCTGGTGCCGCGTTTTCCGACGCCTCATCAGCTGCTGCCGGAACG
>VGYR01000382.1 GCA_016872925.1 Planctomycetota bacterium
ACCCATGCCGCCAGCGGCTTGGTGCGATCGCTGCCGGAAGCATCAGCCTCACGCCGACAGACTCAGGCTGATGCCTGTGCCATGGCTCATAAACCTCGGGGTCCGGGGCAGAGCCCCGCGCAGAAACCCAGGCTTTCTACCCACAAATTCTGCTGAAGACCCAGGCATCAAACAGTTCGCTGCGAGCGTCCGCAGACATTGGGGCATCGAAAACACATTGCATTGGTGCCTGGACGTTACCTTCAGGGAGGACGAAAGCCGCGTCCGTAATCGCATCTTGGCTGACAATATTGCCTGGCTCAAACGCTTTGCGATCAGCCTGCTGAAGCAGGTAAACGACAAGGAAAGCATCGCCATGCCGCGGAGAATGGCCGGCTGGAATCCCGCCTACCTCTTCAAAGTCCTGCAAATCCCGGCATAAAGTGTGCGTCGGCCCTGCAGCCCTCCCTCACCTACCAGCCGAACGTCGACATCTGCGATCGGGGCGCCGAGGTCGTGTTCGTCGCCGACATCCCCGGCGCCCGCGCCGACGGCATCGACGTGACGTTCGACGATGGCGTGCTGTCGGTGGTCGCCGCCGTGCCCGCCCGCGAACTGCCCGGCCGCGCCGTCCGCCAGGAATACGGCATCGGCAACTACCGGCGGTCGTTCCGGCTGGGCGACGGATTCGACGGTTCGGCGATCTCGGCCGACTACCGCCGCGGCATGCTCACCATTCGCGTGCCTCGGCTGGCCGCGGTGTGGCCGCGGAAGGTGGAGGTGCGGGCCGGCTGAGCCAGCCCTCCGGCAGCGAGCGACTCGTTTCTGTTTCCAACCCGTTCCCCGAAAAGGAGGATCCCATGAGTCTGATTCCTTTTCGCACGAAGCGGTCCAGCGGCATGGAGCCGGGAAGCCTCGCCACCCTGGCGGACTTCCGCAACGAGATGAACCGGCTGTTCGAGGGCTTCTTCAGCCGGCCGTTGGCGGCGGCTCCCTGGTTCGAGACGATCGAGCCGGGGCAGTGGCTGCCGGCGGTCGACATGGCGGAAAACGACACGCGGATTCACGTCCGCGCGGAGCTTCCCGGCATCGATCCCAAAGACGTGGACGTGAGCGTGTCGGAGGACCGGCTGGTGATCTCGGGCGAAAAGAGGTCGGAGAAGGAGTCTTCCGGCGAAGGCTGGAGCCACCGGGAGAGCCACTGCGGGAGCTTCAGTCGGGCGATCCCTCTCCCGGAGCCGGTCGACCCGGCGCGGGTCACTGCCCGGTACGACAAGGGTGTGCTCACCGTCGAGTTGACGAAGTCCCCCGCCAGCGCGTCCCGCAAGGTGCCCGTCCAGACCAAGGCGTAGGGGCTGCCGCGAAGCGCCGATCCGTGACGCTATGCTGCATGGCCGCGGGCGGCCTCGCGCCCGCGGCCATGCCTTTTTTTCCCGCTCCACGCCGGCCATCCCGATGCCGCTCGTCGTCACTCCCCGCTCCGGCGGCGTTCGGCCGCCGCTGTCGATCGATCTCGGCGGCATCCTGCCCGAGCGACTCGCCGGGCTCACCGTCTCCGCTGCGGCTCGACTGCCGATCACGGCGGACGAACGGCCCTGCCGGCTGGGCGACCTGTTCGACGTTCGCGGCGACGCAGCGGACGGCCGCCTCGAATGCGTGGGCGACTTCAGCCGCGTGCACCGGGTTGCGGCAGGCATGAACTCGGGCACGGTGCGCATTGAGGGCGACGTCGGACGCCACGCCGGCGAAGGGATGCGCGGCGGTCGGCTCCAGGTCTCCGGCTCCGCCGGCGACTGGCTCGCCGCGGAAATCGCCGGCGGAGAGGTGGTGGTGGCTGGCGACGCCGGCCACAACGCGGCCGCCGCGTTGCCCGGAAGTCCCCGCGGAGGCACCGGCGGGGTGGTGCTCATCGGCGGCAAGGCCGGCGACTTGGCGGCGGCGCGGCGGCGGCGCGGCGTCGTCGCCGTGGCCGGCGGCTGCGGCACCGGCGCGGGCTTCGAGATGCTCGCCGGAAGCCTCGTGGTCGGCGGACGCCTCGGCGGCCACGCAGGGCTGGGCTTGCGGCGGGGCTCCGTGATCGCCCTGGGCGATCGACCGGCGCCCCCCGCCACGTTTCGCCGCGGCGCCGCCTGGCGGCCGGCGTTTCTGCCCCTCCTGCTCTCGTGGCTGGTCCACGCGGGCTTCGCCCCCGCGGCCGCCGCCCTGCGGGTGCCCTCCTGGCGGCAGTGGCATGGAGACAGCCTCTGTGGATGCCGCGGAGAACTGCTCCATCCGGCCTGATTTTTCGGCCCTCCGGCGTGGGAGCCTTTGATCGCCGGGGATCCTCGGCTATCTTTTGGAGTTCCCCGATCCCGGCCCCTCGCGATCCCATCATGCCCACGATCAGCCAACTCGTCCGCAGCCGCCGCCGCCCCAAGCGGAAGTTCTCCAAGTCGCCCGTGCTCGACCGCTGCCCGCAGAAGCGGGGCGTCTGCCTGCAGGTCCGCACCATGACTCCGAAGAAGCCGAACTCGGCGCTCCGGAAGATCGCCCGCGTGCGGCTCTCCAATCAGAAGGAAGTCACCGTCTACATCCCGGGCGAGGGGCACAACCTCCAGGAGCACTCGATCGTGCTCATTCGCGGCGGCCGTGTCCGCGACCTGCCGGGCGTTCGGTACCACATCATCCGCGGCGCGCTCGACACGCTGGGCGTGCAGGGCCGCAAGCAGTCTCGCAGCCTCTACGGCGCCAAGAAGGGATAATCTCGAAAGACGACGACCATGGGAAACATCACCGCCAGCCGCGAGCAACTCCGCCCCGACCCGAAGTTCGGCTCCCTCCTTGCCAGCAAGTTCATCAACTGCCTCATGGAAGACGGCAAGAAGAGCGTCGCGCAGAACGTGTTCTACAAGGCGATGGACATCGTCGCGAAGAAGTTCACCGAAACGGAGCCCATCGAGGTCTTCAACCGGGCCGTCGAGAACGTCAAGCCGGCCGTGGAGGTCCGCTCGAAGCGGGTCGGCGGTGCCGCCTACCAGGTGCCGATGCAGGTCAACCGCAACCGGCAGCAGTCGCTGGCCATCCGCTGGCTCCTCCAGGCCGTCCGGGAGAAGAAGGGCCGGGGCACCTACGAGAAACTCGCCGAGGAGATCATCGCCGCCTACAAGCGCGAGGGTGCCGCGGTGACGAAGCGCGACAACGTGCATCGCATGGCGGATGCGAACAAGGCCTTCGCGCATTTCGCCTGGTAGTTTTCGCCTGGTGATACCGGTCACGCGTGAGCCTTGCGCGGCACTTCAGCAGCGCCCCCGGGTTCCATGATCCCCAGGGCAATCGCATCTTCTGAGAGCGGCACAAGTATTGCGGTGAGTCGTCGAACGGCAAGCGGGCGGCGGTGGCCGCACGTCGTTTCGCCTGTGTCA
>VGYR01000383.1 GCA_016872925.1 Planctomycetota bacterium
CCGGATGTCGCCGCGCAGCGGCGGCTCATCACATACCCATGCCGCCAGCGGCTTGGTGCGATCGCTGCCGGAAGCATCAGCCTCACGCCGACAGACTCAGGCTGATGCCTGTGCCATGGCTCATAAATCTCGGGGTCCGGGGCAGAGCCCCGCGCAGAAACCCAGGCTTTCTACCCACAAATTCTGCTGAAGACCCAATTTTATCCGAACGCCGTAGGCCGTGCGTGGGCGATTTCGTCCGCGTGGGCCTGCCGGACCTGGTCTGCCCGGAGCGTGAAAACGCCGATCGTCCCGCCATCGAGCGTCATGAACGCGCCCCCGCATCCCCGTCCGCTGTGAATTTAAGCACCGCTTCGACCTGTTGCCGAGTGACCCCTGGAAACCACTCGATGAACTGATCGACGGTTGCTCCGTCTTCGAGATTCTCAAACAAGGCCTGCACCGGAACCCGCGTGTGGACAAACACCCAATCGCCGCTCACCTTCTCAGGATCGCGCTCGACAGCCCAGCATCGATCCCAGGAAATGATCGGTATGTGTCTCCCGAGTAGGGGGCGGTAAGCCCATCGCTCATGCCTGCCGGTGGCGGCGGGCCATCTCGATGCGCTCCTTGGCCTTTGCAAACACCTCGGCCGCAGGCACGGATCGGCCTTCATCGAGTTGGGAAAAACCTTCGCGCACGCTGGCCTGCACGAACGCCGCGAGTTCCTCGTTGATCGTGGCGATCATCTTTCGCACGCCCGCCTTGGTAAATGCCTTGTCATCGCCCGGGTGCTCTTGCTCGAGTTCCGCGATGCGCTGCTCGAGAATCCTGAGGTCTTCGAGCGCCTTGTGGTACTCGGCAGGATTCGAAATCATGGCCCGATTCTCGGTGACGTTGTGCTGCTGTAGAAGTTCATCGATCTCGATTCGTGTCTTATCGAGGGATTGGGCGATCTGGTGCTGGGTGATGATAAAGCCCCACGAGCGCCGCTTCCTTCGCGAGCTGGTTCACATCGGCGTGTTCTCGCCGGAGTTGCGCTTCGACACCGGCAGGAAGGTCGAACGATATCGGCATCACGGGGTCTCCGGCTGGCGGTTGCGGGTCATCTTGGGCTGTCCCGGCAGGTCGGTGCAGAGGCCCTCCCTCAGATCCTCGAGTGCTTCGTTGGCGAGGCTGTCGAGTCGTCCTTCGCGAATGTCTGCTTCGAACTTGCGATCCCAGTCTTCGGCCAACGCAACCGAGCAGGCCAGACTTTCAGCCGCATACGCGAGCGCGGCTTGGATTTGCTCGGATGTAAGCCGCGGGTGCGACTCGATGATCTGCTTCATCGTTTCACCGGCACCGAGCTTGCGCAGGATTAACTCAACGGTGATCCGTGTACCGCGGATCACCGGCTTGCCCAGCATCACGGCTGGGTCGCTCTCGATGAGTCGGTCCAGTTGATCGCCGTGAGGCACCCGGGTAAGCGTATCGGCAATCGCTTCGATCAATTCCCGTCGTTCGGCAGCGGGCAACCGTGCTGCGGCGGCAACCAGTGCTGCAATTTCATCGTTCATAGTGCGACCCTCAGTCGGTTCGACTTTGTCGTTATGGGCGACCGTGGCGGCTGGCATTGGATTCGGCCGCCGGCAGCGGCATAGGCCCGGACAAGCTGGTCGAGGGAGACATCCGGGGCGCCGACCTCAATCTTTGCGACCCGCGGCTGCGTGGTGCCGATCCGCTCGCCGAGTTGTTTCTGGGAGAGACCGCTCGCCTGGCGTTGCCGACGAATGGCGAGAGCCAGGGTCAACCGCAACTCGACGAGCTGGCGCTCTTCGGCCGTGAGCCCTAGAAAATCCGCCGCGTCGCCCACCCGCCAGCCGGCGGCGGTGAGAGCCTCTCGTTTCTTGCTCTTCATGGTCATGGCGTCACTGTTCCGTGCCTTCGCGGCACGCTTCGTCGTAGGCTCTGAGCCTTTGCTTGCACTGGCGGACGATTTCATAGGGCACCCGTTGGGTTTTCTTGGGAAACACGTCCACGACGATCACCGCGTCGTCGTCGAGTCGGTAGATGATTCGCCAGTTGTGCTCCGCGTCTCGAACTCGTAGTTCCGCACACCTCGGCCCGATCGTCGGCAGCGGGCGAGAGTGCGGCATCGACAGCTGCTCGCCTGCCTGCAGCAGGCCCAGCAACAGCCCCGCCTCGATTCGGCCGCCCGGGGTGAACGGCGGCGACTTTACGCGACCGTGCAACCAAACGACCGGCTTTCGCTGCTCGTTCTCAGGCACCAGATTTATATATCGGATCCGATATGTTGGCAACTTGGGGCTATTTTCGCCGCCAAGAGCCAGGAGTGTACAGGCGTACCGTATACCGTCAACTCCGGCAGGGCCATGCTTGGGCCGCGGATCGGCTCGCCGAGGGGCTGCCGGGGGCCCTCGGGGCTTGACAGTACGGGCACTACGACGCGATCGGGCGTGCGTGGGCGATTTCGTCCGCGTGGGCCTGCCGGACTTGGTCTGCCCGAAGGGTAGAAACGGCGATCGTCTCGCCATCGAGCGTAATGAACTCGACTTCGTATCCCCGGCCTTCGCCATGCACGAGCACGACGGTGCCGATGTCTCCGGCCGCAAGCTTTTGCTCCGGCAGATCACACGTGAGCACGACTTCGTCAAGTTCGCGAATCACAGTTGGCTCGCCCTGGCTATCGGATTCGAACAATTGCACCATTCTACCGTCTCCTTCCGCGGATTGGGTGGGCGGTCACGAAACGAGGTATTTCGCGGCCATGATCGATGAACCACGCCGTACGGATCATTGCTCGGTGCCCGGTTAGCGAGCCGATCCAGCCATCGATCACGTATCGAACGCCGAACTCGGTGGCAGCCTCGTGCAGCACGTCGTTCACAATGGCATGCCGCATCAGTTCGGTCGCCAACGATTCGGGGGCGGACTTGTCGAACCCGAGGTTTCGGAAAAACACGGCCTTGGCTTTCCCTCGAGGGTGCGTAGGGCTGAGCAAGTAGCCCACGATCTTGTCGATCGGAACCGTTGCGAGATGGGCATTGGGGAGTTTCATCAGCGCAACCAAATGGGGCCGTGGGGTTTGTACGGAAGTACACCTTCTTGTCAAGCCCATCGCTCGGCGATCGCTCGAACGACGTGTGCGCACACCACAGCCACCCTTGTAGCCCCTGATAGCCTCGGCCGGTGGACCTTTTCCATCGGCAACGGAGGCATGGCATGGGGCGGGGTGTGGATCGGGACAAGCTGGCGGCGTGGCGTCGGCGGTTGGCGCGACACGCGAAGAGCGGCCTGACTGCTGCTGAGTTTTGCAGGCGGGAGCGGGTGAGTGTCTCGCTCTGGAAGTATTGGCGGCGACGGATCGAGCGGGCGGCGTTGACGCCGAGAGTTCAGCC
>VGYR01000384.1 GCA_016872925.1 Planctomycetota bacterium
GATCAGCCTGTTGAAGCAGGTCAACGACAAGGAAAGCATCGCCATGCGGCGAAGAATGGCCGGCTGGAATCCCGCCTACCTCTTCAAAGTCCTGCAAATCCCGGCGTAAAGTGTGCGTCAGCCCTGAGTCTCGATGGCATCAGGCTCGGGAACGCCGGGGTCGAGGTTTTCATGCAGACCCCGCTCGATTTCCTGAACCTCTTCCGCGTCGAACTGCGGGCATCGGGTATTCGCTTCGCGATCACGAGCGGGATGGCATGCGTCCACTACGGACTGCAGCAGACCACCAAGGATTCGGACTGGATCGTGCCCCCGGATGAGGTCGAGAAGGTGCGCAGCCTGTTTGTTCGCCATGAAGCCTCGCTGCCTCCATGGGCGGTCCGATATCGCTCCATTTTTGGGGCGCCGCTTGAAGCCGAGTGGATCGCCGGAGGCTGGACATCGCATCTGTCCGTCCGCACGGAGGGGGGCGGCCCCGACCACCACGTCGATTTCTTCGGTCGCCCGCCACGCGTGAAGCACTGGAACGCCGACCCGTCTGATCCCGACTTCGCCGATCGGGATACCGTGACGCGGATGAAGAAGACCGATCGTGACAGGGATTGGCCGATCGTGGGTGGGCTCGCTTCGCAGTCTTTTGCCCGCAATGACTCCCATGCCGTGCTGCACCTCCAGGCCGTGGAGCCACTGCGACGGGCTTGGGCCGCGACACCATCCGATGCTCGTGAAGCAGCCTGCACTGCGAGACCGCTGCTTGGGGCCATAGACCAAACAGCCAGCGACGACCGTCTCGAGTTTCTCGTGCGGGCAGAACGCATCGCTTGGGAATCGGTCAACCGTGGCCGCTACGGCGTCTACCAGACGGCCTGGAAGGCGTTTTATCGACGGTGGCAGCGGGCCGAGGATTGCCCGTGGCCGAGGTCGATGGCGTTTGCCGACCAGCACGCACTCGTGGTGGCGGCCGCCCGTCGATATGACCTTCCTCCGGCGCCGCTCACGGCGGCCGCCCGTGCTACCATCTATGAGGCCGGTCTGGCCCGCGCCGCCGTGCTTGCGAATCTGGAGCCGAGCGACATCGCGACACTCGCCCCGCCTATCGAGGAGATGCTGCCATGAGCGATGCACCACGACCCGACGAGGCACCTTCGGCCGAGTACCCGGAGTGGTATTACGAAATGCTGGCACGGACGATGGGCGAAGAGGCGGCTGCCTGGGCCCGGTTGCCCCGCGAGCGTCGCGAGGCCGAGTTGACCGCGTTGCACCGCGCGTTCGATACGCCCGACGACCTCTCAGCGTGGCCGGCGGAACTCGATGGCGGCGTCGATCGGCCCTGAGCCGGCTTCTTGCCCCTCGACCGACGCGTCCGGCTCGGGCAGCCAGTGCGTGAGGATCGGGCCCACCAGCGCGTCACACCTCGGCGAGCCGCTCGAACTTCACCACGGGCTCCGCGAAAGCCCCGAGCGGAGAGGGCAACCCTCTCCAGCAGGCCCCCGGAAAACTGTGCTGAAACAGTGCTGATGGGTCCTGACTTTGGCCAAATCTGGCCGCTTCGATCCAACGCCAGCCAACGATCACAAGTCGTTGACAGGCATGGACATTGCGTCAGGAATCGCAGAAAATCAGTGGGAGCGGAGAACGGGCTCGAATGAATCCCGCCCTCTCCGTCTGAATGGATGGCCGACATGCCTCGGCGAGAGCTTTCCAGGCCGCAGCAGATCGTCGATTGGCTCGTGGACTGGGGGGCACTTCTCCAGGAACCGGCATCGATGACGCTGATCGGTTCGGCTGCGTTGTTGTGGCATGCCGCCGAGCGCGGGCTGGACGTTCCGCTGCCGGAAAACAGCATGGACGTTGATCCGGTGACGGACTCCGACGCCCTGGCGTGGATGTGCTACGACGCCCTGATCGGCAGTGAGTTCGAACGGGTCCACGGTTGGCACGTGAACCTCCTGCCATCCTCCGTGTTGCAGGAGTTTTCCGAAGCCTGGGAGATCCGTGCGGCGCGACGCACCTACGGCAAGCTGACGGTCGTTGTTCCGTCTCCTGGCGATATCCTTGTTCCGAAACTGAGGCGCAATGAGCCTCGGGACCGCGCACACGCGGAATGGGCCAGGCAACTGGGCATCGCGTAACCTCCTCACCGCCACTCCTCACCACGCTTCCTGCCGCCCGATGCGCAGACTTCTGTATCAAGATGAGTCGCGATTGGAGTACGGGCGCCGATTCTGGCGGGATCCCGTCAAGCGGGAGCGACTGCTTCGGCACTGGCTCGACGAGCGGCACCCCTATTCCGTCAGGCTGCGCTCGCGCTGGCTGCCGCTGGTGGATCGTGTGCTGCGATCCGAGCCCGATCACGACGACTCGTTGGACGCAGCGCTTCAATCCGAGGGCTCCAGCCTGCGGGCGGTCGTCAAGGAGATCCCGCCGGTCTTCGGATCGTTCTTCACGGCGTCGGAACAGCGGCGATAGACTCAGAGACCGCGAGTTCGAATCCCGCCGTTTCCGTTTGACGGTTGAAGCAACACGAGGGCACGACCGGCGGACGTGGAAACGACGGTCGCGGCTCCAGAGGCCGCTGCAACGCGCATCAAAAGCCCCGCTCGCACGACACCTCGCGGATTGCGTGGGCGAAAGTCATGGCCCGGGTGGGGGAGGAGTTTCCGCTCGAGTGCCCGCGGCGTGGTGGCGACATCCGGCTCGGAAAAGACGGCCGGCAGGAGCCGGCTCACTTCGAACCGGAGGTTCGCAAGCGGGAGAAGGCCAGGATGGCTTCGCCCGCGTAAAGTCAGATCCTCACACACCTCGGCGAACCGCTCGAGCCTCCGGCCGTCTCTCCCGCCCATGGCCCGCCGATTGACTGGGGCAAGTCGTGCAGATCCATGACGATCGCGAAGCGGTTCAGGTGGCGCCCGACGAGCTGCCCGTGATCGACATCCACAGCCTCTGACCGGCGTCGGACACGAGGCGTCGAAGCCCCGGGAACGGCCGCTTGCGACACGGTCTGCGCAGCCGCCAGAAAAACGCCACCGAAGCGGGTGTGGGGCGTTTCGAGAACCCCGCTCCGGAGGCCCCGGGCCGCTCCTCGCGAGGCTCACGAGTCGCTCATCAGCCGGAAGACCGGTGCGGAGGTGCCATTGACCGGGCTATCCCTATGCTCGCGGAGGCCGGTGTGCCGGACTATCCTTGCCACCAGTGTCGACGACCGCCTTTTCCACCACCTGGGGACGGCTGCGTCCGACGCATTGTCATTCGGCGCGCCAAAACCGGCCACTCATCGGCGCCCAAAACCGGCCACCATGTGGGTGGTACTCGGTGGAAGAATCGTCTTATTCGGTTCTGTTGGCAAGGGGCGTGGTCAGGTCGTAGCGG
>VGYR01000385.1 GCA_016872925.1 Planctomycetota bacterium
ATCAGCCAGCAGACGTACTACCGCTGGCGGACGAAGTTCGGCAGGCTGGATCCGAAGATGGCGAAGCAGCTTCAGGAGCTCTAGAAGGAAAACTCGAGGCTGAAGAAGCTGGTGGCGGACCAAGCCCTGATCGGGGCACGCAGCGGTACCGTCCCAGGAAGGTAGACGGCGACCGCGAGTTGCTCGGGGTGGTACGGAAGATCGTGGAGACGTTCCCGAGGCATGGGAGCGAGCGCACGCATCGTGTGCTGACCGGCCCAGAAGCGTTCGGAGGCTGGAAGGTGAACTTCAAGCGGGTGCATCGGATCTGGAAGGAGGCGCACATGCAGGTGCCGCAGAAGCAGCGAAAACGCCGCAGAGTACCGGGGTCGAGTGCCGATGGGTGCGTCCGTCACCGGGCGACGCATCGGAATCATGTGTGGAGCTACGACTTCCTCACGGAGCGGACGGACGACGGCAGGCAGCTGCGGAGCCTCGTGGTGTGAGGTGAGCTCACAAGGGAGTGTCTGGCAATCGAGGTGGCCAGGTCGTTCACCGCTCGGGACGCGATCATGACGCTCCAGTACCTGTTCGCCGTGCGAGGTGCGCCCGAGCATCTGCGGAGCGACAACGGGCCGGAGGTCGTGGCCAAGGAGATCCAGGAGTGGCTGGCGAGGGCGTGCGTTCGCACGCTCTCCATCCAGAAGGCGAGCCCTTGGGAGAACGGTTACGTGGAGAGCTTCAACGGCAGGCTTCGCGACGAGCTGCTCGACCGGGAGTTGTTCCTGAGCCTGCCCGAGGCTCGGGTCGTTCTCGACCAGTGGCGGCTGGACTACCACCACGGGCGGCCGCATGGCGGCCTCAGGTGGCTGACCCCGGCGGCGTTCGTTGCCGGGCTGGACGATACGGCCTTCGGGGCGGTCCCGGCGGCGTCGCGTGGTGTGTTTCCGGTCGGGGCTCCGCCCCTCCCTCCGACACACCACGCGGACTAGTCCCCATCTCTCTCATGAGCACCGGTACCGCACTAGGGGGCAGTTCAAACAGCGTTGAGGAAGCCCCATTGGCCGGGCGATCCTTTTTCCTTCGGGAGTCATGCCCGCGGTGGACGCGACGATCGGGCAGATCGTGGCGGGTGAGAAGCCCGGCCGCGGCACGGCTGCGGAGCGGGTGGTGGTGATCCCGATCGGGATGGCGATCTGCGACGTAGCGCTCTGATCCACCGCGCGGGCAAGCCCGTCCGACTCAGGGAAGGGTTGCCCGTGCCAATCGAACGCATTGCTGGCCGAGTGCTGCCCGGGCACCGATCTGCGAAGCTGATTGGTCGGCGATAGCGAGGGCAGCATCGAGCGAACGGAGGGCTGGATGCCAATCTGCGATCGCCGGCGACGTGCTCACGCTCACGCTCGCGAACACCTCGCCGTTGGATTCACGGGCGTCGGCCGCCGTGCTCGGCGGATTCTATTTCGACATCGTCAGCGAGTCGACGAGCCTGCGGCCCACGCTCGCCTACCAGTCAGCCAGCGGCTACGTCTGGAGGCGGCTGTGGCTGAACGACGGGTCGTGCATCCGGTTGCAGCCGACGCATCGGAACCATGTATGGAGCTACGACTTCGTGATGGATCGCACGTCCGATAGCCGCCCGATCCGGATGCTGACGATCGTGGACGAGCACACGAGGGAGTGCCTGGCGATCAACGTTGCCAAGAAGCTCACGAGCGAGCACGTCTTGGAGCGGCTGAGCGACCTGTTCGTGCGTCGGGGGGTGCCTGAGCACATCCGGAGCGACAAGGGCAGCGAGTTCACCACCAAGTGCGTCCGGAAGTGGCTTGGGCGGGTGGGCGTGAAGTCGCTGGACATCGAGCCGGGGTCGCCTTGGGAAAACGGCTACGTGGAGAGCTTCAACGGCAAGCTTCGGGACGAGCTCCTGAAGCGGGAGTCGTTCGACACCCTGCTCGAGGCCAAGGTGCTCATCGAGCGCTGGAGGCAGGCCTCCAACACCGTCCGGCCGCACAGGGCTGGTCTATCTGAGGGTGAATCCCTCACTTCACAATTGGTATCGCACTGGGGGGCAGGTCACTCGCGACTCGGTCGGCCATGGGATTGAGGTCCGGGCGGGCCACCGGTGCGGCGCCGGGGCCGCGGAATCTCCGCGGCCTGCATCCCGACGACAGGGCCGGAAAAAAGCTGCCTGTCCGGCGACGGCCGGACAGGCAGCCCGGAAAGAACGGGATCGGCCGCGGGGCTAGGCGACCAGCCGCCCGCGCGGTCTCCTCCGCAGCAACATCCCGCCGGCGGCCAACGCCACGGCGGTGCCCGACAGGGCGACCGAGGCCGGCTCGGGAACGCCAGTGATCTGCATGCCGGTGAAATTGTTCACCTGCCAGGCTCCGGCTCCACCAGTGACGAGGCCGGTCAAGAGCAACTTATCGGCGGTCAAGCCCGTGATGGTCCGGTAATTCACGCCCGAAGTCCACGTGCCGTTGAAACCAGAGCCATTTGAGGGCGACAGAAGGCCCTGGCTCGTCGAGCCGGCCGGAGGGCTTGTGGATGCCGTATAGCCGCCGTTGTTGCCCACCCACGCGGACGTCGCCGACGCGTCGGTATTGGTGTAGATCGTGGAAGCTCCGTACGTGAAGTTGTTGTCCCACTCGCCTACGAACAGCGTGACGTTATACGTGCCCGGGAACGTGGCGTTGAGGTTTTCGAGGAAAATCTGGGCCGCCGTCGGGGGATTCCAGCCCGAGGAGCCAGCCCGGATCGACCGCAGGCCATTCTTCATCAACTTGGCGTCGCCCGCCGAGGCACTGCCGCCGGGGGTCCACGTTTCGTAGATGCCGTTGGACGACCACTTGGCCGTGACCGTCGACGCGGTGCCAGTAGACCTGTTGAGCGTCAGCCCCGAGAGGTTGTTATCCGCTCCGCCATTGTTCCAATTGGCGGCAGGCGTGAGCCCCGCCACATCAGTGGCCGCAAGAGCGTACTGGGTCCCGGAGTGAAAGTTCAAGCCGATCACGATATCTGCCTGGGCCGCGGTGCCGGCGAGCGCGGTCGCCACTGCCATGGAGACCGTGGCGAGCCACGAGCCGCATGCCTTGAAAGTTGCTACGTTCATCGGAGCGTTCCTAAGGTGAAGAAAAAATTTGGAAGAGACCACGATCGCTGTCCTATTCGACCCGACTCTAGAGACGCCCCCCCTGGTTGGCATATCTCTATAGAGATGTAGTATGGCGAAGGAAAACGGGGCTGACAATCCCCGGCGGCGTGATTTTTTCATAAAGTTTTTCCCGCCGACCGTGCCTGCCGGATTCGTCCCAGCGGCGGCGGATTCGTCCCAGCGGCGGCGGATTCGTCCCAGCGGCGGCGGATTCGTCCCAGCGGCGGCGGATTC
>VGYR01000386.1 GCA_016872925.1 Planctomycetota bacterium
TCCTCAACTGGTTCCGGGCCAAAGGCACCATTTCGGCGGGAGTTGTCGAGGGTTTGAACGGCGTCGTAAAACTGACCACCAGAAAAGCGTTCGGCTTTCGGACCGCGAAAGGCATTGAAATCGCGTTGTTTCATGTCCTTGGCAAACTACCGGAGCCAGAATCAACCCACAGATTCTGCTGAGGAGGCTTTTTTTGGAGAAGGCCGCTGGTTCCCGCCGCCCGGTGCGGTTTGATGTGTTCCTGCGACGCCTCGATGGTGGTCGCCCGTTCTCCCAGGTCAACCGAGAGACGATCCGTTTGGCAGATGACGGGACGACCGGCAGCCAGGCAGAGCCGACCCCGGGTTTGCCTGCCCACGTGAAGGCCATCTTGGCCTCCGGCAACCCGAGGCCCTGCTCCGGCAGCAGCGATGGTGCGGCAGCGGTTTGTTCAGACGAATCGCCGGCTCAAGCGGCCGGCCCGCCCGGCGGGCTCAAGATCTTTCTGAACACCCTGGTGTACACGCATGGCTTTGCCTGCATCGGTGCAAAAAACGCTCCACGGAAACTGGGCTCGTGGACCGAGCGGTACACATCGCTGATGAACTGCACGGATCCGTCTGTTGCCGGCAAGCCAGTGTATCTCTCGCTCTACGCCTTCAAGAGTGAGCTCTTCACGTACATGTGGAACCAGGAGAAGCGCGGATCCTTGGCTGGCTACCGCGACGAGACCTACAGCCCGCTCATTGTCTTTGACATCGATCGCAAGGACGCGATGAAAAAACCCGACCCGTCGCGGGCGTATCGGGACACAGCGCGGCTCCTGGTAGTGCTCTTGGAGCTGGGTATTCCGGTCGACTGCATCTACGTGAGTTTCTCCGGCAGCAAGGGTTTTCACATCGAGTTTCCGAGCATGCTGGCAGGGGCGATGCCGGGTACCAACTTCCCGGAGACCCAGAAAGCGTTTTGCTCCATGATCGCGGCAGAGGCTGGCATCGAGATCGACACTTCGATCTACAGCACGCTGCACTCACTGCGGGCCCCAAACAGCCACCATGAGGAGTCCGGGCTCTACAAAGTCCCGATGACGGCGGAGGAGTTCCTCGATTGGGATCTATCCCAAATCAAAACACTCGCGGCAAAGCCCAGGCCGCTCGCTCCGCTGTCGTTCAATCGCGAGACCATCAACGCAGTGTGGGAGTTGTGGCGGCACGCCGGGCAGATGACCCGCGACAACACGCAACGTCGCCAGCAGAACACACCCTCCGTCCGCGGCGACGCCCGGATTTGGGAAGCAACGTGGCAGTTCCTCATCAACGGTGCTCCCGACGGCGAGCGTGCCGTAGCCATCTTCAAGGCGGCGTCTAACCTCGCCCACTTCGAGTCGGTCGATGACCTGATTCGGGCGCTACTGAGCAGAGGCGTCATGCTCTGTGGCCTGCCGCCTGGGGAAGCCGTGGGCCATATCGACAGTGCCCTACGCCGTGCCGCAGAGGCCCGCCTGCTCGGCCAAATCGAGTTCCCGCCCGAGCCCTGAGTTTGCGTTTCCGCGATCGCTTGTTCGTGTGTTTTTTTCGCACTGACCGTTCGGCCGGTGCTTCACCTATAGGAGCCCGCTTTGCGGGTCATACCCATGTCGACGTTTGATCTTCCGAGTGATTTTCCCTCCGAGCCGCTCCCGGACTCTGGCAACACCCCTGGGCCGGCCAGCAACCACCAAACCCCGCCGGCTCAACCGCCGGCGCCTCCGACAGTACCCCCTGAAGGCGAGAGCTCTGGTGGCAGCGGTGGCGCCTCCGGGCCGCGGGCGCGGTCCCTGGGCTCGCTACTGGACTCGGTCCGGGATGCTCTCTTCTCGGGGCGACGACCTGTCGAGTACGCCGTGGCGAACGAGCCATGGGGCACGCTGGCCTTGCGGCCCGGCGAAGTGACCGGCATTGCGGCTCCTCCCGGAAACGGAAAAACGGGCCTGGTAACGCAGCTCGTAGTTGATGCCCTTCGACTGCACCCGGAGGCCCGCTGCCTGGTGGTCAACGTCGAGATGACGCCCGAGAAGCTGATCGAGCGGCAGATCTCGCGGCTGAGTGGCGTTCCGTTTGCCGACATAGCTGCCCGAAGCCTGCTCGCCGCCCGTGGCCGCCCCATCGAGGACGCCCTGGCGACGCTGGGGGCCATAGGCGACCGGCTGTTTTTCATGAACGAGCCCTACGATCTTGAGACGATCGCGCTGGCTATCCAGGACGTCCAGCCGACGATTCTCGTGATCGACTACGTGCAGCGAATCGAATGCTGTGGCGGCACTCTCGAAGCCCGGATCCGCCTGAACAACGTCATGCGAGAGGCCCGAATCATCGCGAGCGCAGGCATCGCGGTAGTTCTCGTCTCGGCAGTGGGCCGCACGACTTCCAAGCGCAACGGTGGCTACAGCAGTCGTGAGCTGGGCCTGGGCAGCTTCCGCGAGTCGAGCGAGATCGAGTACGGGCTCGACGATGCGTACATCCTCGCCGACGAAGAGGGCTCGGGAGAAAATCACGGCCCCGGCCCTCGCGTCATGGTTCTGCAGCACGTGAAGTCGCGGAACCACGCACGCACGGACCTGAGGCTGGAGTTTGACGGGGCTGTACAGCAGTTTCGGTTGCTTCCAGATCGCCCCGGGAACCGCGACGGCTGGGGAAGCGATGCAGACGGTTTCGTGGCCCCAGTTGACCAAGCTTCGGCGTCAGCTCGCTCCCGACGGCCGGCGTTGCTGGATATCGACCCGTGGAGCGTTGATTTTCCGGGCAACGAGCCTGACTAGCCCGGGCGTGTAGCGGGGCCGCATAGGACGCGCTCTGAGCTGGGTTTTCAGCTCGCCCGCTTGGAGGGAGCCTTCATGGCCAACTTGCCTTCAGCGACGAAATACAGCGCTCAGGCGCGCCCTGCGCCGGCACGCCCGGATCAATCCGCGGGACAGCAGCAAAGTCAGGCGGCTGCACCCAGCATCATTCCCGTTGGCCACGAACCCCGGCGACAGCTAGGTGCAGAGGAGACGCCGCTCACAGGCTCGTCTGGTCGCGGTGTCGCTGCCGCGGAGAGCATCCCGACCAAAGAGCCGCGGGGCAAAGCCAAAGTTGGTCTTCGCAGTCCCGAGAAGCTCCTCCGCGTCAAAGACCGGCTGCTCAAGTTGCGGATTTTCACCATGGAGACCATGGGGTCGCTCAGGCGGGCCGAAATCACGGTCTGGCTCGCGATTTTCAACTGTGAATTCAGGGGGCAGGCCACTCCTGTTCGGCACGGGCCGTGCTGTCGGCTGATTCTGGGTTTCGGGGCGGTGGTCTCGCTGTGGCCCTTTCCTCCGGGGAGGAGCCGGGGAAGGCCACGGAAAGAGAGGTG
>VGYR01000387.1 GCA_016872925.1 Planctomycetota bacterium
AACCGCGCCGGAGTGCTCCGGCCCCGCGACCACTTCATCAGCGTCGCTCGCTGCTCAACCGTCAGAACAACTGGCTTGGCAACACGCATGACGGAATCCTCCATGAGTTGAGGATTCAACGGCACTGACAGCAATAAGTTGCGTTATTTCGGAGACACTACACTAGGAGTCGGAGGGGAAGGTCGTGATCACCAGGAGCGCCAGGGCCAGCAGGATCGAGAGCGACAGCATCCCCACGCCGATCCAGAAGGCGATGGCAGATGCCGTGGGACCCAGGGCCTTGGCGGCGAACACGGCCACGAGCACGGCGATCACGAACACGACCGCCGTGCCGAGGGCCGTCCAGGCCAGAACCTTGGGCATCATGCGGGGAACCTACCTGGCGACCTGCGGGGCCGCCAGCGCGGCGGCCCGATCGGCGGCCACGCGGTCGAACTCCAGCTGCATCTGCTGCGGCGCGTCGCCGGCCGCCGCCAGTTCCCGGTACAGGAGGCTCGGCTGGATGTCACGGTTGTGCTGGTACTTCTCGCTCGAATACTCCGTGATGTCGCCGTGGATCTGGTGGAAGAAGATCTGGCAGATCGGCACGCCGGGATAGATCTTCACGGGCTGCACGGCGAACATCTCGAGCGTCCAGAAGCCGCAGAAGCCGACGTCGCCGAAGCCCGCCGTGACGTGGACGAAGAGCCCGAGTCGGCCGATCGAACTGCGGCCCTCGATCATCGGGACGAGATTGTGCGTCTCCGTCCGCTCCACCGTGCGGCCCAGGTAGAGCTGGTTGGGCGTGAGCACCAGCCCATCCTCCGGAATCGTGATCCGCTCCACGCGGTTGCTCTTCCGCATGTCGAGCACGACCTCCTCGTAGACGAGCAGCTCGTCGTGCAGCGAGAGGTTGTAGCTGTTGGGATTGAGCCGGCTCTCGTCGAACGGATCGATGAGGATGTTGCGGCCGACCTGCTGACGGATCTCGTTGCCGGAGAGGATCATTCGCGGGGCTCCCGTTCGGTGGCGGACGCGGAACGCTCGGACGGGTGAACGACGCCGGCGGCAGTCTACGCCCCGGCGCGGAAATCTGCCCATGGGGCGCGGGGCTGCCTCCGTCAGCGAGCCGTCCGCGGCCGCCGGCCCGCCGCGACGCCGACGCGGGGGCAGAGGTCCGCCAGCGGACAGTCCTCGCACCGCGGCCTTCGTGCCGCGCAGGGCCCCCGGCCGTGCTCGATCAGCCGGTGACTGAAGCCGATCCACTCGTCCCGGGGAAGCAGCCGGATCAGGTCCCGCTCGGCCCGCACGGCGTCGGCGTGACGCGTCAGGCCCAGCCGGCGGGAGATCCGGCCGACGTGCGTGTCCACGACGACCCCCGAGGCGGTGCCGAACGCGGTGCCGAGGACGACGTTGGCGGTCTTGCGGCCCACCCCCGGCAGGCGGACGAGCTCCTCGAGCGTCTGCGGCACGTGTCCGCCATGGCGGTCGACCAGGGCACGGGCACAGCCCAGGATGCTCTTGGCCTTGGCCCGAAAGAAGCCCGTGCTGCGGATCACCCGCTCCAGGTCCGGCGGCCTGGCCGCGGCCAAGGCCGCTGGATCCGGCCAGCGGCGAAACAGCTCGGGCGTCACCAGGTTCACGCGGCGGTCGGTGCACTGGGCCGACAGGATCGTCGCGATCACCAGCTGGAACGGCGAGGCGAAATCGAGCGAGCAGGTGGCGCCCGGATACGCCGTCGCCAGCCGGCGGGCGATCGCCGCGGCCCGCAGCGTTCGCGCCGCCGCCCCCTCGCGCCGGGGCACGGGGGCGGCTGCGGCGAGGGTCGGATGCCCCTTTCGGTTCCGGTTGTTACGATTCATGGGGAGGCCCCCGGCGACGTTCCGGGGCCAATCATGGGCGTGGTGCTGGAGCGGGCATGGCCGCGGAGACGGAAGAGTACGATCCGCTGTACCTCGCGGGGATCGAGAAGTTCAACGAGTGCGATTACTACGAGAGCCACGAGGTTTGGGAGGAGCTCTGGACCGAGTATCGCGGCCCTTCGCGAAAGTTCTATCAGGGGCTGATCCAGGCCGCCGTCGCCCTCTATCATTTCGGGAACGGCAACATCCGCGGTGCCCGGAAGCTGCACGGCAGCGTCCACGGCTACCTCGAGCCGTACGCTCCCCGGCACCTCGGTCTCGACCTGGTCGCGTTTCTGGCCGACTTCGACCGCTGCCTGGCCGACGTCGCCGCCAGCACGGAAGACTATCCCGCCATCGAGCTCAACCCGGACCTGCTCCCCGAAAT
Organism: Planctomycetota bacterium; assembly: GCA_016872925.1. Taxonomy (GTDB): domain Bacteria; phylum Planctomycetota; class Planctomycetia; order Pirellulales; family UBA1268; genus QWPN01. The sequence continues at coordinate 2,269 of VGYR01000387.1, forward strand.
CCACCTCGACCCGCCTCCGGCCACGACCTGACCGGATTTCCCGCCCATGTCCGACGAGCCGCTGTCGTTCTCGCCAGACCAGTTCGAGGGTCACGTGCGGCTGTTTCCGCTGCCGAACCTCGTGATGTTCCCCCACGTCATGCAGGCGTTGCACATCTTCGAGCCGCGGTACCGGTCGATGTTCGAGGAGGCGCTGGACGACGATCGGCTCGTGGCCCTCGGGTCGCTCGCGCCCGGCTGGGAGGGCAACTACGACGGTCGTCCCCCCCTCCGGCCGCACGCCTGCCTGTGCCGCATCGCGTCGCATCAGCGGACCGACGAGGGAACCTACAACGTGCTCGTGCTGGGCGTGCGCCGCCTGCGGCTCGTCCGCGAACTGCCGCCGAAGAAGCTGTTTCGCATCGTGGAGTCGGAACTCCTCGAGGACGTCGTGCCGAGAGCGACCGACGGCGCCCTGGCCGGAGCCTTGCAACGCGAACTGCTCGACGCCTTCAAGCGATCGATGCCGCAGGCTCCCGACGCCCACGAGCAACTCGACCAGTTGCTCGGCAGCCAGATCACCCTCGGCATGCTGACCGACATCGTCGCCTACACGCTCGATCTGGACATGGACACGAAGCTGCGGCTGCTCGCCGAGTGCGACGTCGCCGAGCGGACGCGGGTGCTGTTGGCGGCGATCGCCGCCCGCGGGTCGGCAGGGATCCGGCGGACGTTCCCGCCGAACTTCAGCCCGAACTGAAGACACGGCTGCACGGCCATCGTGGCCCGTGCAGCCTGGCTCAAGAACCCGGCCCTCCGGGCCTGATGCCGGTGGAGGGATCGGCCATCGTGGCCCGTGCAGCCTGGCTCAAGAACCCGGCCCTCCGGGCCTGATGCCGGTGGAGGGATCGGCCATCGTGGCCCGTGCAGCCTGGCTCGAGAACCCGGCCCTCCGGGCCTGATGCCGGTGGAGGGATCGGCCATCGTGGCCCGTGCAGCCTGGCTCGAGAACCCGGCCCTCCGGGCCTGATGCCGGTGGAGGGATCGGCCATCGTGGCCCGTGCAG
>VGYR01000388.1 GCA_016872925.1 Planctomycetota bacterium
CCCTCTTCTTCTTGCCGAACCGCTCGACGTCAGCCCAGCCCTCCGCCCCGCAGATTGCCGCGCACAAGGCGATGGCCACCATGTCGATCAGCAGGTGACGCTTCGTCCGCTCCATCCGTGGGTCGGTCAGGTCCTCGAAGTGTGAAAGAATTACCGGCGTCGTTGAAACAATCACAAGTCGTCCTCCGTGACACAGGCGAAACGACGTGCGGCCACCGCCGCCCGCTTGCCTTTCGACGACTCACCGCAATACTTGTGCCGCTCTCAGAAGATGCGATTGCCCTGCCGAGATGCCCACGTTGAGGCCGAGCCAGTAGATCGTTCCCTGCGTCTGCACGAACGGATTCTCGATGCCGGTGATGTTGAGCTGGTAGTAGTTGAGGTGGTCGGCCGGCGTCCAGCCGCTCGGACCCTGCTTGGGATCTGCGAAGCCCTGGGAACCCGAGCCAAACAGCCGCGTGACGAACTGCTGGCTCGTGAAGGTGCCGCTCCAGAGCAGCGCAGCCGGCGTGCTGAAGGGAGCCGGTGGCGAGGGGTTGTCCGAGTAGATGGTGGCGGTGACCAAGGAGATCGTCGACGTTCCGTCACCCTGCACCGAGTACCAGAAGTGCAGGTCGGTCACCGGCCCGGTCTCGGTGCACGCCCAGTCGTCGGCCACCTCGTTGGCCGGGCCCACGAACAGCACGTCCCAGCCGTTGGGGTCTGGAAGTTGCGGAAAGTGCATCTTGAAGGGGTCGCCGGGATTCCAGTCGGCCTGAGCCGGAGCGGCGGCCGTGAGCACGAGGGCGAGGGCGGCAAGCCAGACGGTCGGATCACGCCGCCCGTCGGCGGCCCGAGAACCGGTGCGGTCGGTCATCACGAAGCAGGACATCGCTCCTCCGAATGGGAGAGGTGTCCGCACGCAACCGGCAGATCGTTCCCGGGGCCCTGGAGGCTCGGCGGGATCGCGACGGCGGCACGGGCGGACACTGGAACAGGATGTGGCCGCCCGACGGTCACCGCGTGGATGACCGCAGGATTCCCTGCCGGAAAGCACGTCGAGGAACCCTTCGCCGTGCGTCGCAGAATCGGCGGCACTCGAGAGTTGTCTCCGCGCGCCAGGCAACCGACCGGGTCGCCGACCGCTGTTTGTCGCCGCGGACGGCGCGCGGCCGCTGGATCGGACACCTGGTAGATCGTGACTCACCGAGCGTGACCCGGAGATTGCGATCGAGCGAACGGGCTGGGAGAGTGGAGGTGTCAGAGGGCCGGGGAGCGTGGGCGATGTTTTCACGACGACGAACCCTGCGGCCGCCGCCGGGCAGACTCCGTGAGTGCCGGTTCTCCGTCGAGCCGCTCGAGCGGCGGATCGCCCTCGCGGCGCTGGCGGCTGCCGACACGGTGGTGGTGACGGTGGCCTCCGGCGACACGGTCGTGGAGTCGACTCCGCGCGCCGGAGGCCTCACGCTGGTGAAGCGCGGGCCCGGCACACTGGTGCTCTCCTCGGTCAATGCCCACACGGGCGGGACGGTGGTCGAGGAGGGGGAACTCGTCGTCCGCAACACCGGCAGCCTGGGGAGCGGCGGTCTGTCCGTGCAGGCGGGCGCCCGCGTGCGGCTCGACGTCGGCACGGCCGCGGTGCCCGCCACGGCGCTGGCGCTCGACCCCGCGGCCCGGCTTGACGTGGGCCGCGGCCGGTTGGCGATCCCCTCCGCCCCGGAGGCCGTCGCGACGGTCGTCCAGCGGGTGCGATCCGCCGCGTCGGCTGGTTGGGCCACCGGCGCCGGCATCGGGTCGTCGGCCGTGACGACGGAGCAGTGGTCCGTGGGGGTCTCGGCGTTCGACGGCACCCTGACCGTCGGCTGGGCGTCCATCGGCGACACGGACCTCGACGGGATCGTCGACATGCTCGATCTCGCCAACTTCATGGCGTCGGGGAGGTACGGGACGAGCCAGCCCGCTTCGTGGAGCGACGGCGACTTCAACCACGACCACCTCGTCGGTGTCCTCGACCTCTCCCTGATCGTCGCGGTGCGGGCCTTCGAACGCGGCGACTATCGCACGGCCCCCACGGTCTCGATCGCCGACGTGACGCTGACCGAGGGCACGGCCGCCGTCGCCGGCTAAATCCACACCCAGGGCAGCCAGATTCTCGATGCCGATGGTCGCACGGTGCGGATCGCCGGGGTGAACTGGTTCGGCCTCGAGACCGACACCTTTTCTCCGCACGGGCTCTGGAGCCGCGGCTATCGGGAGATGATGGACCAGATGAAGGCGGCCGGGTTCGACACCATCCGGCTGCCCTACTGCGACCAGCTGTTCGTCGCCGGCAGCACGCCCGGAGGCATCGACTTCTCCAAGAACGCCGACCTCCAGGGAAGGACCGGCCTGCAGATCATCGATGCGATCGTGGCCTACGCCGGCACCATCGGCCTGCGGATCATCCTCGACCACCACCGTTCCGAGGCCGGTACCAGTGCCAACGCGTCGGGCCTCTGGCACACGCCGCCTTTCCCGAGTCGGCCTGGATCGCCAACCTCGAAATGCTCGCGGCCCGCTACGCCGGCAATGCGACCGTGATCGGGATCGACCTCCACAACGAGCCGCACGGCCCGGCCACCTGGGGCGACGGCACTGCGAACGACTGGCGGCTGGCGGCGGAACGTGCCGGCAACGCCGTGCTCGCGAAGAACCCGGACCTGCTGATCATCGTCGAGGGCGTCGAGTTCGGTCCGTCGGGCAACAACTGGTGGGGCGGCAACCTGTCGGCGGCCGGGGCATATCCGGTGCGACTCAACGTGCCCGGACGGCTCGTCTACTCGCCGCACGAGTATCCCGCGAGCGTCTACGCCCAGACCTGGTTCTCGGCGGCGAACTACCCGGCGAACCTGCCGGCCCATTGGGACGCGCAGTGGGGCTACCTGTTCCGCACGGGCACGGCGCCGCTGTTGTTCGGCGAGTTCGGCACGAAGCTCGAGACGGCGAGCGACCGGGCCTGGTACGAGGCCTTCGTGAACTACCTGCGGGGCGACCTCGACGGCAACGGGACGATCGACCTCGCCGCCGGTCAGTTGGGGCCGAGCTGGACCTTCTGGTCGTGGAACCCGAACTCCGGCGACACTGGCGGGATCCTCGCCGACGACTGGACCACGCTCCAGCCGGCGAAGCTCGCGCCGCTCGGGCCGGTCCAGTTCCAGGGCAATCGCATCTTAATCGCCCTGTTTTCCAGTAAGAATGCCTTCCAAGACGTCGTTGCACCATCCTGCCTGGAGTCGCTTGCCGCGAATGGAGCACTTTTTCACTGAAGTGTCCCGTTTG
>VGYR01000389.1 GCA_016872925.1 Planctomycetota bacterium
TACCGAGCCCCGTGTCTCACCCCGAGGTCCCGTCATCACTCACTCGTCAGGCCGCGACTGGATCGCGGCTCTTGGAGGGTTCGTCCTTTCGTTGAAGGGTCCACATCAGGACCAGGATCTTGCGGGCAACGGCCACGGCGGCGGCCTTCTTGCCGGCGGTCTTGGCGATCCGCAGCCAGGTCTTCTTGAAGCCGGCATCGCAGCGGATCGCCGTCCAGGCGGCCTGCTGCAGCACCCAGCGGAGATCGGGAGCCCCGGTCTTCGAGATGTGGCCCAGCCGGCTGGAGTTGCCGGAGGCATACACGGTCGGGGCGAGCCCGGCATAGCGACCGATCGCCTTGGAGTCGGCGAAGCGGCTGAAGTCGCCGATCTCGGCGATCACGGTGGCCGAGGTCACGAGGCCCACTCCGGGAACCGACTCCAGGATCTCACGGAGACGGGAGAACTCCGGGGCACGCATCAACTCGCTGATGCGGCGTTCGCTCTGGGCCCGGTCCTGCTCGATCTCGACGAGCCTGCGCTGGTGCTGCCAGAGCATCGTGAGGTCGTCGGCCGTGAATCGCTCCACGCCCGCCAGCAGGTAACGCTGCAGGGCAGCCGCGTCGAGACGGACAGGTCCCGGGAAGTTCAGCCGGTTCAAGATCGACTTCACGTGATGCAGCACCTTGGCGTGCTGCCGCGTGAGGCCATTGCGGTGCCGGGTCCAGGTGCGGAGCACCTGGACATTCTCCGGCGGCGCCCAGGCCAGCGGCAGCCTGCCGTCAGCCAACAGCAAGGCCACGTTCAGGGCGTCCTCCCGGTCGGTCTTGATGCGGCGGCCGGCGAGGGCCCGGGCACCTCGGGCGTCGCAGAGCACGAGCTGGCCAGCCAACGGCTCGAGCTCCGCCCACAGCCAGCGGTAGAAGCCGACCGTCTCGATCGCTATCGCGCTCGGCTGCGGCAGCGCGGCGAAGAACGACCGGATCTGGTCCCGGCACTTGCAGGCGAGCTTCACGTACGTGACCTCTCGGTCCCTTCCGCGGAGCACGCACGCGGTCAACGTGTCCTTGTGAAGGTCAATGCCAACGAAACAGGCCGCGTCAGGGCGAGCAATCATCGTGAACTCCATGTCAGGGGGAAACGGTCTCAGCAACCAATGAGAGGGTATGCGAACGCATGCCCTCGCCCCCTACATGGTTTCACGCTCGTGGAGCTCCTCGTGGTGATGGCGATCATCGCGCTGCTCGTCGCGCTGATCCTGCCGGCGGTGCAGAGCGCTCGCGAGGCGTCTCGCCGGTCAGTCTGCAGTTCCAATATGCGGGCCGTCGCCCAGGCGGTCGTCACATTCGAATCGCACAAGAAGCAGTATCCGTCGGTCGTCGATCGCAACGCCGCGACTGCAACGCCGAATACCGACGGCAGCACCGGCTACAGCTGGATTTTCATGGTCCTGCCCTACATGGAGCAGCAGCAGATCTTCGATGCCGTGTCACTGGGCACGGCCAACTTGACGACCGGGCCATTCAACGCAGCCGCAAACTCCGGCGGGACTCCCGCTGCCGCGGAGGTGATCCCGATCCTCGGCTGCCCGGCATATTCCGGAGGAAAGACGACCTCGGGCGCTGCCCCGGGGCTCGGCGTCACCAACTACAAGGCGATGGCGGGAGTGTTCGTCACGAGCGGGACGACGCAGGGCATTCCAGGAGTCAGCGGTACGGTGCCGGGTGCGGGCTTGGTCCAGTTCGCTCCCGAAGGGCCTGGCACCGCGGCCTCTCGGCTCGGCGCCCGTCAATCATCTGTGGTGGACGGCATCACCAACACGGTCATCGCGGCTGAAACCAGGGAACCGGGATACTCCTGTTGGGTCGATGGCGCGAGTTGCTGGGTCGTTGCCACCAAGCCGTACGGTCTCGCCGGCAACTTGGTGATTCCCAAGCACCTCAAGGGCCTCTGGATGCCGATTCCGATTACCGGCCTCGGAGTCGGCGGCGACGCCACGCCATGGCTGACGGGTTGGCGGGGTACGACGTGGTCGTGGGGTCCGAGCAGCAACCACACGCTCGGGGTCACGCTGCACTCGTTCGGCGACACGCACGTGGCAGCGATCGAGCCCAATGTCGACGGCCGCGTGTACGCGTCGATCGCGTCTCGTGCCGGAGACGAATCGGAACTGCTGTCGCAGTGACGTGGGTCTCGGCCTCGGCGGGCCGTCGCCGCCGGCCATGGATCCGGGCTGGCTCGCTGGTGGCAAGGAAGGGTTCCGCCATGCACGCCCACCTGATTCGCCGCTCCGGGCTGGCGATCATGATCGTTGCCGGGTCGGTTGCCGTTCGGTTCGCCCTCGGCTCGATCCTCACCACCCTGCCGTTCAGTGCCTGCTTCGTGTCGGTCACGCTCGCCGCCCGATTCTGCGGCCTCGGGCCGACCGTGCTGGCGTTCGCGACGAGTTTCCTGGCCTGCGACTATCTGTTCATGTCGCCGCGCGGCTCGGTGCTCAAGTTCACCTCGGTCGCCGAGGTGGTGCAGGTGCTCGTCTCGGCAGGGATCGCCGGCCTGCTGAGTACGCTTATGCTAAGCGTCCAGGCATCGAAGGAGGCCTTGGCGATCCGCCAGTCGATGCTGGAGTCCAAGACCCGCGTCCTGCACCAGCTGCTGCGGATCCAGGAGAGCGAGAAGCAGTCCGCTGGATACGATCTCCATGACGGTGTGCTGCAGTACGTCATCGGTGCCAAGATGATGCTCGACGCGACCCTTGACCGTCGCGGCGGTCCCACTGTCGACGGTGAACTCCAGGCGGCCTCCGACAGCCTGGAGCGGGCGATCGTCGAGGCTCGCCACATGATCCGCGGGATGCGGACCGCACCGCTCGACGATCTCGGGCTCCGCGGAGCCATCGAGGACCTCGTCGAGCAGTGCGGAGTCGCGGGGACCGAGGTCGGCGTTGCGTTCGCCGACGACATGGGCGACGTCCCGAGCGAAGTGCGGGTCGTGATCTACCGGATCGCCCAGGAGCTGCTCGCCAACGTGCGAAAACACAGCGGGGCGACCGTCGCCCAGCTCTCGCTGCGTCGCGATCCGGGAGCGCTCGAACTCGTCGTCGAAGACGACGGCTGCGGCTTCGAAGCCACCACCTTGGAAACCGGAGGGTTTGGTCTGACGGGTATCCGCGAACGGACGGCCATGGTACGGGGCGAGTGTCGGGTGGAGAGTGCCGCAGGACGCGGGACACGGCTATCCGTCCGCGTGCCCATGGCCAGCGATCCGCAGGCCGCCACCGGCCGTCGGGGTGCCGCCGCTCCGGGGAGGGCACGAACCCG
>VGYR01000390.1 GCA_016872925.1 Planctomycetota bacterium
GGATGTCCTTCCGGCGGTTCTCGCTCTGGAGATAGAGGAGCTTCATCACCAGCTCGTTGGCGTTCCCGTCGTAGATCTCCCCCTGGAGGAGGATGATCCGGTTCTCCAGGAGCAAGTCGCCAAGGGTCATCGTCCGCTGCCGCTGGTAGTCGCGGTAGGCGGTCGACGCGGATGCGGACCCGAGCGGGAGGGCCGACGACGGAGCGCGGAAATCGTGGGGTGACATGGATCGCCTTGGGCGTGCAGGGGCGGGCGTGAGCGGGGCCCGGTCGGCTGGTCAGCCGCGCTGGCCGGGTCGGGCCGAGGGTTCGGAGTGGGTGGCGGTCGGAATCTCCTCTTCGCCGACCACGACGCCGCAGACGGCGTGGTCGATCGCCTCGGCGTCCGGCCGGGAAAACTCGAACGGCGTGTCCTTGAAGGACGCGTGGGACGTCACGAGGTCGATCGTCTTGCGTTCGATGATCTGGTTGCGGAGCACGTCCATCAAGCCCCGTCGCTCCAGGCTCGCCCGCACCCGCCGCGGTGATTCCCCCGATTGGGCCGCGACGGCCCTGATCTCCTCGTCGTAGTCGGCGGGAGCGTCGGTGATCCCCTCCTCCTCGGCGATCCGCTCGAGGATGAAGTGCTCCTTGAGGGCCCGGGCGGTGCTGGCCATCACGCTCTGGCGGAGCTCGTTGACGTGTCGGCGGATCGAGTCGTCGTCGAATCCACTCCGCCGAAGTTCGAGGATCGCCCGCTCGAGCTCCCGCTGCGCCTGCCGTCTCAAGAGGGCGGGCGGCAGGTCCCAGGAGGCCGACGAGGTCAGAGCGCTGGCAACCTGCTGGCGGACCTGACGGCGCCGGTGCCATTCGAGCTGTCCCTCGAGTTGCTTGAGCACGGCCGCCTTGAGGGCCTCGGCCGACTCGAAGCCGCCGAGCTCCTCGAGGAGCGCCGGCGTCATCTCCGGCAGCTCCAGCCGCTTCACGTCGAGGACGGTCAGCTCCATGGTCACGTCCCTGCCCCGGACCTCCTCGAGGGCCGCTTCGTCGGAGACCTTCACCGTCGCGGTGACCACCGTTCCCGGCTTCGCCGCGGCGACGAGTGCCGCGAATCCGGGGAGTTCAGCGTCGGCGAAGGAGAGGCGGTCGCGGACCACGATCTCCACTTCGTCGGCCGCGGAGAGCACCCGATCGCCATCCTTGCATGCCAGCCGGGCCACGATGAGGTCGCCGATGGAGGGCGAGGCGTCGTGCGGGACGAACCGTGCCCGCTCCCGCAGGTGGCCCAGGAGCGCCTCGTCGACGTCGGCCGGCGTGATGTCACGGGCGGGCCTCTTGATGGACAGCCCCTTCCATTTCGGCAGCTCGAACTCGGGCCGCACCTCGATCGAGAACTCGAACGTCATCGGGCCTTCGTCCGGCAGGAGCACGGCCGCCACGTCGAGTTCCGGTTCGCTGATCGGCGCGAGCTTCTCCTGCTCCGACACCTGCGACATCGCGGCGGTGAGGAGTTTGGAGCGAACCTGATCCGAGAGTTCGGACTTGAAGCGGCTGCTGACCAGCCGCCGCGGGGCGCGGCCCGGCCGGAAGCCCGGCAGCAGCGCGGTCGGCATCAGTTCGCCGATCGCGTCGTCGCGGTAGCGATCGATGTCGGCCCGCGGGATCGTGACCTTCACCCGCCGTTGGCAGGTCGAGACGGGCTCGATCGAGACCTCGAGAGCCAGGGGCTTCGGCAGGCCTTCGGGGGCATCGAGATCGGCGACGGCGGACGAATCAGACGCTGGCATGGACTGTTCCGGAACGAGGATCGGGGACGACGTGGACCGAGAGCATCCGAAGGCGAGTCGCCTTCGGAGCGAGCGGTGCTGGCAACCGACGAGGGCACTCGCAGACCGACCCCGGGTTTCCCCGGGAGGCCAAGCCACCAGCGAAGCTCGGGACGAAGCGGGTGATGGGATTCGAACCCACGACAACCACGTTGGCAACGTGGTGCTCTACCAACTGAGCTACACCCGCACGTGCTTTCCGGGGGCTGCCCCGGCCGCGTGTCGGCCGGTGGCGATTCTCCCGAAAAAGCCCTGTGATTATAGGGGCAAGGCATGTCGCCGCAAGGTCTGCCCGCGGGGCCGGCGGATTGGCTCGCGGAGACCTCGACGCCGATTGGTGACCGCTTCGGCCGTTGTAGACTCGCGGAGTCGGCATGCCCTCGGACACCCGGTCTCTCCTCCGCTCGAGCCCCCCCATGAACCCGCCAGCCATGAAGCCACGGCGGGTCACCGTGCTCGATCTGGCGGCCGCCCGCGGCCGCCCGCGGCCGCTCTCCATGGTCACGGCGTACGACTGGCCGACGGCGCGGCTCGCCGACGAATCGGGCGTCGACTGCGTGCTCGTCGGCGACAGCGTGGCGATGGTGGTCGCGGGCCGGACGTCGACGATCCCGGCCACGCTCGAGCAGATGATCTACCATGGGGAGATCGTGTCGCGGGCCGTGTCCCGCGCCCTGGTGGTGGTCGACCTGCCGTTTCCGCTCCAGCATCTCGGAGTGCGGACCGCGGTCGAGGCCAGTGCGCGGATCCTCAAGGAGACCGGCTGTCAGGCGGTCAAGCTCGAAGGGACCGCCGGCCAGGCGGACGTGATCGCCGGCATCGTCGCCGCCGGCATTCCGGTGATGGGCCACGTGGGGCTGCGGCCCCAGGCGGTGCACCAGCTCGGCGGCTATCGGATGCAGCGCGACGAGGATCGGCTGGTGGTCGACGCCCGCGCCGCCGCCGATGCCGGCGCGTTTGCGGTGGTGCTCGAGTGCATCCCGGCCGCGGTCGCCGCCACGCTCAGCCGGACGCTCCCCGTGCCCACCTTCGGCATCGGCGCAGGCCCCGACTGCGATGGCCAGGTGCTCGTGATGCACGACCTCGTCGGGTTGTCACCCGACCGCGTGCCGAAGTTCGTCCGCCAGTACGCCGACGCGAAGTCGACGATCGCCGACGCGCTGGCCCGGTGGCGTGCCGATGTCGAGCGCCGGAAGTTTCCGGGGCCCGACGAGACGCTGGGGTGAGGGCCACGCGGCGCACCTCCGCGGACCCCGCATCGGAAGCCCCTATCGCGTGCGCGATGGGGACTGGGCTGCGCGTGGCGCGGGCTCGGGGTCGCCCGAGCCTGAGAGGAGCGCGGGTTTCCAACCCGCGGCGCACCCCGCAGACCCCGCATCGGAAGCCCCTATCGCGTGAGCGATGGGGACTGGGCCGCGTGTGGCGCGGGCTCGGGGTCGCCCGTGCCTGAGAGGAGCGCGGGTTTCCAACCCGCGGC
>VGYR01000391.1 GCA_016872925.1 Planctomycetota bacterium
ATTCGGAACGGCGTGTTCAGGAGCGTCGCTCAGTTGGTCGACGCAATTCGTCGCTACGTCGACCACCACAATACGAACCCAACGTCCTTCGTCTGGACGAAGAAGGCCGAAGACATCCTTCAAAAAATCGCCCGGGCGAGGAAGGCTCTCGATAAAGTCCCATCTGCGTGAGACGCTACACTAGGAAATCAGCCGCCAGCAAAAAGGTGCGTTCCATGGGCCGCTCGATTCTCGCGCTGGTGATCCTGGCGGCGACGGCCGCCGCGGCCCCGGCCCGCGCTGTCGACGGCGTGCGGGTCGTCGTCAGCACGGCCGACGGCTCGCGGCGGCTCGCGGCCGAGCCGGAGCTGGTCATCGAGATGGCCCGCGACGTCGCGGAGCCCGTCGTGCGGATCGACACGGCCGTCCGCGGCCAGTCGATCCTCGGGCTCGGAGCCTCGTTCGACCATGCGTCCTGCGAGAACCTCGCCCGGCTCTCCCCGGAGCGGCGGCAGGAGGTGGTCGAGATGCTCTTCCACCCCGAGCGCGGCCTCGGGATGAACCTGATGCGGGTGTGCATCGGCACCTCCGACTTCACCGGGGTGCCCTACTACACCTACGACGACATGCCGGAGGGCAAGACCGACCCTGAGCTCGCGGCCTTCTCGATCGCCGCCGATCGCGAGCACGTGATCCCCGCGATCCGCGCGGCCCGCGACGTGAATCCGGATCTGGTGCTGTTCGCCTCGCCGTGGAGTCCGCCCGCCTGGATGAAGAAGCCCGAGCGGCTCGGCGGCGGGGCCGTGGAGCCGAGGTGGTATGCGGCCTACGCCCACTACCTGCTCGCGTTCCTCCGCGCCTACGAGGCCGAAGGGCTGCCGATCCACGCCCTGACCCTGCAGAACGAGCCCCACATGACCCACCGCGGCTACCCCACGACGGCCTGGACCGCCGAGGCCCAGCGGGACTTCATCCGCGACCACCTCGGGCCGCTGTTCGAGCGGGAAGGGGTGAAGACCCTGATCTGGTGCTGGGACCACAACTGGAACGAGCCGGAGTTTCCGCGGACGATCCTCTCGGATCCGGCGGCCGCGACGTACGTCGACGGCACCGCCTTCCATCACTACGAGGGGGACGTCGCCGCGCAGGGGAAGCTCCACGACGAGTTTCCGGGCAAGCACATCTACTTCACGGAGGGCTCCACCTTCGGCGTCAGCGGGGCGGTGACGATCGTCGAGATCCTCCGCAACTGGTCGCGGTCGTACAACTTCTGGGTGTTCATGCTCGACGAGCACCGGCGGCCCAACCGGGGCCCGCACCACGCCAGCGCCACCTGCCTGGAGGTGCTCGACGACGGCTCGGTGCGGACCAACTTCGACTACTTCATGTACGGCCAGTTCATGCGGCACCTTCCCCGCGGCGCGGTGCGGGTGGCATCGACGGTGCCCCAGGGGGGGCCGGCGAACGTGGCGTTCATGGATCCCGCCGGCCGCATCGTGCTCGTGGCCGTCAACCCGCGGCGGCAGCCGCTGCGGTTCCACGTCGTCTGCGGCGGGCGGATGATCACGGCCGACCTCCCGCCGAGCGGAGTCGCCACCTACCTCTGGCCGGCCGCCGAGTGAGCGGGCATCAACCTGCGGGGACAGGTGCTATTTGCGCACGCTCCGGCAGTCGCGCCGAGCGGCTGTCGGTGTAACGTATACGCCGGTCACTCCGGGTCGTCGTCCGGCGTTTTCGGGACCTTCGAGAGCCAGCAGCATGACAAGCCACGCTTCTTCGACCAACGGAACGTCGGGTCGCTCGCCCGCCAACTCGTGGCGTGCCACGCCGTGGAGCGGCGTGTTTCCCGCCACGCTCTGCCCGTTCCACGACGACGAGTCGATCGACGAGCAGGGCCTCGCCGGCTACATCGAAGAACTCGCGAGTGTGCCGGGCGTCGAGGGCGTGGTCTGCAACGGCCACACGGGCGAGATCATGTCGCTGCGGCCGGAGGAGCGGGCCCGGGTGACGGGGGTCGTGGCCGCCGCCGTGCGTCGGGCCAACGCCCGGACCGGGCGCAGCGTGAAGGCGATCTCGGGCGTGTCGGCCGAGGGCAGCCACGAGGCCATCGACCATGCCGTCGCCGCCCGCGAGGCCGGCGCCGACGCGATCCTGCTCATGCCGCCCCATCACTGGCTGCGGTTCGGCCGGTCGGCCGCGACGGCGGTGGGCTTCATCGAGGACGTCGCCACCCACGGCGGAATCTCCATCATCGTCCACCAGTATCCGGCGTGGACGAAGGCCGGCTACACGCTGGCCGAGATGAAGGAGATGGTGCGGATGCCCGAGGTCGTGATGGTGAAGATGGGCACCCGCGACATGGCCCGGTGGCGGTACGACTACGAGCAGCTCAAGGAGACCGCCCCCCGCGTGGCGATCACGACCTGTCACGACGAGTTCCTGCTCGCCAGCCTGCTCGAGGGTGCCGACGGGGCGCTCGTCGGCTTCGCGGGGTTCGTGCCGGAACTGATCGTGGAACTGGTCCACTCCGCCCTCGACGGGGATCTGGGCAGGGCACGAAAGGCCGGCGATCTCGTGGCTCCGCTGGCGCGCATCGTGTATGCCTTCGGCGAGCCGGGCTGCGGGGCGCACCAGCGGATGAAGGCGGCCCGCTGGCTCTTGGGCCGGTTTCCGAGCCCCACGTGCCGGCGGCCCTTGCGACCGCTGGCCACCGAAGACCTGCAGCGGATCCGCGATTCGCTGGAGGCGCTGGGCTTGCAGTGCACGCGCCAGCCCGAGGCGGCCCCCGTCACGGCCATCGGGAAGCGCCGGACGCCGAAGACGGTTTTGGTGTGAGAGACCTTCAACTCGACGCCGATCGTCTTTGTCGCCACGTCATGCGTGTAGTTGCGCTTCCCAGGCGTTGAAAAGCCCGTGCAGAACAGGGATGATTTGGGGTGCGGGCAGGGGTTCGAAGACGCGGTATTGATTCGCCAGCCGGAGTATTCATGAACGGTGATTTCCGCCTGTTGCACGGATGGAACGCGGAAAGCTTCCCAGCGCGGAAGCGGCTGCCGGTCGGAGGGTTCACCTCTGTAGGGGCCTTCGGTCAACCGTCGCTTCTGTCGCTGATCGTGCGGTGTGCTCGTGCCGTCCGCCGCCGCCTCGAAGAGGCGGCGGGGCGATTGGATTCATCTCTTCGCGGTCACCGGTCGTGGTGGTCGCAATGCCGCCACGCTGATTCCGGGCCGAATAAAACCATGTCCGCATCGGTCGGGCCGAATTCACCCTGTCGCAGTCATCGGCTGACAT
>VGYR01000392.1 GCA_016872925.1 Planctomycetota bacterium
ATCGACATGAGACTTCCGACAACCCGAGCCACGCAAACGGCACTCACGGCGCCGGAAGGGAAAAGTCTGCGCACGCGGATCATGCCACAATGGCAGGAACGGCCGCTTCGTATTCGCTTGTTTAAGGGCTAGCGATAGACGCGCTCCCCGCGGCGAGTCGTCCCAGCGTGAAATACGTGACCAATGGCAGTGAGAGCTACCTCGCCGGCAGCATGGAGATCACGACCGAGGCATCGCTGGCACTCACAGTCTTCAACAGGCTCGTTGCCCAGGTGCCCACCGTGACGGTCGTACTCGAATATGAAGACCCGAAAACCGGCGGGCGGCGGCAGTTGCGGGCCGTCGACGGCCGGATCGTCGAGCATCGGGCCGTCTGACGCGGCAACACGATGACGATGAACGACCTGGTCTTGACGTTCCAGGTAGGACGACCTCCCCACCACCGGCGTCGCTTATGGACGCCGGCAGTGGGGGCGCCGCACCGATTGCGATGACTCCATTCCTCTACCACGAAAGGGTCGATCTATGCGTACGCGAAATGCTCGTCCGAAAACCATCGAGATGGATGCGGTGTTGGCAGCCAATTACCAGCGCAGCATGCGTCGCTGCAGAAAGGGACGATACGTATCACTCAGCCGCGTCACCTCCATGACTCCCGAGGCGGCGAGGGTCCTGCTGGATTGGGACAACGGGTTCATGGACCTTGATGGGTTCACGGAACTACCAGGCGATATCGCCGCAGTGTTGGCGGATTTTCCTGGATCCCTCTTGTTCAATGGCCTCAATTTCCTAACTGACGAGGCGGCAGCGGGGTTGGCGGAGCATCTGGGGCACCTGTCTCTGAACGGGCTCCATATGATTTCGACCAGTGCTGCAAGGCTGCTGACTTCTCGGCCCGCGCCCACAGACGGTCAAAGTCGGGGAAGGATGTTGCGACTCGAAGGCTTGAGGCATTTGGATGTTTCGACGGCGAGGGCTTTGGCGAATTACGACGGGGAGTTGATTTTCGGACACCAAATCGACTTATCGCCGGCAGTATTGGCGGCGATTGCAAAACACACGGGCCTACTCACGCTGTGGATTGGTGCACTCTCCAAAGACAGGGCCGAGGCGCTGGCGAGGCATGCGGGTGACCTCCACCTCTTTTTGGGCCCGCTCACGGACGACGCGGCGGAGGCGCTGGCGAAGCACGGGGGCAACATCAAGATCGGCACCGTTTGGCCGCATGACTGCTTGGAGGCCAATACGGCTTTGAAGAAGTATCGACCGGACCTGTAGTTCCGTAAGCGTGGTGCAGGAGGCTGTTCTAGCGCGAGCGGAGGTCGGCCCATAGGCGTCGCCCCTAGCTGCCCACCTCGCTAGGGAGTCGCGGTGGGAGGCCGCCACGCTCACAGAATCGGCACTAACCCAATACACAGAGAGAAACACACCATGCCAGGACGCAGATACGCAGCACCCCAGGCGAAACAGACACTACTATCCGCTGAGGGCGCTACTTTTCCCCAGGAGGCACATGTGCTGGCGGATTGCAGGACCGCGCACGCCTACCTCACGCCCGCCGAACTCGCTGCGATATGGCGAGTGTCGCATGACAAAGTGCTGGAGTTCATCCGCACCGGCGAGTTGACGGCGTTCAACGTGGCTTCATCGCGCTCACGTCGCCAACGGTTTCGTATCGCCTTGGCCGCGGTGACGGAGTTCGAGGCCCGGCGATCAGCCTGTGACGCCGCCCGTCGGCTCTCGCCAGCCCTCACCCGCCGCACCATCGGCAAGCGGTCACCGCAACCACACAACTACTTCTGAAACTGCACATTGCCCAGGAAGTCACCATGCTTCCCGATCCATTTTTCGACCGAGGTCTCCGATGATTCGACAAGTTGACTTTGACTCCGACAACAGGCTAGCGGACGCCGAGCCGTCGCTTCCCGGCACTGCCGGAAATAGCGAAGACGGTTTACGTCTGCCGCCACAGACAACAAGCCTCACGCCAATCCGATCGGACCACGCCTACTCACTCAGGGACTTCAGCCGTCGCACCGGCCTTGGCCGAAACGGCCTACGAACTGCCCGAAAAAAAGGCCTGCCGATTCGCAAGTGCGGCCGCAACCGCTACGTGCTCGGCAATGACTGGCACGAGTTCCTGCGAAACCAACCCGTGAGCGACGACTGATCGTCACCTCTTCCCCCGCTTCCTTGATTCACACAGGAGTCCACAAATGGACCACCGCATCAAAGTTCACGTCCGCAAGTATTCCGATCGCCCGAATTTCCTCCTGCAGTGGAATGACCCCGTAACCGGCAGACTTCGCACGCTCACCACCAACATCCCGCAGTCAGGCGGCCGCAAGGCACGCGATGAAGCGGCTGGCCTCGCCCGCGAGTACGAGAGGAAATTGAACGAGGATCTCATTCCGAGCAACATCACCTGGGAACGTTTCCGTACTCGCTACGAAGATGAGCATGCGTCAGGCCTTTCGGAAGGCTCCGTCGCCAAGATCGGCACCGTGATGAATCACGTCGAGGAGATTCTCAATCCGACGAAACTGCAGTCGATGTCCGCCGAGGCGATTTCACGTTTCGCGGCAGGGATGCGCAAGAAGGGACTCAGCGAGAGTACGATCGACGGCTATCTCGGTACTTTGGAGGCGGCACTGAACTGGGGCGTCGACCAGGGGCTTCTCCCGAAGTGCCCCAAGTTCCCCACCGTCCAGCGCAAGAAGAAGACCAAAAACGTCCCCATGAAGGGCCGCCCCATCACGGGCGAGGAGTTCGAGCGAATGCTGGCGTCGACCGAGGCCGTGGTTGGTCTGGACGCGGCGGCGGAGTGGCGGCGGTTTCTCACGGCCCTGTGGTTGGGCGGGCTTCGGCGGGGCGAAGCCCTTCAGCTCCACTGGGATCGCCAGGACCGTCTGCATCCTGTTTTCGGCGCACGTGGGCGGCCCGTACTTCGGGTCCCGGGAGAGCTTGAGAAGGGTCACACAGATCGCCTACTACCACTGGCGCCGGAGTTCGCGATGATGCTCATGGAGACGCCGGAAGCGGAACGGAAGGGCCCGGTACTCAAATGGGCGTAACTCGCAAATCTCTATGCCGCAGCCTTCCCGTATAGCCTGTCTTGCTCAGTTTCGACGTGGTACTCGATGAATTCATCCCAGCGGCCGTTGAGGTAAACGGCCCGCAGGTGGAGCATGGCCTGGGCGCCCGTCACGGTCCACCGCATGCCGGTTCCCTC
>VGYR01000393.1 GCA_016872925.1 Planctomycetota bacterium
TGTGCCCCGGCAGGAGGCTGTCTTCCTGCCGCGGCGTCGCCGTCGCTCTGAGCGGCGGCGATGCTTCGCGTGAATTTTTGGGGCTGCCATGCTGGCAGGCGAGGTGAATGGCACGAGCCTCGCATTGGATTGGATTCACACCACGAGGGGAGCGGGCCACGCGGTTCGCTCCCCTTGTTCGTTGATGGGCCGACCGCGAGCCGGTGCCGCCGAGGGAGTGGCGGGCCACCGAGAAGGGCCGCAAGGCCGTGCCGGCGGGGCGGTAACGTGCAAGTGCTAGCCGCAAAGGCGTCCCGGCCGCGCTAGATTGCCACTCGCGGTGCCCAACCATGTCCCGCCTGTCTGCTAGGCACTCGATGCGATTTGAGCAGCGTTTCTTTACGAAAACAGGATTGCAGATATTCCTGAAAAGATATATAGTTTCTGAGTGCCACCGTCGTCCCCAATCACCGTTCAGCAGGCCGCCGAAATCCTCGACGTGGCTGCGGCTCACGTGCGATTGATGATTCGCCGCGGAAGGATCGCGGCCGTGCCTTTCTCTGGCGTTTGGCTTGTCGATGCCGCCAGTGTTCAACATTACGCCAACGTGTACCGCCAGCCGACGAGAGGTCGTCCGCGAAAGTCAAAGAAGACTAAGAGGAAAACACGATGAAGGTCGCCCTTTACCTGCGAATGTCCACCGACAAGCAGGACACGAGCATCCCGCAACAGCGGGTCGAGTTGGAGCGGTACGCCGAAAGGCACGGGTACAAGATCGTGCACGAATACCGCGACGAGGGGATCTCGGGGGACGCCACGGCAAAGCGGAAGGCATTTCAGCGAATGATTGCCGACGCCCCCGGCGGCGACTTCGATCGGATCCTCTGCTGGGATCAAGATCGTTTCGGGCGGTTCGACATGATTGAGGCTGGCCGATGGATCTCGCCGCTGCGGGATGCCGGCGTGAGCCTGGAGACAGTGGCACAAGGGTTGATCGATTGGAACGACTTCGCCGGCCGTCTGATCTACGCCGTGGCCCAGGAGGGCAAGCATCAGTTTCTGCAAGATCTCTCCCGCAACGTGGTGCGAGGGCTAACTGACAAGGCGGCCAACGGTCGCGGGTACACCGGAGGGCCCACCCCATTCGGCTACCGCCGGCAGACGGTGCTCGAAGGCAGAGGCAGCCGCACCTACCGGGTCTCAACTCTGGAGATCGATCCGGCTACCGCGCCGCTGGTGCGGCAAATGTTCGAGCAGTACGCCACCCCCGCGGGCTCGTGCCGGACCGTGGTGGAGATCATGAACGGCTCTGGCATCCGTCCGCCGCGTGGCCGAGTGTGGCGAAGAAACACCGTGAACCGGATGCTGACTAATCGCGTCTATGCCGGCGATGCGGTGTGGGGCCGCCGCATGAAGGGAAAGTATCACGCAAGGAACGGTCTCGACTTCGTGAAGCGACGGCCGGGCCAAGCGGTAGTGTGGTCGCAGCCGATCGAGCGGCCCGACGCCGTGCCGGCGATCGTGCCTCGGGCATTGTTTGAGAAGGTGCAGGAGCTGCTGATCCAGCGGCAGAAGATCACGCGAGCACCCTCCCGGGCTCATGCGCTCTCTGGTCTGCTGACCTGCGCCAGGTGCGGCAAGCCGCTGCATTCCGACAACGGCTCGTTCCGGTGCTCTTCTGCGGGGGAACCGGCCGGCGGAGGGGGCCGCCGTTGCAGCAGAAGCCGGATTCCCGGGGATTCCCTGCTCTCGGCCGTGATCGAGGGGCTGCGGGCTCGGTTCCTGGTCCCTGCGGTACGGCGGGCGATCCAAGGCAAGCTGAAAGCCGAGGCGGACCGCAGGCTGAAGCAAGCGGCCAGCATTGATCCGAAGGCGATCCAGCGGCAGATCGACGAGCTAGATCGGCGAGTGGCTGAGGGCGTGGGCCGGCTGCTGCTGGTGCCGAAGAGCCTTGTGGCTGACATGGCAAAGGGTCTCGATTTGATGCGGGCCCAGCGGGATGCACTGAAGCGGCAGTTCACGAGCACGAAGAAGGCCGTCTCGGGTACGGCCACGCCGGAAGTGGCGTGGGTGCAAGAGGCCCTGGATTCGATCAAGCACCTGGCCGAAGCAGTGACCCGCGGGATCGGGAACAACGACGGCCCGCGAGTGAATCACTGGCTGAGGTCTGCCGGCGTGCGGATCTCGATCACCAACGATCACGCAAAGGAACGCTCGGCCAGGGTGGCCGTGACACTTCCGCAAAACGAAACCTTAAAAAATGCCGTGAAATCGCAGGGGGACTTGCCCGCAGCACTCTCACGTTCGCGACGAGTCGCCTCAAAGCATCTTTTTTGGATTTCCGCGTACTCCGAACGGCGTGCTGGTTCCGTCCGGGCGCTAAGGGAACGGTTGGGGCGAAGCACTTATCGCTCCACTCGCCATAGCGGCCGTGAAGTTCGCGGGTCAACTCCTCCCAATCCATCCATTGGCCGGGGTCTTTGCGGCCCGCCAAGAGAGCGAGAGATTCAAGCGTCCGCATAAACCCTTCGTGAACTCGCCTCTCCACGGACTGTTCGGATAGTGACCGCACGAACTCTTCAACTCTGCCGCGGGAGAATCCACCTTCCTCGTCCGAGTTGATTTGAGCAATGAGATTCTGAATCGCGTCGCTTGCGAGCTTGCCGACGCGATCGGTGCGTTGCTTGAGGTTATTCCACCAAGCACTCGGGCTGACCGCTGCTGCCACGGACTCTTTCATCACGTCGCGGACCGACACAGCGGGCGGATTGTCAGGCGGCTCCAATTCCGCGTCCCACAGAGCGTCTGCAGGCACTTCTCCATCCCGAAACGGCCCGGCGGGCACCCAGCGCTGAGTACGGTTCTCCTCGATGTAAGCGGGCAACTGCATCGCAAAGAACACCGCGTCATCCAATTCAATCGCCGCACGGCCGGCGGAGCGACTCGCGGCATCGGGCACCGCGGCTTCTGGGGCGAGAGCAGCAACTTGATCCTTGACGTACACCAGCAATCGTTGGAGCGGCAGGAAGTCCACGCTGCCGGAGGCAATTTCCGTAACCGATTCGCTGTCGAACCTAGTGTAGTGTCTCCGAAATAACGCAACTTATTGCTGTCAGTGCCGTTGAATCCTCAACTCATGGAGGATTCCGTCATGCGTGTTGCCAAGCCAGTTGTTCTGACGGTTGAGCAGCGAGCGACGCTGATGAAGTGGTCGCGGGGCCGGAGCACTCCGGCGCGGTT
>VGYR01000394.1 GCA_016872925.1 Planctomycetota bacterium
TCAGTGGGGCCGAAACCCACTGCATTCACCCTCAAAGGCTGCCTTTTCCCCTGTGTTTTCCGCCCATCGGGCTTTTGGGCCCAGCTTGGAGGAGAGGGGGCGCCGCGGGGGCCGGGACCAGCACGTTGCCGGGAGTAAAACCGACGATTTTCCGGGATCCAGGCCCCCCTGCCACGAAATTCCCGGAAGAACCTGCTTTTCAATGCCGGCTACCGGGACGCCAAGGTGGGCAGGCAACTCTGTGACCAGGCCCTGGCTGGACTGGAGTGCCTTCGCGCGACGTACCTCGGCGAGCCTGACAAGCTGAAGGCGATCAACAAGGTCGTTGAACGGGTCCGCCAGGCCGAGCAGAACTCGCTCAATAACCGGAAGTGCCTGACCGAGGAAGTCAAGGAAGCGCTGAACCGGCAGGCTGACCTCAACGATTCCCTGAAGGACTTCTGCAAGAAGGTCTTCGCCAACAAGCAGATCAGGGCCGGGTCGGGCCAGGGTGCGGTGACCAGCGAGAACGCGGCGGACATGATTTACGGCATCTACAACGGCACGAGCCAGGCTGCCGATGTGCGCACCAAGAAAATGGTGAGATGGAATCACCAGCTCTACCATGTGTGTCACAACCGATGTATGCCGGGAAGCCCTTTCCTGCAGGGAACCGCGGGTCTGGTCAGCAATCGTGACCTCCCCCTGAGCTACCTGGTGGAGAACACGCCGCCTCTAGTCAACGATGTTTTGTATAAAAAGCTCTGCCGCTATTTCATTTATTCACATACACGCACGCCCATCAGCGGGGCGGATTTTCGGGTCTACGGTAACGTCCTGCCTGAATATGTCCACCTGCTGGCGGGCGTGCTGCTCGAACAGGTCCTCGACTGCGGCATCACCTCGTTCAAGTTCGCGGGCCGGGCCTCCATCGAGGCACGCTGCGACTCCACGGTCATCTACTGCGGCACGCGCAATCACGCCCTCCGCCTGGCAGAGATCCTGGCAACGCGCTATGCCAGCTGGTTCGGCATCCAAGTCCCGCACATGACCAAGCGGCTCAAGCCTAAGGTCGGCGTCTCGGTGGGTGCCGAGCCGGGCAACAACCTGGCCGCCGCGAACCCGGCGGCCTTTCGCGAGCGCTATCCGCGAATGGATGAGAGGGATGCGGAGTTTAGGGCCTGGCTGGAGCGGCTCAAGCCGCTGGCGACCGGCTACCATTCCCTATCCAAGGCGCACGCCATGGACCACGACCTGGCGAACAAGGGTAAGGATGGCCCAGGGTGGAAGAAGCAGATGATGGAGGAGAGGCAGATGAGCTTTGGGACTTTTCGCAGCCAGCTGCTGGCCCTAGCCATTGACAGCTACAACGCCAACAAGCAAGTGTATGCCGAGGTGCCGGCCTTCGAGTTCTTCAAGCGCTGCGTGGCGGCGGCGTTCCGGGGCTGGGGCCTGGACCCGGCCGACCCCTTGGCGTGAGTCGACGTCGCCTGCGGTTCGCATCGCGACTGCCATCACGACTGTTTGCGCGCTGCTGCAATCGTCATAACCGATCCAGGCTCACCGGGCGTCGCCCTCCTGCCGTCAGTGCTGTCGTTCCGGCCCTCCTGCACGTCCTGTTCCGCATAAAGGTCGAGCCCCGCAGCCGGCGCACAGCCAGACCATTTCCAGGACAATTTCCCAAACCAGGCGACGATTCGGCCTTCGCGCCGCCCGGTCATCGCGCATATTTGTTGACGGCGGTTGAAAACGGCGGCGCGGGGCGGTCGAAAATGGTGGCGCGTGGTGGTGTCGATCTCCCCTGATGTCGTAGGGGTGTCGCGGTTGGTTCGGTTGTCTCGTCAGTCTGTCCGCCGCCGCCGCCGCCGCCGCTTGGCATCCTGCAGACGGTAGCTTTCGCCCCTCGTCTCCAGAATGTGGCAGCGGTGCGTGAGCCTGTCCAGCGCTGCTCCCGTGAGCCGTTCGCTGCCAAGGACTTCGGTCCAGTTCTCGAATGGCAGGTTGGTCGTGACGATCAGGCTGTTGCGTTCGTACGCCGTAGCGATGACGTCGAAGAGCAACTCTGCCCCCGCCTTGCTCGCGGGCACATAGCCCAGTTCGTCGAGAATGAGGAGGTCGAGCTTGGCCACCTGCTGCCGCATCCGGAGCAGGTGCCGCTCCTCCTTGGCTTCCTGAAGCAGTGTGACCAGTTCGGTCACGCGGAAGAACCGTACCTTCCGGCCCTGGGAACAGGCTGCCATGCCGAGGGCCGTGGCGAGATGGGTCTTGCCCGTGCCTGATGGCCCGACGAGCAGGATGTTCTCCCGGCGATCGAGATACTCCCCCTTCACGAGCTCGAGCACCTGCGGCTTGTTGACACTCGGCCGCGCCGCGAAGTCGAACTCATCGAGCATCTTCGCAGCTGGGAACCTGGCCGCCTTGAGCCTGCGTTCGGCCGCCTTCCGTTCCCGCTCGATCAGCTCCAACTCGACGAGTTGGAGGAGGAACGCGAGGTGGTCGGCGTTGTCGGCCGCACACCGGCAGGCGATCTTCTCGGCCTCGGCCAGCATCGTGGGCAGCTTCAGGGCCTTGAGATGGTGCTTGAGCAGCACCGCGCTCTTGGTCTCCGTCTTGTTCATGACGCCACCTCCTCGAGTAGCGACTGGTAGGCGGCCACGGGCGTCGTCTCCACCTGCACACCCGCGAGGTGCGGCCTGCCGTCGAGCGAGAAGAGCCGCACCGGCCCGTCGGCCCGATGCTCGACGACCGAGCGGATGCTGTCGGAGTCGGTGATGCCGATGTCGAGGGCGTACTCGACGCCCGAGGCGACCTCCTTCAGGCTGAACCGTTCCACGAGTCTCAGCACCCGGATGAACGATCTCGTTCCCGACTTCGGATCTTCCGCCTCCATCCTCCTGCGGAGCAAGGCGAAGCAGTCGGGCAGATTCCATTGCTCCAGGGGCTTCGCATGGTCGAAGCCGCCGGGCTTGCGTTCCAGGAGCGCCAGGTAGTGAACCGGCTCGAAAAACGTCTTCTCTCGATCCCAGCACCGAGGGTACCGGGCAAGGAGACGGTCCTAAGGATAGTCCGGTCAATGGCACTTCAGCAACCATGTCCAGAGGCATTTCCGAGCTGATGGGCGGCTGGTGAGGCTGGTGCCGCGTTTTCCGACGCCTCATCAGCTGCTCCCGGAACGGCTTTCCTC
>VGYR01000395.1 GCA_016872925.1 Planctomycetota bacterium
ATCGTTCTTGTTCTCGAAGGAAGAATCTTCACCGACGGTGTCCTGCAGAACGCCGCCTGATTCAGGACCTCTGAACACAACTCTTGACAATAGCTCGTCCGCAGCGCGCAACTCCACCTATTTAGCCCGAATTACCGAGACTGCCTAACGCAAATCTCGTGCCGAACAGGAGTGGATCCCGATCTTCAATCCGCTCAACAACCGCGGCGAAGACGCCCTCGCGATCGGCGAACTCGACGACTTCGGCGGCCACTGCGGCCGGGCCGACGACTACCACTATCTCGTGGCACCCGTGCACCTCGAGAAGGTCGTCGGCCGGGGGAAGCCGATCGCCTACGCGCTCGACGGCTACCCGATCTATGGCCCTACAGAACCCGACGGCTCACCCGTGAAGGATCTCGACTGGATGGGAGGGCACGAGAGCGGGACGATCGGCTACCACTATCACGCCACGAAGCAGTATCCGTATCTCAACGGCGGCTTTCGCGGCGAGGTGACCGAGCGCGACGGCCAGGTCGACCCGCAGCCACGGGCCCAGGGGGTGCGGCAGGCGCTGCCGCCGCTCCGCGGGGCCACGATCGTCGGCTTCGAGGCGACGGGGCCGGCGGCCCGAAGACTCACCTACGAGGTCGCCGGCCGGAAGGGTACGGTGGCCTACACCGTGAAGGACGACGGCTCCGCAGACTTCACGTTCACCGATCCACAGGGCCGCTCGACCAGCGAGCCCTACGCGCCGCGCCGCCGCGGGCGGGGCGGCCCGGGAGGCGGCCCGCCGGGCAGAGGACCTCCGGGAGGCCGCGGTGGTTCGGAGGGGCAGCCCCCGCGGCGCCCGCCGCCTCCGCGCGACGCTCAGCCCCCGCGGGCTGGCGTGGCGTTGCACCAGCCCGCCCAGCCGGCCTCGCGAGCCGGCGGCCTCGACGTCACGAGTCCCGCCATCGGTGCCGACGGCCGCTTGCCCATCGAGTTCACCTGCGACGGCGAATCGATCTCGCCACCGATCGAGTGGCAGCCCGGCCCCGCCGGCACGGCGTCGTATGCGCTCGTGCTCTGGCACGAAGCGCCCGACCAGGTGAAGAGCTACTGGGTCGTCCACGGGATCCCGGGTTCGATGACGTCGCTCCCCAAGGCATCCAGGGAGATCGGCACCACCGGCCTCAACGGCAAGGGGAAGCGGGGCTACGACCCGATGTGCTCGAAGGGTCCGGGGAAGAAGGACTACCACGTCACGGTGTATGCGCTGTCGGCGCTGCCAAAACTGCCGGCCGACGGTGACACGCGTGAGGCTCTGCTCGCCGCGATCGCCGGCACGACGCTTGCCGAGGGCACGCTGACGTTTTCCTACGAACGGGCGGGGGGCCGATGACGAGGCCGGTCGGGTCGCTCGCGACACGTGTCACCGCGTGGTGCCTGCTCGCCGCCGGTGCGATCCCGGCGGCCGCCGCACCGCAGCGGCCGCCGAACGTGGTGCTGATCCTGATGGACGACATGGGCTGGCGGGATGTCGGCTTCATGGGCAACACGTTCGTCGACACGCCGCACCTCGACCGTCTGGCCGCGCGGGGGATCGTGTTCACGCAGGCCTACGCCAGCGCCCCCAACTGCGCCCCGACGCGGGCCTGCCTGATGTCGGGGCAATACCCGCCCCGGCACGGGATCTACACCGTGGTCGACCCGCGGCAGCCGCCCGGCTCGCCCTGGCACAAGCTCCGGGCCGCCGACAGCCGCGCCGAACTGGCCCCTGACGTGGTCACGCTGCCCGAAGCGCTCCGGTCGCGGGGTACGAGACCGCCTTCTTCGGCATGTGGAACCTGGGCCGCGGCCGAACCGGGCCGGTCACGCCGGGCGGCCAGGGGTTCGACACCGTCGTCTTCCCCGAGACCCTCGGCTTCGCCAAGGACGCCTACTTCGACGCCGTCGGCAACCAGCTCTCCGACCGGCTCACCGACGAGGTGCTCGGCTTCATCGAACGACGGCGAGCCGGGCCGTTCTTCGTCTACCTCGCCGACCACGCGATCCACGCGCCCTACGATCCGGAACCCGACCTGCTCGCGAAGTACGACCGCAAGGCGGCCGCCGGCCGCGACCAGCGCGACGACGCGGCGCAGGCCGCCACGATCGAGGCGGTCGACCGCAACGTGGGGCGGATCGTGGAGCGGCTCGAACGGCTCGGCATCGCCGACGACACGCTCGTGATCTTCACCAGCGACAACGGCGGTACCGCCCGCTTCACGCCGCCGCTCAAGGGAGGCAAGGGGGAACTGTTCGAGGGGGGGATCCGCGTGCCGCTGGTGATGGCGGGCGCCGGCGTCGCGAAGCCCGGCACCGCGTGCCACGAGCCGGTGGCCAGCATCGACCTCTATCCGACGCTCGTCGACCTCGCCGGCGGCATTCCGGGCAGGCAGCTCGACGGCACGAGCCTCGTGCCCTTGCTCGCGGGTGCGGCGTCGCTCTCCCGGGAGCGTCTGTTCTGGCACTTTCACTGCTACGTCGGCCGCGCGACGCCGGCAAGCGCGATCCGCGAGGGCAGCCTCAAACTCGTGGAGTTCTTCGAGGACGGCGGCCACGTGGAGCTCTACGACCTGTCCACCGATCCCGGCGAGCGCACGGATCTCGCGAGAGCCATGCCCGAGCAGGCGGCCGCGCTGGCGGCGCGGCTGCATGCCTGGCAGCGGGAAACCGACGCGGCGATCCCCGCGGCGGCGAATCCGGCCTACGACCCCCAGGCCGATCGACCCCGGGGGGGTGGCCCGGGGAAGGGCACCGAGCGGCGAAAGCCGCGCTGATGCCCCCGATCCGGAAAACCGCGGCGGGTCACTCGCGATTTCTCACAAACCCGCAAGGACTCCCTCGAGCCGCCGATGCACCGGGGAACGCGGCTTTGGCGATCGGCGGGCCAGCGACCTACACTTCATGCCTCCTCAGCAGAATCTGTGGGTTGATTCTGGCTCCGGTAGTGTGCCAAGGACATGAAACAACGCGATTTCAATGCCTTACGCGGTCCGAAAGCCGAACGCTTTTCTGGTGGTCAGTTTTACGACGCCGTTCAAACCCTCGACAACTCCCGCCGAAATGGTGCCTTTGGCCCGGAACCAGTTGAGGATCAGGTGCCGATGACGCCGC
>VGYR01000396.1 GCA_016872925.1 Planctomycetota bacterium
CATGAAGTACGACGAGTACCTCGCGGCCGGCTACCCGATCGGCAGCGGGGTCGCCGAAGGCGCCTGCCGCCATCTCGTCAAGGATCGGATGGAGGGAACCGGCATGCGGTGGACCGTGACGGGCGCCCAGGCCATGCTCCACCTGCGGGCCGTTTACCTCAACGGCCGCTGGGATGAATTCATCGAGTACCACGTCGAAACTGAGCAAGACAGGCTATACGGGAAGGCTGCGGCATAGAGATTTGCGAGTTACGCCCTTTCGTTTTCCGCTGTATGGCATGCATGGGGTATCGGCCACCCGGCCCATCGGCCATGAATCTTTTTTTCAAGCGTCAATAATGCGGGTTGTTCAGGCTGGTCGACCCGTGACCGATGACGGTGACCAGCCGGGCGAAGTTCCGGGTGAGCCCGATGTCTTCCAGCAACCGACGAACGATCGCCGCCTGCTCGGCCACGTCGAAACCGGCGTGCGTGCCGTCGCCGCGGCCGCCGTCAGCCCGCCGGTCGAGCTCGAGCCTGGTGGTGATGCGGCTGCGGCCCAGGTCCGCCGCCCGCGCCGCGAGCCGCGCGGTGAGCCGCGGAAAGGCCACTCGGGCCACGAGCGGGATGGCGGCGACCGCGCCTCCCACCGCGGTGAGCAGGCCGCCGCGGAGCAGCGACTGGCTGCCCTGCGAGAGGCCCCCCCGCACCCGGCCGATCGCGCGACGAACCGTCTGCCGGAGCCGGTGGTCGGCTGCCGCCTGCAGCGTGGGCACCTCGGTCACCGTGTGCGCGGGTCGGATCACGATCGGGCACAGCGGCACCGTGTGCCAGTCGTCGATTCCCTGGAAGTACATCGGCACCGCGAAGAAGCCCGCCGCCCCGTAGGTCTCCACGTGGTCTGCGAGTTCCTCCACGCTGCGGCGAAAGGACTCGCAGCGATCGTCGATGCAGAATACGGCCTGCACCCGCGGGGCGCTCCGCGGCGTCGGGGGGCAACGCCGATGGGCGGCCAGCGCATCGAGCACCTCGATGCGATGCCGGCGCTCGTAAGCGAGGTGGAGCAGCCGGCGGCGGGGAATCGAGTCGAATGCGGCGATCGCCTGCTCGAGTTCGAGCACCTGGGCTTCGCTGAGCGAGCGGACGTCGGCCGCCGCGAGGCCGAGGAGTTGGGAGACCTGATGGAGCAGGAAGGCGCGGGCGAGGGCGCCGGGTCCGCGAAGTGGGGGGTGCCGGTCACGGAGTTCGTGCCACAGGTCGCCGAGCCGCGTGCTTGCTGGTCGCGCCCGGCCGAGCCGCTCCGCTCCCCACTCGGCGGCGATGCGATCGAGCACCAGCCGCAGGGCGAGAAAGTCGATTACCCTGACCGGCAGAACCCGCACCGGGGTGCGGTCGGGGCGAATCTCCAGCTGACGGATCATCCCGGCCCAGCCGCGCAGGGCCACCAGCGACGATGTCAGGTAGTCGGGCCAGGCGATCTCGGGAACGCCGAGTTGCAGGAGTTCCTCCGCGATCACCTCGACCGCGGCCGTCTCACCGGACGATGCCCCGGCTCGGGCGTCTCGGATCTCCCGCAGTCGTGCCGGCAACCTGCGGCTCCACGGCTCCACGGGCCCGAGCCTCCCTGCGTAGACGCCGGCGACGGCGGCGAGGAGGCCGAGTTCGCGGTCAGGCATCGGCCACGCGGCGACGCCCTGGTCGAGATAGGCGGCCACCATCCGAATCAGGAGCGGATGCACCAAGGCGTCGGTATCGAGCGTCGGATCGGCCGTGAGCAGCAGGTCGCGATGTCTCACCGGGAGCCGGGGCGATGCGACGGCCGGCCTCGTGCCCACGGTGGCTTCCACGCAGGCGTGCCACAGGTCGCTGGCGACGTGCGCGTCGCAGGCGTGGATCACCCTGCCCGCCGGAGCCGAGTCGTCCGCGACCGCCGACTCCAGCAACCGGGCGCGCAGGTGCGGTTCCAGGTCGTCCCGCAGCCGCTCGATGGCGTCGCTCTCGGTGAGCGTCCAGCGCACGGAGGCGTCGCTTTCGATCCGGACGCCATGGAGCAGCAGCTGCCGCCGCAGGTGCGCGAGCGTCGTGCGGCCGCCGGCGAGGCGCGTCTCGGCCCGAGATCCGAGGTCGGCGGCCAGCACCGCCTCGATGTCGGCGATCCGGATCCGGCCCCGGCCGAGCTCCTCGCGATACGTCGCTTCCGGCAGAAACGGCTGGGCCCCATGGAGATGACCGGCCTCGACCACGGCCTGCTCGAAAGGCACGTGCTCGAAGCCTTGCAGGGGATTCAGCGCGACGAACGAATCGATCGGTCCCTGCGGCGGCAGGAATCGGGCGGCGTCTGCGACCATGCGGGCGAGTGTGGCGTGGAGGTCGTTCATCCGGAACTGGGGTGCGAGGGGTGGACGGGCGGCGAACCGGGGCGGCCGTTCTTCGAGCGCAGCGGGGCGCCGAGAGAACGTGCGGTCACCGAGGGCCGTGGGCCCGTGGCCGCGAGGAGTCAGCCGTGCGCGGGCGGACCGCGAGACAGCGCGGCCATCGCGCCGCGACACGGGCGTCGGGGCCGGTCGCCCGACGGTGAGAAACGTCTCGGAGAGTCGGCGGCCACAGC
Source organism: Planctomycetota bacterium (assembly GCA_016872925.1). Classification (GTDB taxonomy): domain Bacteria; phylum Planctomycetota; class Planctomycetia; order Pirellulales; family UBA1268; genus QWPN01. The sequence continues at coordinate 2,588 of VGYR01000396.1, forward strand.
CCACGCCGGCGTCACCGACCCATGGTCGACGCGGACCTCGTCCTGCTCGGAGTCGTGCTCGCTGCTTTCCTCGAACAGCGTTCCGGCGGAATCCTCGCGGCTCCCGTCGGCGGGCGACGGGTCACAGGGCCCGATCACGGGCGCTGCCACTCGTTCCGCCACAGCTTCCTGGAGCCCACTGAGCAGCGGCCCCGCGGCCACGAGGGCGATCAGGAGGATTCGGCAGGACGCGAGCATGGAGACCACCGGGGGCAACAGCATCTCTCACCACTCATGAAGTGGGGTCTTCAGCAGAATTTGTGGGTAGAAAGCCTGGGTTTCTGCGCGGGGCTCTGCCCCGGACCCCGAGATTTATGAGCCATGGCACAGGCATCAGCCTGAGTCTGTCGGCGTGAGGCTGATGCTTCCGGCAGCGATCGCACCAAGCCGCTGGCGGCATGGGTATGTGATGAGCCGCCGCTGCGCGGCGACATCCGGCATGCGGCGGCGTTCCGCCGCCTGGAAGCACCGCCCTGACGGGCGGGCCAGGAGA
>VGYR01000397.1 GCA_016872925.1 Planctomycetota bacterium
CACCCGCCGGGCCGCCGGCTGGACGGACGAGGCCGTGCGGCACATCGATGCCGCCGGATGCGACATCGCGGTGGTCCGGCGGCCGCCGCCGGTGGAGTGTGGCCCGCTGGTCGCCGGCGGAACGCTCGGCGAGGTGCGGTTCACGACCGCGGCCCGCGGAGCCGCCGCGAAGATCGACCGCGCGCTGGCCCGGCTCGACCTCGTGAAGCCGGCGCGACAGCGGGCCGCGGTCGCGGACGACATCCTCTCGCTCGTCTGCGGCATGCTCGCCGTCTTCTCGTGGCCCCGTGTCGAGGTGCGGCTCGACCTCACCGACGAGCAGTCGTGCCCGAAGTTCCACTGCGACAACGTCCGCGTGCGGCTCGTGACGACCTACGTCGGACCGGGCACCGAATACGTCAAGATGCCCGCAGCCGACACGGTGCACCGCGTTGCTCCGGGCAGCCTCGTGCTGCTCAAGGGCCACCGGCATCCGACGCACGCCGACCGCGTGCTGCACCGCTCGCCGCCGCTGCGGCCCGGCACGCGCCGCCTTTGCGTCGCGATCGACCACGCCGACTGGCTCACCGCCGCCACGCCCGACCCCGCACCCGACCACACAGGAGCCCTGGCATGACCCACGATTCCACTGCCGCCTCGGCCGATACCGATGCCCGCCTGCCGGTCACGGTGCTCTCGGGCTTCCTCGGTGCCGGCAAGACCACGCTGCTCAACCACGTGCTCGCCAATCGCGAGGGGCGGCGCGTGGCGGTGATCGTCAACGACATGAGCGAGGTCAACATCGACGCGAAGCTCGTGGGCGGCGCGGCGGCCCCGCCCACCGCCCGCCTCAGTCGCACCGACGAGAAGCTCGTGGAGTTCTCCAACGGGTGCATCTGCTGCACACTGCGCGAGGACCTGCTCGAGGAGGTCTCGCGGCTGGCCCGCGAGCACCGCTTCGACTACCTCCTCGTCGAGAGCACGGGTATTTCCGAGCCGCTTCCCGTGGCCGAGACGTTCACGTTCACCGACGAGGCGGGGGCGAGCCTGTCGGATCTCGCCCGGCTCGACACGCTCGTGACGGTCGTCGATGCCCGCAACTTCTTCGACGACTACTGCTCCCGCGACGAGCTGCGCGACCGGGGCATCGGCCTCGACGAGACCGACGCCCGCGACGTCGTGCAGCTGCTCGTGGATCAGATCGAGTTCGCCAACGTGATCGTGATCAACAAGACCGACCTCGTGGACGCCGACGAAGTGGCCTACCTCGAGGCGATCCTGCGGAAGCTCAATCCGGCGGCCCGGCTCATCCGCGCCGCCGCCGGCGCCGTGCCGCTCGGTGCGATCCTCGACACCGGCCTCTTCGACATGGACCACGCCGCGAGCCATCCCGGCTGGCTTGCCGAGGCCCCCGGCACCCACGTGCCGGAGACGGAGGAATACGGCATCTCGAGCCGCGTCTTCCGGGCCCGTCGGCCGCTCCATCCGCAGCGGTTCTGGGATCTCATCATCGGGCCGTCGTTCAAGGGCGTGATCCGCTCGAAGGGATTTCTCTGGCTGGCCACGCGGCCCGACTGGGCCGGTGTGTGGTCGAGCGCCGGCGCGGTGTCGAGCCTGCAGCCAGGCGGCTCCTGGCTGGCGAGTGCCCCGGAGGAGGACTGGCCGGAGGAGCTCGACCGCGACGAGATCGACGAGATCTGGGAGGAGCCGTGGGGCGACCGCCGGCAGGAGCTCGTCATCATTGGTGCCAAGCTCGCCGACGACCTGCTCGACCGGCTCGACGCCTGCTGCCTCACCGACGACGAGATGGATGCCGGCCCCGAGGCGTGGCTCCGTCTTCCCGATCCGTTTCCGGCCTGGCGGATCGCGACCGACGGCGACGACGGGGCGCTCGGCGACACCATCGAGGTGTGAGCCGCCAGGCCAGCCGCGCCTCCAACGCCTGCTGACCGCCTCGAAGGCGGCGATCACGCCGGTGCGCCCACGGGGAATCCCGCCGACCACGCGGCGACGATCCATCGCCACAGAAACAGGTGCACAACGACGGCCCCGACGACGCACAGCTCCAGCGGGATGGGACCACGACGGCCGATCCACCGGGTCCAGCCACGGGCGACGGCGGCTGCCAGGAGGGCCAGCACCGCGACGGCGGGCACCGCCTGCCAGCCAAAGACGGCACCCACGAGGGCGAGGATCGACATCAGGCTCGGTGCTGCCGCGCCGCATGCCGCCTCCCCGTCGTCCGGCCGACGGCCGTGATCGGCCCGACCAAGGATGGCCAACCCGGTGCCGACCGCGGCGCCGACGGCCATCCCCGCCAGCGACACCGCCAGCCGATGCGCGAGCCCGCGGGTCCAGGCGAAGATGGAGGCGATCGGGTTGGTCGACGTCGACTGGCCCTTCTGGTGCTGCCGGTAGTGGCGGGTCACCGTGCCATGGGCCGCCTCCGCCTCGACGGTCCGGCACGAGACGCTCCACGCGTTCCTCGCCCGCAATCCTCCCGGCGACGAGATCGCGGCGATTTTCGGGCTCGTCGACCAGATCGCCCTCGGCTGATCTCGACGGCCGCTCACACCGCCCGGCGGTTGGCGACAGGGCCGCGGGACTTGATCGCGGCGGTGATGGCCTCGCGGGCCTCGGCGTCGAGGTCGCAGGCCAGGGCCCGGGCGTCTTCCGCCACCCCGGCAAGCCGCCCCCCTCGCGCCACCGCATAGAGCGGCTGCGAGACGGGTGTCAGGGCATTCACGGACACCTCGAGTTCGCTGACATCGGTGGGGCCCGAGTGACGCATCCTCGGCAGCTCGCCGATCAGGTCGCGCCCGACCGCCGCCATCGCTTCGGCCACCTCGTCCATCTTGCTCTTAATGGCCGGCGACTCGTCCGCCTTGGCCAGCATGGCCTCGGTGATGGCATCCCGAAGGACGCTCATAGCCGCCCCCGGGATCACCCTCGGGATCACCTTTGCCCCTGAAGGCCACTGCGCTCGTCATTCCTGGTGGGACACCGCCGGGAAGCGAGCCGCGTCGTGGTCAGGATCTGCACACCTTCACGAGCAGCCGGACCAGGCATCGGGCCATCCGGTCGCACCCCGTGGGGCGGTCGTCCCGCCCGCCGCTACGAGCGTCGTCGTCCCGAGAA
>VGYR01000398.1 GCA_016872925.1 Planctomycetota bacterium
TGAGCTCTGTCGTCCCGCGGCGGTTTCGGGGCGTGGCGCAGTCTGGCTAGCGCGCTTGACTGGGGGTCAAGAGGTCGCAGGTTCAAGTCCTGTCGCCCCGACTGGTTTGGAAGGGCCTATAATCAGGCTCGTTGGATACCCACCGACGGTCGGTGGTGCCCCCGGGAATCCAAAGTTATCCGGTCAAAGAATCCGGTCTGACCGGATTACTGACCGGATTACCGGTTTCCGGAGGGCATCATGCCACGTCGTCCCACCGGTTCTCTTCCCGCGCTCCAACATCACAAATCCAGCGGCCGGGCCCGCGTCACCATCAACGGCCGCGACCACTGGCTTGGCAAGTGGGGCTCGCCCGAAGCCCGGCTCGCTTATGACCGGATTATCGCCGAGTACTTGGCGACCCGGCGTGTCCGCGACCCCGAGACGCCGCCGGCCGAGCCGACGGTGGTCACGATAGAGCCCGGCGTGCCCGGTGCGGAAGTTACGGCGGGGGCGGAAGGGGCCGCTGACATCGAGGAGCAAGTTTCCAGCGAACCGACCGTCGCGGAAGTCGTGCTCCGCTATCTGGAGTACTGCGACACCTACTACCGCACGCCGACTGGCGAGCGGACAAGCACCTACGGAAACGCCCTGCAGGCGGCCCGAGCGCTGCGGCCATTCGACGACACGCTGGCCGCCAAGTTCGGCCCGCGGAAACTCGGCATGATCCGCGACTCAGAAGCGGCCCGAGGGCGTCCTCGCGTCGGCTGCAACGCCCTCATCAAGCACATCCGCCGCGTGTTCCAGTGGGCCGAGGCACAGGAGCTCGTGCCGCGGAACACCTACAACTCGCTGAAGACCGTGGAGCCACTGAGGCTCGGGCGGACGGTGGCTCCCGAGCTACCCGAGGTCAAACCCGTCGAGGACGCCGTTGTCGAGGCGACCCTGCCGTACCTCCCCGACATCGTCGCCGACATGGTCCGAGTGCAAAGGCTCACAGGCGCCCGCCCCGGCGAGGTCTGCAAACTACGGCCCGCCGACATTGACCGCACCAATACTGTCTGGGCGTGGAAGCCACCGCACCACAAGACGAGCTGGCGAGAGAAGGACCGCGTGATCAGCATCGGTCCGCGTGCCCAGCAGGTCCTGATGAAGTACCTCTTGCGGGATGCCGCCGCCTACTGCTTCTCTCCGATCGAGGCTGAGCGTCGCCGTAGCCAGCTCCGCAGGCTCGCCCGCAAGTCTCCGCTGACACCGTCACAGCGGAAGCGGAAGCCAAAGCGAAACGGCCGGCGACGTCCCCGGGACTGCTACGACGCAGCCTCGTATCGACATGCGATCACAAGGGCAGTTGTGGAACTCAATTCGGAGCGGCTGCGGCAAGACCCGACTGCCGCCAAGGTCGAAGACTGGTCCCCCAACCAGCTGCGGCATGCCGCGGCAACAGAGATTCGAAGGAAGTTCGGACTCGAGGCTGCACAGGTCGTGCTGGGCCATTCGAGCGCTGACATCACGCAGGTCTACGCCGAACGCAATCAGAAGTTGGCGGCAGAGGTGATCAAGCAGATCGGGTAGCCGGGGTGGTCGGCTTGGCGGCACCGGTGATCGCGTCGAGGCGGCGGCGTGCAGCGTCGATTTCCTGCCGACGGCGGTCGTTGTGCCGCATCACATGGGCCAGCATCCCTTTGGCGGGTGATGCCGCGGTGGAGGCCGCCGGGACGCCGGGCTGCTCTGGCGGTGTGGCTCGCGATGCGGTCGACGCCTCGATGAACCGCTCGATGGCGGTCGCGGTCACGAAACGCTTGCCGCCAATGCAAAGGCTGTCGAGCCGGACGCCCTTGCAGCCCTTCAGGCACCAACGCCAAAGCGTCGAGACATGGGGCTTCTGGCCGGTGAGCCTACCGAGGTACTCGGCCGCATCCGGGAGGCTCAGCGGCTGATCCTCTCGCAGGTCGCGGAGTTTCACGGCGAAGACTCCTGTGACGGGCGGTCAGGCATCGCGTTGTTCTCGATGGCATGCTTGGACGCCATGAAGCATCGCCCACCGAGGCAATACCGCGAAGGTTCTCTTGGTGTCCGCAGGATCATCGGCGGCCCCTTCTTCCACTGGCTGACGCGGCGTTGAGATCCTCGGCCCGAAGCGTCAACGCGATCTCAGACGTGAAGCACAGGTAGACCCTGCTGAAGGCGAGCCCCCACATCGGCCCATGGGCAAGCCGCTCGAAATCGCGGTCTGAGATGCTTCTGCTATGCGCGACCTTGCCCACGCACGCCTCCCACGAGAGAGCGTGCGCCCATTCGTGGAGCAGCACGTCGACAGCTTCTGATTCATTCAGGTCCCGGGACACGCGAATACGGAACTTCCCGCGGGCCACGCAGCAGTCTCCATCCTTTTTGGACAACTGCCTGCCGGTCAGCACGTTCACCGGGCGGCTAAGCGGCAGGTGAATCGTCAACTGCTCAACGACTCGGAAGAAGTAATCCCGGCCGCGGGTTCGCCGCTGCGGCGTGGATGCGATCTGTGCGGCTTGATGTGCGAGTAGATCCCCGGATGCTGGATGGCGACGGGGACGCAAGGAATTCATATCGCAGGCTCCCTGCCGCGTCGGCGGCGTGCGAGTGTGGGACAGGTGATCGTGTTGATCACGACCGGGGCATTCTTTACCGAGGCGGATACGGCCACTACGTCAGAGAGCGTTCCAACATGCGAAGGATTCGGAACGCGGCTGTGCTGAATCCGAGCCCCTGCCTCGCGCGTACGCTTGCTGCTTGATGGGCTGGTTCGATCTCGCCGCCGTCCCGCATGTTCCGGAGCGCGTTGGAACGAAAGGGTTCCCATAGCGGACGCGGTTGGAACGCGGCTGTGCGTAGGTAATGCCAATCGCTCGCGTCACGATCAGCAGGGTTCAGGCATACGCGCAGGGCTCCCTGCGGGCATGAACGCCTCATTGGTCGTGGCGCACGACGCGAGCCGACGCCGCTGATCCACTAACGTGAAAGCGAGACGACGATGTTACGAGACCGCTCCGAGATCGTGCCGGTAGATGCCAGTCGGATTCCACAGGCTTTGAAGGATGCACCGCGATGGGCGATCTGGAAGGCAGAGCCCAAGGTACAACGGGATGGCTCTATC
>VGYR01000399.1 GCA_016872925.1 Planctomycetota bacterium
CATCCTTGGAGCAACCAGCTACCCCGGAGTAGATTCAACCCATCCCCAGCGCTGCACTTTTCGACCGCCCCGCGCTGCACTTTTCAACCGGCGTTCACACCAGTGCTGTGGAAAGATCAAGACACGATCTACTGCTTTCAGAACACCGTCATTCGGTTCCGTCCCGCCAGCCTTCTTCCCCGATTCGCCCATCGTGTCTTTGAGCACTTCGCCCGAAACGGCATCTTTTCCAAAGTGGCACGCGGTGTCGGCATCCATCATCTTGGCGCGGATCGCTTCTCCGCTCTTCCTTGTGTTGTCCCGCCCCTCCCCGAACAGCACCGCATCGTCGCAAAGATCGAGGAGCTCTTCAGCCACCTCGATGCCGCGGTCGCCAGCCTCCAGCGTGCCAAGGCGAACCTGAAACGCTACAGGGCGTCGGTTCTGAAGTCGGCCGTGGAAGGCGAGCTCACCGCGGACTGGCGGAAGGAGCATCCGCAGGCGGAGGACGGTGCCATGCTCCTGGATCGCATCCTTCGTGAGCGACGGGAGAAGTGGGAGCGGGATCAGCTCGCGAAGTTTAAGGAGAAGGGCAAGGAGCCTCCAAAGAACTGGCAGAGCAAGTACGAGGCGCCGACCCATGAAGCGGGTCTGTATGACCTGCCGTCGTCTTGGGCGTGGGCATCTACCCTTGAAGTCTGCGAGCGTGTGGAGAACGGCAACACACCTCCCGCCGACGAGATGACATCGGGGAGTGGAGATGTGCCTTTCATCAAGGTCTACAACCTCACTCAGGACGGCAGGCTGGATTTTACCGTAAATCCAACCTTTGTTTCGCAGGAGACGCACGAGGAACGCCTGGGCCGTTCGCGCATCCTGCCCAATGATGTGCTGATGAATATTGTGGGCCCGCCTCTCGGGAAGGTGTCATTGGTGCCAGACACCTATCCCGAATGGAACATGAATCAGGCTATCGTGCTGTTTCGTGCCAGCGATGTCGTTCTCTCACGCTACCTTGCCATTTGCCTAATGTCCGACGAGGTCCTGCGTTGGATCACACGCACGGCGAAGGCAACCGCTGGGCAGTTCAACATATCCGTTGGCAACTCACGGCTATTGCCCGTTCCCCTCCCGCCCCTCGCCGAACAAGAGCAGATCGTCCTCCTCGTGGAGGAACGCCTCTCCCAGATTGATTCCGCTGAGAAGACCATTGAGGCGGAGCTCATCAGATCCAAAAGGCTCCGCCAATCCATCCTGAAAAGAGCCTTTGAAGGGAAACTCGTCCCCCAGGATCCGAACGACGAGCCCGCCAGCGTTCTTCTGGAGCGGATCAAGGCGACCCGCGACACGGAGCGCCTAACGGCATCGACAAGGCCCCGGAGGGCTCGCTGATGGAGCCGTTCAGCGATTTCGTCGTCTATGTCGACGAGAGCGGCAATCCGAGCGTGACGGGTATCGACCCTGACTACCCGTTATTCGTCCTCACGTTCTGCATCTTCCGCAAGTCCGACTACGTGTCCGCGATCGTGCCGGCGCTCCAGCGATTGAAGTTCGAGTACTTCGGCCATGACATGGTCGTCTTCCACGAGCGCGAAATCCGACTCCGAAGGCCACCGTTCGACTTCCACGGCGATCGCTCGATCAGAGATCGCTTCCTTGCCGAGCTCTCCGTATGGGTGCGGGACAGTCCGTTCACGATTATCGCTGTGGTGCTGCACAAGCGGCGATTCGCGACGCGCTATGGCGCTGATACCGAGCCCTACGGTGTGGCGATGCGCGAGGGGCTCGAGCGAGTCGATGCCTGCTTGGCGCACCTCGGTAACGGTGCCAAGCGAACACACATCGTTTTCGAGGCGCGAGGCAAGAACGAGGACAGCGCCCTGGAACTGGAGTTCCGTCGTGTCTGCGCCGGCAGCAACCGGCTGGGCAAGCCGCTTCCCTTCGAAATCGTGTTCCCCGGAAAGCAAATCAACTCCACAGGGCTGCAATTGGCTGATTTGACGGCGCGGCCGATCGGCCGCTCGTGCATGAATCCGGACCAGTCCAATCGGGCGTATGAGGTAATCGCCACGAAGCTCTACCGGGCCGAAGAGGGCCAGGAGCGGGGTCATGGGCTCATCGTCGACCCATAAAAACAAGCGGCCCCGACAAATGTCGGAGCCGCAAGCCGACCGAGAATGCTCAGTCCGAGATCGATGATCGGCACTTTGCGGGAAAGAATCAACGGCGCCCCCGGGAATCATCGCAATCCGCGGCAAAACCTCAAACCAACGCCAATGGACAGGCTGTTCACATGACCACCAACCAATCCCAGCAGATCGTCACCAAGGCCTGGAACTTCGCTCACCACCTGCGCGATGTGGGCGTGAATTTCATGGCCTACACGGAGCAGATCACGTTCCTGCTGTTCCTCAAGATGGCCGACGAACTGACGAGGCCTCCCTACAACAAGCCGAGCATCGTTCCCGCGAAATACAACTGGGAGAGCCTGCTCAAGCGGGAGGGGGCGGACCTGGAGATCCACTACCGCCGCTGCCTGGAGGAGCTTGGCCGGCAGCCAGGGATGCTCGGAGAGATCTTCAAGAAGGCCAAGTCCGAGATCGAAAACCCTGCCACCCTTCGAAGGCTGATCGTCGACTTCATCGACACCGAGAAGTGGTCGAGCATGGACGCCGACGTCAAAGGCGACATCTACGAGGGCCTGCTGGCCAAGAGCGCCCAGGAGAGCCCGAAGGGGGCGGGGCAGTATTTCACGCCGCGGGAGCTGATCAAGGCGATCGTCGACGTCGTCCGGCCCACGATCGACGACACCGTGTGCGACCCCGCCTGTGGCACCGGTGGGTTCCTTCTCTCTGCCTACGACCATGTCGTGAGGCACCAGGGGGCGAGCCTCGACAAGGACCAGAAGAAGCACCTCCGCACGAGCTTCGTATTCGGCGGGGAGGTGGACCCGAAGCCAGCCCGCCTGTGCATCATGAACCTCTACCTGCATGGGGTGAACGCCGACCCCTGCCCGATCAAGTCGGGCGTCGACAGCCTGGCCAGCGACCCGGGGGATCGCTACAGCGTGATCCTCACCAATCCCCCGTTCGGCAAGAAAAGCTCGATCGCGATCGTCAAC
>VGYR01000400.1 GCA_016872925.1 Planctomycetota bacterium
CCGGCCACCACCGAGAGCGGCGGGAGCTACGCGGCGGGTGCCAAGGGGGGTGGCGGTGGCGACTCCGGTCCGCCGTCGCGCGGCTACACCGAGGAGCTCGAGCACTGGGCGTGGTGCGTCCGCAATCCCGACCCGGCCAACCAGCCGCGCTGCAAGCCGGAGGTGGCGATCGCCGACGCGGTGATCGCGCTGACGAGCAACATCGCGCTAGCCAACCCGAGCACGCGGGCGCGGATCGAGTTTCAGCCGGAGTGGTTCGACATCGCCAGCGACGAGACCCCCGAAGGCGTCGTGCCCGACACCAACCGCGACCTCTACAAGGCCTGATCGGCCGCGCGGCGGCGTCGCGGTCGTCGAGGCACCGCGCCAGCGGTGCGGGCCGCAGTGGGAGCACGGGCATGCAGTGCCGTGGAGCGGTGGCCGCGGCCCCTCCGGGCGCGTTCACGCTGGTGCCGATCCCGTTTGCCAACCACTCGGCCGCGTGGGTGCTCCGCGACCTCCCCGAGCGCGCCCGGGCCCGGGAATGGCTCCGCGGCGTGATCGGGCCACGGGGCGAGTGAGCCGAGGTCGCCTCGCAGGTCTGTCGAGGGTTGCGGCCCTATCGCCGCCCGGGATGTGTTCCGCGGGCGGTTGTTCAATAAGTGTATATATGTACACTTCTTTGACTGCCCCGGGCGATTCCGCCGTCTTTCCTTCGAGGTCATGCCCCATGCCAATCCGCCAGAAGGTTCCCGCGGAGCTTGCTCACGAAATTCGCAGCGAGCTCCTGCCGCGGCTTGCCGCGCTCGGCGTTGCGCTCGTCCAAGCCGACTACTCGGGCTATCAGGGCAAGGGGGGCATCGACATGCTCGGTTTCATCGACCAGGCAGGCGCACCGATCGACGTCGAGCAGGCCGACCCGTTCCTCACAAGTCATGTCCGGGATGTGCTCGCAGAGTTTCTGCCGGATGGCTTCGAGGAAGCCGAGGGGGGCCAGGGAGATCTGCTCCTTGAAGTGTCGACGGGTACGTTCCGGCTCGACCACGAACGCAACTTCATCTCGACCCGGAGCAGTTCGCGCGAGTGGACGGTCTAGTTCGTCGTACACGCAGTCTGCCGATGGCAGCGCGCGGCAGTCGCCCCGGCTGGCGATGTGAATGACTGGCTAGGCAGTTCGTTTTCGGCCGCGGCGGCGGCGAGGCGCATGGCAGGCTCCGGGGGGCAGCGTCAGCCGATGTCGAGGAGGCGCGCCAACGCCGCATCGGCCGGGAGATCGAGGAGCCGGCGCAGTTCGGCCAGCTCGTCGATCGACAGCGAGACGAACACGACCGGGTCCTGGACCGCGTCGGGATCGACCAGCCGATAGCCGACGACACGCCCCTCCTCCACGATCGGCGCCCGGCCGTAGCCATACATCATGTTGTCGACCGCGTCGAAGAAGCCGGCGAGCGTGACGGCGTCGGGCCAGGGGCGGCGGACGTAATACAGCTCGATCACGTCCTTCCAGAAATGGGGCACGAACGCCGCCGCCACGTCGGCCCGGCCGACCCGGCCATACGAGGTGCCGGCGATGCAGGTCGGGAGAGCCGCGACCGATCGGCCCGCGGCGGTCGCGAGGCGCTCGAGCGCGGCGCCGAGGTTGGTGAGGAAGTCGGCGCTGTAGCAGTCGTCGCAGATGATCACCACGTGGCCGAGGTCGAGCGGGCTCGAGGGGGCGGCAGCGGCGGCGCGCTTCGTCGCGCCTGCGACGAGCGCCGCGGCGACGCGCTCCACCGGGATCGAATAGCTCTGGATCTCGTCGGGCAGGCCATGGCCGAGGACGATGATCGTCGTCGGGAGAGGCGCTGCCGCGGCGGCTTCGAGCGCCGCGAGGAAGGAATCGGCGACCGCGGCGAGCGGCTCGCTGCCGGTGCGCTTGAGGACGGTGGCGCTGGCGCCATAGGCGTCGGCCAGGGCCGTGACCTCCTTCGGGGTGAGCCCCGGATCGGGATCGAGCAGGCCGATGATCCGCCGGCCCGTGCCGATCACGACGTCGTCGGCATGGGCGTCGCGGAGGCGATCGATGAACGCGGCCAGGGCGGCGAGCTTGTCGGTGCGCGCGGTGGCGTCGAGCGCGGCGAAGCGCTCGGCGTGGACGGTGGCGAGGTGGGCGAGAGCCGGTTCGATCTGACGGTAGTGGCGGTCGGAGATGTCGAGCCGGGCGCGGACGAGGGCGCTGGTGTCAGCGTCGAACCAGGACGGGGGCTGGTCGCCGCGGGTGCGGACGGCGGGGAGCAGGAGGAGGCAGAGGGCGAGGAGGCACGGGGCGCGGGGGGGCATGGTGGGGAGAGGGTTTGGGGAGAGGGGGCAGCGGCAGTGTACGCGGCGGGGTGCCCTGCTCCGCTGCGATGTCCAAGCCTGCAAGCCTGCAAGCCTGCAAGCCTCCAAGCCTCAGCTCTGGCTCTGCAGAGGGGTACGCCCCTCGCGCCTCTGCCCTCGCATCGACCCGCACGAGGTTGCGACGGGCCGATGCGAGGGCGACGGCGGAGGGGCTTCGCGGGTCCCTGGGATGATCGGATTCGGGGCTTCGCCGGCCAGGGGATGATCGGGTTCAGGGCTTCGCCGGCCAGGGGACGATCGGGTTCAGGGCTTCGCCGGCCAGGGGACGATCGGGTTCAGGGCTTCGCCGGCCAGGGGATGATCGGAGTCGGGGCTTCGCCGGCCAGGGGATGATCGGGTTCAGGGCTTCGCCGGCCAGGGGACGATCGGGTTCAGGGCTTCGCCGGCCAGGGGACGATCGGGTTCAGGGCTTCGCCGGCCAGGGGATGATCGGGTTCGGGGCTTCGCCATGGCAGGGCTCGGGGAAACGTCGTGGCGTCGTGGCGTCGTGGCGTCGTGGCGTCGTGGCGTCGCGGCGTCGCGGGTGGGCCGTGGGGTGGCCTTGGGGCCGCGGTCGGCCGGAGTCTGACGGCCAGGGAATTTTTTCCGGTGCGCGCGTTGACGACGGCACTCTCGACGGATAGTGTACGACTGTACATATCCAAGGGATGTAGCCATGCCAGTCGCCGAATATGTGCCGCCACCGCCCAGGGGAGACGCAGGTGGTGGATTGGCAGGTGGTGGATTGGCAGGTGGTGGA
>VGYR01000401.1 GCA_016872925.1 Planctomycetota bacterium
CGGTCTCTGCCGCGGAGCACGCACGCGGTCAACGTGTCCTTGTGAAGGTCAATGCCAACGAAACAGGCCGCGTCAGGGCGAGCGATCATCGTGAACTCCATGTCAGGGGGAAACGGTCTCAGCAACCCATGAGAGGGTATGCGAACGCATGCCCTCGCCCCCTACATGGTTTCACGCTCGTCGAGCTGCTCGTCACGATGGTGATCGTCGCGATCCTAGCGTCGCTCACGCTCGCTGGGTTGGGCGGCGTCCGTCAGCGTGCCAAGGCCGACAAGACGCGAAACACGATCCGGAAGATCGACGCCGTCATTCGCCCGATGTACGACTCCTACCGCAATCGGCGGGTGACCACCGCCGCGGCTGGATCGGCGGCACGCAATTACTACCAGATGTTGCTGGACAAGCGAAGGCTCGTGACCTACGAGATGCCCGACCAATGGGGCGATGTCCCGAGGCCGCAAGACCTGACAGGTGGTTCGCTGGATCCCAAGTTCAAGACCACTGCCGTTCGAGCGTACGCCCAGATCCGTCCCTCAAACCCGGACCCAAAGCCGACGTTCAGCAGCGCCGAGTGCCTCTACATGATCCTGGAGCGGTCGGGATACGAGCCCGACGCACTGGAGTTTTTTCGTTCGGATGAACTCGGGGATGTCGACAAGGATGGCAAAACCGAGTTTCTCGACGGCTGGGGGCGCCCCATCGCCTTTCTCCGTTGGGCTCCGGGATTCACGTCGCCCATCCAGCAGCCTGATCCCGTAAACGCACATGATCCGCTGGATCCGACGGGCCGCGACCCAACAGCGTACGCGCTTGTGCCACTGATCTATTCGGCGGGGCCGGACGGAGCCCTCGGTACGCCGTTCGACGACGCCACTGGCTACGGAGTGCAGACGCTGGAGGCCGGCGGCGACGGAAAGGGATGGCTGAGCTCCGACCGAGAGCTCGCACCCGTGTCGGGCACAACAGACGAAGGTCTCTGTACATCTCGGAAGAACCTGGTCAGCGAACGGCGTGTCGGCGAGGCCCTTCCCGTCACCCCTGACACGACCTCCCTCGACAACATCACCAACCACGACCTGCTGAAGAAGTGACCCCGTGGCGCCGCAGCACCTCCACCTTCGTCGCGGAATGACGCTCGTCGAGCTGCTCGTCGTGGTGGCGATCCTCGGGCTGTTGTCGGTCGTCGTTCTGCCGAACCTCGCCAACCCGAGCGACGCCCGCAAGGTCCGCGAGGCGGCCCGGTCGGTCTCCGGCCTCGTTGCCAACGTGCAGTCGCGGGCGATCGGAACGCGGAGTGGAGCCGGCCTGTGGATCGAGCCGCTCCCGAACATGGTCACCGATTCGCAGGGCGTCGCCCACGTCGTGGCGATCGATCTGTTCGCGGCCCAGATCCCGGAGCCCTACGCGGGCGAGGCCCTCAACTCTGTGGTCACGGTCGACCCAGTAAAGCCAGGGCGCACCGTGGCCACGCTCACCTTCCAGAACGGCTTCATCCTGCCGGCGACGCTCACCAGTTCGTCGAACATGGTGATCCGCTTCGCCGGCTCCCCGACCTCGTTCCGGCTCCTGCCATTCACCGGCTCACCCACGACGGCCACCATGAATCTCGGTCGCGGCCAGACTCCCTACAACACCGCCTGGCCCGTGACCACGTCGACCGGCGTCGCCTACGAAGTGCTCCTCGCTGCAACGAAGGATCCATCCGTGGCAGTCACCCTCGGTGACGGCATGGCGATCGACCTCACGTGGACGCATCTCGGGGCTGTGGGGCCGTGGGGATTTGCTCCCTCGAGCCCATCGCCGCTGCAGCCCTCGCAGGTTCTCTACGACTCCTCTGGACGGCCGGCCGACGTCGTCCTCAGTGGCGGGCTTGCCGAGCCGATGATCGAGCCCGTCTGCCTCCTGGTCGCGCCGCTCGAGATGATCCAGGAGGCAACCTGCTTCACGAAGGCCGGCGCCTATTGGGTGGCGATTGATCCGCGGGGCGGCGTGCCTCGCGTCGCGGAGGTGAATCTCCTGTCAGGGGCGTCGCTCGACGCCAAAAACCGGCCCTTCGACACCGCCGCGCTCATTCTGAGCCAGGCGTACGTCCGGCAGAGCACTTTCCAGGAGGGCCGCTGATATGAAGCCGGCCCCTTCCCACGCCCGGCCCTCGCGCGGCCGCCCTGGGATCTCACTCCTCGAGGTGCTCATCTCGATGGGCATCCTCACGGTTGGCCTGCTGAGCGTGCTGGCCCTCGTGCCCGCGGGCAAATCGCAGGCGGTGAAGGCCACGATCTACGACCGCTCCGCGGTCATGTCATCGAACGTCGCTGCCGATCTCATCGCGCGGGGTCTGCTCAGGACGTCCTCATGGAAGACGGGCACGGGCGACGCCCCGATCGCGGTGTTCGATCCACTCTACAGCGGGTCGAACACGTTCCCCGGCGGTGCCTGGCCTCCTATGGCGTCAGAATCAACGACTTCGATCGCCCTGCTGGTGGATGCCGCGACGACCGGCACGTCCGCCGTCTGGGTCACCGGATCGGGAGTGGCCGGCAGGCCGACGAACCTCCAAGCCGTCTGCGATCTCCTCTACCGCAGTGAGGACGACGTGCTCTACTCGCTCGACAACGTGGCGCCCGACGATCCGCCGCTGCCGCAGTGGTCGGTGTCGCTGGCCAACGCCGCACCGGCGGGTCGCCGGGCCTTCGAGGGCCTCTACAGCTTTCTGGCCACCGTGCAGACGTCCGCCACGACGGCGCCGTTCTGGGATGCCGCCACGCCAGCGACGCTCACGATCGTCACCTTTCAGCGTCGCGACCCCACGTCCCCGCCGATTGTGCTTCAGCCGGATGACAGTGACCCCAACACCGACACATGGGGCTATTCGTCAGCCACCTTGCCAACGGGCCAGAAGATCAGGGACCTGCTTCGGCCGGGCGCCATGGTGTTGTGGATGAACGAACCCGCAAAATTGACCGCTGCTCGCTGGTATCGCGTCGTCCTCGCGGCCGAGCAGCAGCCCGGCAGCGTAGCATTGACATGCGAGGGCGGTGATCCCGATTCCTCGAACACTTACTCACGAGTGTTCCTGTTTCCC
>VGYR01000402.1 GCA_016872925.1 Planctomycetota bacterium
GCGTGATCCGCTGGTTCAGGCTCGCTCACCTGCTCGACGCTTCTGCTGCTGCCGACATGATCGCCTGGGAGAACAGCGGGTTTTCCATCGACGCCAGTGTCCGGATCGCGCTCATCGACCGCGACGTTCCGAGCTACTTTCAGAGCTTGGAACACCTGCTGCGGTATTGTGCGCGGCCCCCCTTTGCATTGGAGCGACTGTCCGTGATCCGCGGCCCAGCCGGCCGGATCGCGCGCATCCGCTACGTGCTACCCAGACACAAAGCCGCCACCTGGGTCGGGCCTGGCCGCGGCCGCAAGTCCACCCGGCCGGGGGCCAATGGCGTCGTGGAGCTCTCGTCGTTTGAGTTCCTCGACCGGCTCGCCGATCTCGTGCCGCCGCCGCGGAAGCATCGGCATCACTACCACGGGGTGTTTGCGCCACATCACAAGCTCAGGCCCGCCGTCACCGCGCTGGCGTGACCCCCTCCCCAAATCCTGAGCCAGGTCTTGTGAGAGAATCCTCGTGCCTCGACAGGAGCTGGAAAGGGTTCTCTGATGAAGAAGCGACGCAGTGCAGAGCAGATCGTGGGCCTGCTTCGGCAGGCTGATGTGGACCTTGGGAAGGGTGCGACCGTGCCTGATCTTGCCGACGGCTGGGTATCAGCCAGCAGACGTACTCCCTTGGCGGACGAAGTTCGGCGGGATGGATCCGAAGATGGCCAAGCAGCTTCAGGAGCTCCAGAAGGAGAACTCGAGGCTGAAGAAGCTTGTTGCGGACCAGGCCCTGGACATGCTGATCCTCAAGGAGGCCGCCCGCCCAAACTGACTTGCCCCGAGCGTCGCCGTCGGACGGTGGAATCCGTCCGACGGACCTTGGGGCAGGAAACGATCTCGGAAAGAAGGGTCTGTCTGGTGCTCGGGCAGAACCGAGGCACGCAGCGTCACCGTCCCAGGAAGGTAGACGGCGACCGCGAGTTGCTCGGTGTGATGCGAAAGATCGTGGAGACGTTCCCAAGGCATGGGAGCGAGCGCACGCATCGCGTGCTGACCGGCCCGGATGCGTTCGGGGGCTGGAAGGTGAACATCAAGCGGGTGCATCGGATCTGGAAGGAGGAGCACATGCAGGTGCCGCAGAAGCAGCGGAAACGCCGCAGATTACCGGGGTCAAGTGCCAATGGGTGCGTCCGTCACCGGGCGACGCATCGGAATCATGTGTGGAGCTACGACTTCCTCACGGAGCGTACGGAGGATGGCAGACAGCTGCGGATCCTCGTGGTGATCGACGAGTTCACGAGGGAGTGTCTGGCGATCGAAGTGGCCCGGTCGTTCACTGCCCGGGACGTGATCATGACGCGAAGGAGCTGTTCGCCGTGCGGGGAGCACCCGAGCACCTGTGGAGCGACAACGGCCCTGAGTTCGTCGCCAAGGAGATCCAGGAGTGGCTGGCAAGGGCGTGTGTCCGCACGCTCTACATCCAGGAGGCGAGCCCCTGGGAGAACGGCTACGTGGAGAGCTTCAACGGCAGGCTTCGGGACGAGCTGCTCGACCGAGAACTGTTCCTGAGCCTGCCTGAGGCTCGGGTCGTTCTCGACCAGTGGCGGATGGACTACAACCACAGGCGGCCGCATGGCGGCCTCAAGTGGATGACCCCGGCGGCGTTCGTTGCCGGGCTCGACGATACGGCCTCCGGGGCGGTCCCGGCGGCGTCGCGTGGTGTGTCGAGTAGGCCCGGGGGCTTTCGCCCCCAGGCCTCTCACAGAACCGGACTTGTGGGTCACGCATCCGGCTCTTTGGGCTTCAGTCTCACAGGTCGAACAACAGCGTTTGACCAGAGGCCAGAACAGAGGCCAGTTTGGGGCGCGGGTTGAGCTCCTCCCAGGTGGAGACCAGAGACACCAGACGCTCGTGGAACCAGGCGTTCCGGTAGGCCGCGGTCATCCCCGAGGTGTTGCTCCGATACCACGTGCCCCGTCGGCACCAGGCCGTGTGCGTGGCTGCACGCGAACTGGCACCGCGGTGCTGCAGGTGCCGGTAGAGATGGCGGGGCCGCTTCTTCTGCCGAACGAGGATGGCCCGCAGCCGTCGTCGGATGTGGGCATCCCACACGTGGAGAAGATAGACGTCCTCCTCCGTGCAGATTCGGAAGTAGCCTGACCAGCCACGAAGATAGACGTTGATCTGCTCGATGCACCTCGTCGGCGACTGGCCCCACATCCGCGGCGTAAGCTCGCGGATCTTGGCATCCATGCGCTCCTTGGTGCGGTTCGAGACGAGCACTTCCACCTTCGTCCGTTCCTTGGCTTTCCGCAGGCGGAAGCCGAGGAAGTGGATCTCCTCAGGACGGGCGACCTTGCTCTTCTCCTCGTTCACCAGAAGCCGCAGGCGGCTCTGGAGGAACTTTCGGATCGAGCCCATCACCCGCTGACCGGCCCGCTCGCTCCGCACGAAGATGTTGCAATCATCGGCGTAGCGAACAAAGTGGAGCCTCCGCCTCGCCAACTCCTTATCGAACTCGTCGAGGACGACGTTGGAGAGCAGCGGAGACGGGGGACCGCCCTGGGGTGTGCCTTCTTCGGTCGACACCCGCGTGCCATCCGGCATCACGACTTTCGCCTTCAGCATCAGACCGATCAGCTTCAGGATCCGGGAGTCCGCGACCTTCTGGCCCAGACGGCCCAGGAGCCGATGGTGATGGACGCGGTCGAAGAACTTCGAGAGGTCGATATCGACCACCACCCCGTACCCGCCGCCGACATACTCCTTTGCTTCGGCGATCGCCGTGTGCGCCCCACGCTTGGGCCGGAATCCATGGCTGCTCGAATGAAAGGTCGGCTCGAAGACCGGCTCCAGAACCTGGACAACGGCCTGTTGAACCCACCGATCAATCACGTTCGGGATGCCCAGACCGCGCTGACCTCCGCCTGGCTTGGGAATCCAAACCCTGCGGATGTCACCCGGCTGGTACGTCCCTTCCAGCAGCGCACGGTGCAGCCGTGGCAGAAGCGACCGAGCAGAGCCCAGTACCTCCTCCACGCTGCGACCGTCCACGCCTGGGGCGCCCTTGTTGCGAACAACGTTCAGCAGAGCCGTCGCCAGGT
>VGYR01000403.1 GCA_016872925.1 Planctomycetota bacterium
ATGGTCAAGTACGTTCGCGAGTTTGAGCCGACGACCGAAGCGTTTTACCAACTCAAAGAGCGGGACGGGGTCAGGACTCGGTGCATTGCGCGAGACGGCTTCAACAAGATCGCGCTGCACCGAATGAGCGTCAGCGGGTTTGGCGCGAAAGCGGGGGGGCCGATCGGCGGAAAGGCGCAGGGCGGCGACTACACGGTGGGCTGCCGTTGGAGCCCGGCTTCTGTGGAGCAGGCGATCCGCGTTGCCGGCGACCGTCTGCGTCGGTTTACCACGCTGCGCATTACTAACCTTCACTTCCGCGACGTGATGAAGAAGACGCGTGAGGCGTGCTTTGTCTACCTCGACCCGCCGTATTACGTCAAGGGCGGGCAGCTTTACGCTCACAACATGAGCCACGAAGAGCACGTCGAATTGGCGACACTGCTCCGCGACACGCCGGCGGATTGGCGGCTGTCCTACGACGACTGCCCTGAGGTTCGGAGCCTCTATTCGTGGGCGGATTTCCGCGAACTGGAGATTCGCTACACGAACGCGGTTACGCGAAGCCGGCGGCCGAAAAACCGCGAACTACTGATTTCGCCACAGCAAGCCGCAGATGGTCTGGCGCAGCGGGTGGCCCGGAAGACCTGACCAGGGGACGCCACGGATGGCCGGTGAGTGGATACCCATCGACTGCAACCTCGGCACGAAGCCCGAGGTGCTCGAACTGGTGGACGTGACCGGCGAACCTGTTGAGGTCGTCGGCTGGCGTCTCATCCAGTTGTGGTCGTGGGCCGCGATGAACACCGCGGACGGCGTGTTGCGGGCGACACCTCGGCGGCTGGCGGCATTGGCTGGCGGCGACGAGCGGTTTTGGCTTGCTGTTGAGCAGGTCGGCTGGGTGACGTTTCGGGACGGCACCGTTGAAATCGCCGGTTGGGAAAAACGGTTTAGCCGGGCAGCGAAGGCCCGCATGGAAGACGCTCGGCGGAAGTGCGTGAAACGCGAGGAAAACCGCAATGTCCGGAAGTTTCCGGACAAATGTCCAGAAAATACAGGACTACAGGACAATACAAGACAAGACAGTACAACACAGAAAGACATACCGGCTGCGCCGGTTCCCACGAGCAAGCCTGCGGCTCGCTCGCGGGAGAAGGCTGCCGGCGTGTCGTGGACACCTGCGGACGGCTGGCAGGGCATCACGGACGACGACCGCCGGGAATGGGCAGCGGCATTCCCCGGTGCCGTGCTTGAGCAGGAGTTGGCCAAGGCGACCGCCTGGCTCAAGGCGAACCCGCAGCGGTGCGGCAAACGCAACTGGCGGCGGTTCGTCGTCGGCTGGCTGCAGCGATGCCAGGACAAGGGCGGCACGAACCGGGAGACGGTGCGGCCTGGCGCTTCCGGGCCTCCGCCGGTGCCGCGTGAGAAGCGGCGCTGGTGGCGTGGCGACGCTGGGCGGTCGATGACCGACGCCGAGCACGCCGAGTGGGTCCAATCGCAAGCACGCGTACGCGCTGGACCGACCGACGATGGGGAACCGGTGTCTGACCTGATTGCACGCACGATGACCAAACTCCAGGGAGGGAACCAATGACCGCGACGACAACGAAGAAACGCAAGCAGTCCGACGACGCGATGCCGCAGCCGAGCGGCGACGCCAACACAATCCCGCGAGATTCGCTTGCCCGCGCCCTGAGCGTGTGCGGGCGGGCGGTGCCGAGCAAAGGCGCGAAGCCAGTGTTAGCCAACGTGCTGCTGACGTCGGGCAAGGCGATCGCCACCGACCTCGAGGTGCGCGTCGAGATGCCGCTCGACTACAGCGGGCCGTTAGTGCTGCTGCCGCACGGGCGGCTGTCGGCGATCGTCAAAGAAACGCCCGACGCGCCGGCGGTGGAGCTGTACCCTGGCGGCACGGCGTGCCTCGTCAAGGCTGGGCGTGGCTCGTGGCGTTTGCCGACGGAGCCGGTGGAGGAGTTCCCGTCGTGGGGCGTGGTAGACGCCAGGCCGCTGGCACGGATGCCGCAGGAGGTGCTGGCGCGTATGCTCCGCAGCGTGTCCTACGCGACCGACACCGAATCCAGCCGCTACGCGCTCGGCGGCGTGCTGCTCGAGATGAGGGGCGGCGAGCTGTCTGCGGTGGCGACTGACGGCCGGCGGCTGTCGGTGGTGACCGAGACCGTTGACCAGGCGACGGACGACGCCAGCGTGGTCGTGCCTGCCCATGCGGTGGTGCTGCTGCTGTCGATGCTCACCAGCAGCGAAGGCGGTGTGCAGCTTGAGGTGACGGCGAGCGAGTTGGTGGCGACGTGCGACGAGGGGCCGCGGCTGGTTGCGCGGCTGCTCGAGGGACGCTTTCCCAAATGGCGCGAAGTCGTGCCGGCAAACACGTCGGCTCCGCGTGCAGCGGTCAACCACGACGAGCTGCTCGCGGCGGTTCGCCAGGCGGCGATCGTCACGAGCGAGCAGTCGAAGGGCGTGAAGTTTACTTTCGACACGGAGCTTTGGCTCCGCGGTCGATCCGCAGAAAGCGGACAGTCAGAAGTGCAGTGCCCGCTACTGCAAGCGCTGGCGAAGCCGGTCGCTGTGCGGCTCGACCCGGAGTTCGTCTGCGATGCGTTGCGTTGGGCTGACGGCGACGAGCCTGTGGAGATCCACGCCACGGGCAGCGGTGATGCGGTGGCGTTCTACAGCGGCAGCCTGGTTGCTGTCATCATGCCGATGGCGGAGGAATGAGCATGAGCAACGAGACGAAAGATACGACTCCCGGCATCCTCGCCGCTTGGTGTCCGCGGGGGTGGCAACGCGACACGGCGGGCAGGCCGGTGCTGCCTTGCTTGGGGGCGATGATAGGGGGTCGTGAACTGCCGCCGTTGGAAGAAGTAGGGCAGCAGCTCGCACAACTCGACAAGCCGCTGCCGGGAGACGATGCGTATCGGCGAGACATCACGCCGCTTTACGATCTCGTGCGGGCGGTGGTGATTGACGCATGGTGGACACTGCGCAGCGGCCAACGCATGTCGCAACTGGTTGAGCGCGGCTTGACCGGCGCGATCGAAGCGATTGGCCGGCGACGCGGCACGGTGCGGAT
>VGYR01000404.1 GCA_016872925.1 Planctomycetota bacterium
CCCTTCGGGATCGGCACCTATGCGATAAACCTTCGCGGCCGGAGGCCGCGACTCAAGCGGCATGGAGCCGCACGGTGTTCCCTTACGCCTTGCCCTCGCGATTCCAGTTCACGCTGAACCAAGACACTGCAACGCGATCGCACCGCCATCCGCGTGCTGATGCAGTTGCTCGTTGAGCAGCGCGACACGCTCGAAGTGGGCGACTTGGTTCCCGTGGGCGATCTCTTCGACTTGATCGCCGATGGCGCTCAGGGGTTCAGTCCTGAAATGGCCAGGCATTTTGAGAATGCCGCCCGGCTCTACAACCAAAAACTGCTGCCGGCTCTGGAAGCCAAGCATGGGCGGCTGGAGCAGCTTCAGACACTGCCCTTCCGCGACCCGAAACGGACCGCCTTCCGCAACGACGACCGCCTGCTCAAGACGCTCCTGCTGGCGGCGCTCGTGCCGGGTGAAAAGACGCTCAAGGGACTCACTGCCAGCCGCCTGGCCGCACTCAACCACGGCACGATCCGTTCACCGATTCCGGGGCAGGAAGCGCAAGAGGTGCTGCGCCGATGTCGCGAATGGGCTGGCACGATCGGTGAAATTCGCATCGGCGGCGAACAGGATCCTGCGATCGCCATCCAGCTCTCCGCCGTCGACACCGATTCGATACTCGCCGAGGCCCGTGCAGCTGACACGTTCGGCGAACGTGTGCGGCGGGTGCGGCGCATCGTCTACGACCGGGCCGGAGTCGATGGCGAAGACCTGCTCGAGCAAACCCTCTCCATGAACTGGAAAGGGACGCCTAGGCAGGCGAGCATCCTCTTCAAAAACATCAGGGAACTACCTGACAGTTCCCTCGAGAACGCAGGTGAGGACTGGCGGTTGATCCTCGACTATCCCTTCGATGAACCGGGCCACTCGCCGCGGGAAGACCTCGACAAGCTCACGACGTTTCAGTCGACGCACCGCGACGGCGCCCGCACGATCTGCTGGGTACCCTCCTTCCTCGGCAGCAAGGCCGTGGAGGAACTTGGCCTGCTCGTGCGCTGCGAGCACGTCCTTGGGCTCAATCTGCCAAATGCGACGGCTGCCGCCCGCGACGAGCGGTTTCGCGAGTGCACGAGGCAGCTCAACGAACAGGACCGGCAGAGCGCACGGATCATTCTGGAAAACCAACAGGCACAACTCGAGGCCCGCGTCAGGACGCACGTTGCTGCCGCCTACGGTCTTTCGGAAGAACACGCGGGGTCGCTTGCCGCCGCCCAAACGATTGCTCCGGCTGACCAGTTCGTGTCGCTCAAATCCCAGCTCGGGCTTTCGCGACCGGCTGCCGTTACGTTCAGCGATGCCCTCTCCGGCCTGCTCTCCCAGGCTCTCGCATTCGAGTATCCGGCGGCGCCTGATTTTGGTGCCGAGGTCAAGATTTCGAATGTGAAGAAGGTCGGCGAAAAGGTACTGGAAGCTCTCGACGAGCCCGGGCGTAGGGTCCACGTGGAGCCGGCGCTGCGACCACTTGTGCGTGGGATCGCCAATCCGCTGAGGCTTGGCAGCCCCGTCACGATCCAGTTCCGTTCTGCCGGCCTGGCCGGAACCGCCGCCGTGGACGTGGCCGTGTCGCTCGACAACGGCATCTCGTGGACGACCGTGGCGACGGCCGTGCCGCTCGACTCCGCCGGCCGCGGCCAGGCCACCTGGACGCCCACGACCACGACCTCCGGCAACACGGCGCTGATCCGGGTGCAGAGCGGAAGCGTGAGCGACATCTCCGACGCCGCGTTCCTCGTGGCCAACGCCGGCACCGACTTCTACGTCAACGACGGCTCGCCCGTCGGCGACGGCTTCACGACGGCGGTGGGCAATAACCTCAACAGTGGCAAGAGTCCAAGTCAGCCGATGAAGAGCCTCCGCGGCCTGCTCGCCGCCTACGACCTGAATCCCGGTGACGTGATCCACGTCGATGCCGGTGCGTATCGCCTGGTCCGCAACATTGTGCTCACCGACGACGACTCGGGCGTGGTGGTCGAGGGCTTCGTAGACGCGGTGGACGGGTCGCGGAAGTCGGTGCTCAACCGCGGCAACACGGCGGATAGAACGGCGGTGTTCCAGTTCGCCGGGGCGGACGACGTGACCATCCGGGGATTGGGCATCACCGGGGCTCAGCGCGGCATCGTGCTTGATCTGTATTCGCCGGTGGATAGCGACCGCGTGACGATCACGGGCAATGAGATCTTCGGCAACTATTACGAGGGAATCTACAGTTCGTCAGGCTGGGGGGCATCTGACAGCGAGTTCCTGTTGATCAGTGACAACGACATCTGGGGCAACGAGCGGGGTATCAATGGCGGCATACCGTCCGGCCAGTCCGGCTTTCGCATGACGATCACCGGCAACCGGGTTCGCTCGAACAGCCAGGTCGGCATCGCGGCAGATGGCTCCGGCGTTCTGGTGACGAACAACACCGTCTGGAGTCATGTCACAGGCTCCTACGGTGGCTCGGGTATCTCCGTGAGTGGCGGCGCAGTAGCCCGCGGCAACATCGCCTTCGCCAACGGCACCGGTATTCGTTCTCGCGACGGCGGCTTGGTCGACGCCAACCGCGTCTACAACAACGGCCGAGGTATCTACGGCTGGCGGGCGACCGTCACCGGCAACACCGTCTACTCCAACTCCACCGGGATCCAGATCGGCGGCGACTGGGGAGACACCTATTACAGCCAAGACAATGCCTTGGTCGCGAATAACCTCGTCTATGCGAATACGAACGTCGGTATCAACGTAAGCAGTTCGTTCCCTTGGGGTGGCGATCCTTCCAGTCGAACGGTATTCATCACAAACAACACGGTCTATCAGTCCGTGGGCAATGCTGTCAGCGCTTCCGGTTCAAGACCGGGCCCTCAGCTCACGCGCCGCTCATCAGCTCGGAAACCGTTGAAACCGTTGCGGACGTGCCATTGGCCGGGCTATCCCTCAGGAGCCGATGTTCGCCCGCGAGTTCGTGGACAACCACAA
>VGYR01000405.1 GCA_016872925.1 Planctomycetota bacterium
TTGCACCGGCCTCTGGCCGGACAGCATTGTCCGTCCGCTGAGACCGGAACCCAAAGAGCCGGATGTGTGACCCACAAGTCCGGTTCTGAGAGAGGCCCGGGGGCGAAAGCCCCCGGGCCTACTCGACCGTCCGGCGATGGGGCGTGACCAGCCCCGAACCGCCGGCTACGATCCTCTTGGGTTGCGGCCGATAGGCCGCGTTATGTATTGTTGCCGTTCATCACCACCGAGCCCGCACCTGTCTTCGAGACCGAGACGGCGGTGGCGATGTCGGCGTTGCCGAGCTGGGCCTGTGTCTGCGTGCCGCTGGTGACGTCGAACACCACCGCCGGCGTGAACACGAGGTTGACGTCGTTGCCGGTGTTGGCCACCGTGGGCTGCCCGGAGCCGAACGAGTTGGCGAAGCCGGCCGTGCCGTTGGTGGCCCCGGTGTTGACCTGAAACTTGTTGGCCGCGAAGCCCGTCACGCCGCCGGCCGCCGTGGCGATCCGCCAGGTGTAGCTCGCGTTGGAGTTGAAGTTCGTCGCGCTGCCGTTGACGTCGGGCCCGGTGCCCGAGAGCGTCCAGAGGTTGAGCAGGAAGGGGCTGCCGCTGGTGGCGGTGATGTCGAGGCCGCCGGTGATGTCGAGCAGGTCCCAGGTGCTGCCGGCCGTGCCGGCCGCGTCGAACAGCTGCCAGTTGTAGTTGCCGCCGCTCGCCCAGGTGCCCGAAGCCGCGGTGAACGTGCCGGGGCTGTTGCCGGGGGAGAGGGTCGTATTGGCCACGATGGCGATCGCACCGCCATGGGTGCCGCTGCCGGCGAGCGTGGTGCCGGCCGAGAGGTTGATCGGGCCGGTGGCCCCGGAGTTGTTGCCGTTGATCACAAGCGAACCGGCCGTCACGCTCGTCGGGCCGGCGTAGCTGCTGTTGCCCGACATCGTCAGGCTGCCCGCGCCGGTCTTCGTCACCGACCCCGAGCCTGTCATGGCACCGGCGTAGGTGCCGGCGGTGGCCTGGGCAAACTTGACCTCGGCGTTGTTGGTGATCGCGCCCTGAAGGCTCGAGGCATTGCCGGTGAGGCTGCCGTCCGACACAAGCGTGCCGCCGGAGTAGGAGTTGGCATCCTCGATCGTGAGGACGGCCGAACCCACCTTCGCGAGCCTGCCCGTGCCGGCGAGGATGCCGCTGTAGGTGGTCGAAGCGTTGTTCGACCCGACCGAGAGCGTGCCGGAGCTGAAGGTGATCCCGCGGCTGCCCTTGAGGCCGGCCACGTTGTAGACGCCGCTGCCGGCCGTGAAGCCAACCGTGCCGGCGTCGGCGGCATTCATGTCGAGCGTGCTCGCCTGGAGCGCGTCGGCGTTGGCTAGATTCATCGTGCCGCTCACGATCCGTGCATCGCCGGTGTGCGTGTTGGCGGCCTGGAGATTCACCGTGCCATTGCCGCTCGTGAACAGCGTGCCCGAACCGCTCACCACGCCCCCTGGTTGAGCACGTCGCCTGCGGCAGCCGCCCGGAGCCTGCCCGCGGCCTGGGCCATCCGCGTGGCGTAGGAGTTGGTGCGGCTGCCGCCCGTGGCCAACAGGCCGCCGCCGTCGAGCACCACCTGGTTCGCTGCGTTGCCGAACGATGCCGAGGCCTGCACCATGCCCGACGTGATGGTGGTCGTGCCCACGAACGTGTTCACGCCGCCGAGGCTCGTGGCCCCGGTGGCCGTGCCGTTGAGATCGCCGTTGGCGGCAATCACGAGGCTCCCGGTGCCGCTCACGATGCCGTTGAAGGCGGGCGTGGCCGAGGCCCCCACGCCCGCGGTGTCGAGTGTGGCGCCCGTCGAGCCGATCTCGATCGGCCGGCCCACGGTGAACGCCGTCGTCTGGCGGAGCGTGCCGCCGTCGATCGTCATCGCGACGGTGTTGAGCGTGTTCGAGGAGGCCGTCACGCCGAGCGCACTATCGCTCTCCACGGTGAGCACGCCGCCGGTGATCGACATGCCGGGATCGGCCACCACGGGCGTGTCGGAGGTGAAGAACGTGCCGGTGAACGTGAGCGTGCCCGTGCCGCTCTTGACGACGCCGTCGTAGCCGTTGCCGAACGACTGGCCGAGGTTGCCGCTGAAGGTCGTGCTCTGGCCGTTCGTGCCGATCTCGAGGGCGGCGTTGGGCTGGCTCGACTGCACGAGATCGCGGCTGCCCTTGAGGCCGCCGACGCGATAGAACGTTCCGCTGTTGGCCACCGCGAGGCTGCCGGAATCGGCCGCGTTCATGTCGAGCGTGGAGCCGGCGAGCGCGTCGACGTTGTCGAGCGTCAGCAGGTTCGTATTCAACGTGCCCAGCCGCGTGTCACCGGTGTACGAGTTGGAGCCCGAGAGCGTCAGGTAGCCGCCATAGAGCGTGACGGCTCCGGTGCCCGACACGCCGCCCGTGATCTTGACGACGTTGTAGCTCGCCGGATTGTTGTAGATCGAATGGAAATAGCCGTTGCCCGCACCGATCACGAAGTCGTTGGTGAAGGTGCCGGTCCGCCGCAGGGGATTGTTGGTGCTGAGGAACTGGGCCGTGAGCGTGGCTCCCTGCATGACACCGAAGCTGGAGCCGAAGGGAGTCCCGTCGCTCAGGCTCGACTCGGGCGGAGCGAAGAGATAAAGCAACCCCTCTTCTGTAAATGCCGGGATGAGCGGGCGGGTCATCTGGCTTTGATGTTCAGGTAAGACCTTTCAGTTTCCCAGTCGTCACTGATCTCACTGAGGACTGCCGAGACCAGCCTCAGCACGGAAGCCTCGTTGGGGAACAGGGTGGCGACACGGGTGCGGCGTTTGATCTCCTTGTTGAGTCGTTCGAGCCCGTTGCTGGTTCGCAGCCTCCGCCGATGGGCGGTAGGGAACGCGAAGACCGTGAGGGCTTCGGGGATGTTGGCCTCGAGCCAGCTGGCAAGCGCGGGAGCGGTCTTGTGGTAACGGCCGACCATGTCCTTGAGTCGCCGATCGGCCTCGGTACGGTCGTCGGCGTTGTAGATGCGT
>VGYR01000406.1 GCA_016872925.1 Planctomycetota bacterium
GATCGGGGCGTCTGATCTGGGCGAGGTGGACACGTTTCGCTTTGAAGAGGAGCGGGTGTTCGCGGCAGGCCTCGAAGCCCTCGAAGCCAGCCGGTTTGCCGAGGCCGGCCGCTACGCTGACGCGCGGCTCGGGGCCACGGCCCGCAGCGGGTTTTGGGCCCGCACGATCCCCGGCCGGGAATCCGCCTGGCGGCTCGTGGCGGCTGCAGCCCGACTGGGAACGGCGATCGAGGCGGCCGGGCTGTCGCTCCCTGAAGGCGGCGACTTTGCCGCCGTCGCCGATGCCTACGCCGCCAAGGGAGCCGCCGTCGATCGGGCGCACCGGCTGCTCGAGCAGGCCCGAGGCACGGCGATCGTGAGCCTCGCGGGCGAGTTCGAGCGGCTCCGGGTGGGAATCGAGGCCGCACGGCTCGCCTACCGCGACTGGGCCGATGCGTGGGCGAGAGGTTTTTCCAGGCTCTGCCGCACTCACGGCTTCCTGCCAGCCGCCTCGCTCCAGCAGCGGACGGTCTTCGACGATGTCGTGAAGCCGCTCGTGGCCGATGACGGGCCGACTGTCTGCTTCCTGATCGACGCCCTGCGCTACGAAATGGCCGAGGAAATCTTCCGGGCGTTCGACGAGGCGACCGGAACCACGGCCAAGATCGCCGCCCGGTTCGCTGAACTGCCGACCGTGACGGAAGTGGGCATGAACGCGCTGGCCCCCGTGGCCCGCGGCGGCCGCCTCGCGACGGGGGCGGTCGCAGACGGCTTTGCTGGGTTTTCCACCGGCGAGTTTCGCGTGCATGACCCCGAGACTCGCCGCCGGGCGATGCACGACCGCGTGGGCGGCGGCACCTGTCCCTTGCTCACGCTCGACGACGTGGTCGACCGCGACGCCACCTCGCTCAAGCGGTCAATCGGCCGGGCCCGGCTCGTCGTCGTGCATGGCCGCGAGATCGACGTGGCCGGCGAGGCCGGCGTGGGGCTCGACGAGTTCGACCGGGCCGTCCGCAAGATCAAGGCCGCGTGGCAACTGCTCCGCGAAGCCGGGGTGAGACGGTTCGTCGTAACGAGCGACCACGGGTTTTTACTGCCGATGGGGCCGCTGGCCACGGTTCAGCCCCACGGGCGGCGGATCGACCCCAAGCCTCGGTACGCATTTGTCCCGGTTGCCGCCGCGACGGCCGGGGAGGTGGCCGTGCCGCTGGCTGATCTCGGCTATGACGCGGCCGAGGGCTTTGTCGTGTTTCCCGAGACCACGGCACTATTCGACACCGGGGGCCGGCCGCCGCTCTTCATCCATGGCGGCAACAGCCTCCAGGAGCGGCTGATCCCGGTCGTCACGGCGGTGCATCGCGGCAAGGCTGGGGCGAGGGTGGCCGAGTATGGCGTCACGGCCCGCGCCTTGGCGGGTGTCGCGGGAATGCACTGCCTGGAAGCAACCCTGAAAGTCGCCAGTCAAACCGCGCTGAACTTCGACGCCCCCGAGTTTGTGGACGTCTCACTCCGAGCACCCGGAGATGAAACGATCCGCGTCGAACTCTGCGACGTCCGCGGCGCGGCCTGGGAGGGTAGCGTCGTTCGGGCCCCGATCGGGCAGCGGATCGAGGTCTTCTTCCGGCTGCTAGGGCCCACTGATATCCGCACGCTTGTCGAACTGCACCACCCGGGCATCGATGTCCGCGTGACCCCTGGCGGCCCAGAAGCTCGGTTCGCGGTCACGCCCACCGCCGCCAGCCCCCGCGAGGCTCAGGCGGCCCGGAGTAACGACACTGGCTGGCTGGTAACCATCGACGATGTCGGAGCCCGGCAGGTGTTCGCCCATGTCGCCGCCCACGGCTCGATCACCGAGGCCGAGGTGACAACCATGCTCGGCAGCGCCCGCGCCGCTCGGCGATTTGCGGTGCAGTTCGACACGCTCGCCGCCCGAGCCCCGTTTCGGATTCGGATCGAAACGATAGGCGGCGTGAAACGGTATGTGCGCGAGGGAGGCGATCGATGAGTGGTCTCAGCGGCCGAGACGTGGCCCACATTTTCGAGTCCCTGCGGAAGGGGCTTGTGCCCGAGCGGGGCGTCGATGCCTTTGCCGTCGGGATCGAGCGGGAGCGGGACGAACTCCTCCGGCAACTCGACCTGGCCCGCAACGGCGAGGGCACGATCAAGTTTCTGCGGGGCGGTTACGGCTGCGGCAAGACCTTCATGGCCCGGCTGGCGGCAGTCGATGCCCAGGCTCGCAACTTCGCGACAAGCTTCGTCGTCGTGTCCGACAACGACCTCAAGTTTCACAAGTTCGACGACGTCTACCACAAGGTGATGATGGAACTCGGCACGGCGTCCTGCCCGCGGGGAGCCCTCGGCGACATCCTCGACCGGTGGATCGGCAGGGTCGAGGAGTCGCTCGTGGCGGCCGGGGCGGACGACTCAGCGGCCGACTTCGACGCCAAGGTGCGGGAGCGGCTCGAACAGGACTTGGCGCAGATTTCCGGCGGCCAGGCGTCGGCCGACCTGGTGAGGGTCGTGCAGACGATTTTTGACTTGAAGCAGGAGGGCAACGTCGCCGACGCGGGCTCCCTGATCTCGTGGCTGTGCGGAAGCGACAACGTGGGGGCGGGTCCGAGGCGGGCGGCCGGAATCCGGGGTGAGATCGGTAGCCGCGACGCCCTCGACTACCTGCGAGGCATCCTCGCCATCGTGCGGAAGGCCGGCTATGAGGGGCTGCTGGTCGTGATCGACGAGGCTGAGACGATTCTCCGCATGCGGTCTGACGTGCGGGGCAAGTCGCTCAACGGCATTCGGCAGATTGCCGACGCCGCTGGTTCCAATCCGCACCTTATTTGGCTCTTCACCGGGACGCCCGAGTTCTTCGACACCCGCGCCGGGGTCGCGGCCCTGACCCCGCTCCACGACCGAATCAAGTTTCTTTCCCAGGGCCAGGGCCGGTTTGTCAGCCTCCGGCAGCCGCAGTTGCCGCTCACCCCGTTCGACTCAGTCCGGCTGCGGGGCGTCGCG
>VGYR01000407.1 GCA_016872925.1 Planctomycetota bacterium
TGACGATGGCGAGCTTCTCGGGGCCCGACAGCCGCTCGCGCTTCTGGGTCATGGGATGGAATCCTCCGGGGGAAAGGGTAGGCTAACCCTTGCCCGCGGAGATTCCAGGTTCGACGGAAGCAAGACAGCCGCGGGCCTCGGCGAGCGCCGCCTTGCCGTCGATGGTGACCACGTCGCGGGTCACGACCGGGTCGATGAACTGCGCCGAGCGGATGCGGAGCACCGTGTTGAGGGTGTCGAACGGGCTGGTGACTACCGACACGCCCCGGAGTTTGGCAAGCTCCACCAGCCCGGCGGAGAGCGTGAAGCCGCCGGTGACGACGAGCAGGCGGACACCGTGCTCGATGGCCGGCAGGTGGATCGTGGGGCGGTCGCCGCAGACCACCAGGAGGCGCTGCGGCGGAAACTGCCGCATCCGCTCCGTGAAGCCCTCGGCGCTCATCGCCCCCACCATCACCATCAGTTCGTCGCGGCGGTCGGGTTCGAGCGCATGCTGCGAACCGCCGCCGAGGGCGGCTTGGATCTTGGTGAGGCAGGTAGACACGGTCCGTGACTTCACGGGATCGTTGTCGTTGGCGAAGAACAGGCCCATCACGTCGAGCACGGAGAGCACGCCCTCGACGCGGCGGTCGGCGTCCACGATCGGGATCGCCCGCAGGTCGTGGGCCTGCATCCGTCCGTAGACCTCGTGGAACGACTCGCCGAAGGAGGCCGTGACCACGGCCTTGCGGCAGAGATCCTCGGCCGCCGGCCGGACGTCCATGATGATCCGCGGCACGGGCAGACCGGTCCGTTCGAGGACGTATTCGGTGCGCTTGTTCGGCGTGCCGCAGCAGGCGGCGACCGCGTCGGGCCGGGTGGTCCGCTGGAGCAGATCGGCGTAGGCGATCGCCGAGCAGATGGCGTCGGTGTCGGGGTTGCGATGGCCGAAGACGAAGACGCTCATGGGGGAGATGCCGAGGCGGGGCGTGCCGGGAGGGTCGCAGGCCTTGAGTCTGTGAGAAACCTCGGAGCCTGTCCATGCGGGCCCGGCGTCAGGAACTCGTCTGCCCGGCCGGCCGGTGACGAACCTATACTTCGGCATACGTTTCGTCCTCGATCGCTGGTGTTTCATGCGGGCCCAGAACCAACTGCTCCATTCCCGCGCCCGAGTGCGGCCGAGGTACGCCCTGTTTCCGCTCGAGGGCTATCCCCCCTCACGACTGCCCACGTGGCCCGGAGTCGAGGCCCGGGTGCTGGCGTCGCCGGCCCTCGGGGCGGCGTTCGTCGAGGAGCTGATCGACCTCAAGAAGGGGCAGGGGGGCGGGACCGAGGCCGACGGCCGAGTCGAGACCTTTCTCCACGTGATCTCGGGAAGCATCGAACTCACGGTCGATGGCCGGACGCAGCCGCTCGGCCCCGGGGGCTACTGCCTCGTGCCTCCCGCCGCCGACTACACGGCGGCCGGCACGAGCGACAGCCGGCTGATCCTTCTCAAGAAGGTCTACGAGCCGCTCCCCGGGGTGACGCCGCCCGGGCTGTTCGTGGGGGATGCGGCGAAGGTGCCGGGCGAGGTCTACATGGGCGACCAGGGCGCCCGGCTCCAGACCCTGATCCCCGACGAGCTGCCCTACGATCTGGCGATGAACATCTTCACGTTTGAAACGGGGCACAGCCTGCCCTACGTGGAGACCCATGTGATGGAGCACGGCCTCTGGTTCCTGCAGGGCAAGGGCCTCTACTACCTCGACGACACCTGGATGGAGGTCGAGAAGGACGACTTCATCTGGATGGGGCCCTACGTGCCGCAGTCCTTCTACGCGACCGGGCCGGTCGCCTCGAAGTATCTGTACTACAAGAACGTGAATCGCGAGATCCATCCATGAAGCCGAAGGGCGTGCTGGCCGGCGAGCGTCTCGAGCGGCGGACGGTGCTCGCCGCGGGCATCGGGTTCGACCCGTCCACGCGGATCGTGACCATCATGGGTTCGTCGGCTGCCGACACGGCGGAGGTGCGGCAGCAGGGGGCCGATCTCGTCGTGTCGCTCGACGCCGGCGGCAGCCAGTTCGGCAGGACGATCCCCGCCGCGAGCGTCGGGCGAATCCTGTTCTCGGGCCTCGCCGGCAATGACACCTTCACGAATCTCTCGACAGTTCCCTGCCGCGCGGTCGGCGGCGGCGGCGCCGACGTGCTCAGGGGGGGCGATGCTTCCGACGAGTTGCTCGGCGGCGCGGGCAGGGACCAGGTGTTCGGGGAGGGGGGCTCCGACCGCCTCTGGGGAGGCACCGGCGACGACGATCTCGCCGGCGGCCGGGGAGCCGACTCGATCTGGGGCGAGGATGGCGACGATGCCATGCACGGCGCTGGAGGTGGCGACGCGCTCTCCGGCGGAAAGGGGCATGACGAGATCCGCGGCGGTGCGGGGGGAGACTCACTCGACGCCGGCGAGGGCGACGACCGGCTGGATGGCGAACTGGGCGTCGATCGACTGATCGGGGGCATGGGCCTCGATCACGAGTCCGATGCCCAGGACGGTTTCGCCGACGGCGATGCCGACGGCGACGGCTACGACGACGATTACGACGCCTTCGACATCCTGTTCGAGTCGTCGGGCAACCCGCGGGCCTACGCGGATGACGCCGCTGCGGCCCCGATCATCACCGCGGTGACGACCCAACTGCGAAACATCCTGCAGCTTCCGGCTGCAGACGATGGGCTGCAGGTGCGGGTGCAGATCAACGACGGCACCGTCACGCAACCGGGTCGGTTCGGCGATCTCGTCAGCGGCGTGTGGCGATACCTGACCCCCGACAAGATCCAGGTCTGGGCCCGCTGGTGCTATCCAGCCACGGATCCCGGGCAGCTCAAGACCTTCGTGCAGTATTCATAACGCGGCTTATCGGCCGCAACCCAAGAGGATCGTAGCCGGCGGTTCGGGGCTGGTCACGCCCCATCGCCGGACGCTCGCTCCCGGCATCCTGCCTGCGCTTGCCGCCAACGCCGGCT
>VGYR01000408.1 GCA_016872925.1 Planctomycetota bacterium
GGTTTGCGATCGGCGAATCGAGCACGCCGCTGGCCGACATGGCGCTGCTCCGGATCGCCGCCAAGCACGGCATCGGCGACCTCGCGGCACTGGCCCGCTACGGCACCTGGCTGAAAGCGTGCCCCGAGGTACGTGATCCCGCCGGTGCCCGTGCGGCAGTGGGTGATCTCCGTGCCCATGCGATTGCGCGGCTTTCTCGCCGACCGACCCCGAGCCGTCGCCGCCGTCACGAGAATCTTCCTCGATGAGATCGAGCGGCTGCTGCTCGCGGCGTCAGGCGGGACACCTGATGCGGACATGCCGAGAGCCGCCCGCCCGCGGCTCGGCGGCATCTCCTTCCTGCACCGCTTCGGTTCGGCGCTCAACCACCATGTCCACCTGCACGCCTGCGTGACTGACGGCGTCTTCAGACCGGCCGCTGCCGATGGAGGGTCCGACGCCCCGCCGGCGTTCCTGCCCGCCCGCCTGATCACGCAGGCCGATCCGGCCGCGCTCACCGAGCGGGTGCGTCGCCGCGTGATCCGCTGGTTCCGCATGCAGCGGCTGCTCGACGCTGCTGCCGCCGCCGACATGCTCGCCTGGGAGAACAGCGGGTTTTCAGTAGACGCGAGTGTCCGGATCACGCTCGTCGACCGCGATGTGCCGAGCTGTTTTCGGAGTCTCGAACACTTACTGCGACACTGTGCCCGGCCTCCCTTCGCGCTGGAGCGGCTCTCCGTGATCCGCGGCCCAGACGGCCGGATCGCCCGCATCCGCTACGTGCAGCCCAGACACAAGGCGGCCAGCTGGGTCGGCCCGGGTCGTACGCGAAAGTCGACGCGGCCCGGCACGAGTGGCGTCGTCACGATGACCGGGACATCTTCCAGGGTCGGATAGACGAGCTGCCCGCGATCAACATCCACAGCCTCTGACCCCCGCCGACAGCGACACCTTCGTCGGGGAGTGACGCAACTGCTCGACGTCCTTGATTCGCTGACGATTGCCGGCGGCACTGCCTGCCTGTACACTATGCGAGCGTGTTCGAAATGGCGCTCTACGGCTGCCGATGCCCGTAAAAACCTCATTGCAGAAGTCGGGTAGTTCAGCATGGCAACGATCGCATTTGATCGCGACGCAACCGCGAAGTGGTATGCGGAGCGGCACCTGAACGTGGATGACGGCATCGCCGAAGTGGTCTATCTGCCGAGGAATGCAGACGATCGCGAGATTCGTTTCCTCGAGATCAATAATGACATGCTGGATGCCGACGACAGTCTCGAGCCTGTCGACTTCGGCGTCGATATGGGCGACGGCAACGAGCATGTTCTCTGGGTGATCGACCTGACTCGCAAGCAGTACGAGCTGGTCGTGAAGAACAGGCTGTCGCTACCCGAGTCCTGGACGCTGGACGATGCAGTTCACTACTCGCGGACCGAAAGGGGTCACAAGCGGTGAACTCGGCCCAGACGCTCTGGTGGACGCAGGCTCGGGCTGACCTGGCCTTGTTCGAGCACCTTCGCGGCACAGCGAAGTGGCGTTACCAGTGCCACACGCTCCAAGCTCTGCAAATGGCTACCGAAAAAATCGCCAAGGCCTCCTTTCGGGCAGGCACTGCCCGACCGAGCAGACTGACCCACTTGGGCCTGACCAAGCTGCTGCGCCGGCTCTCGACGGTCCAGCGTGCGGACCAGCCTCGTCTGGCCAGGGTGTTCCGCGTGCGCGGGTTCAGGGATTTCCAGCAGTTGCTCAAACGGGTTCGTGGCCTTGCCCACGCCATCGAGCAACTGCCGCCAGCTATCGCCGGACCAAATCGCATCAACACCGAGTATCCTTGGCCCGACAACAATCCCTCTCATGCGCCAGCCGAATGGACTTTCGACGTCTGGGATCGCCTCGATTCCCGCGACGGGCGCGAGTTTCAGCGATTCGTGTCGCGGGCGATCGCAGGCTTTGACCAGTACGCCGACGTGTTCCGCTCCCGGTGAGAACACGGATCCTGTTGTTGCCGCAGGCTGGCTTGATCATGAAACTCTCCACCGTCCTCGACCACATCGACAGCGGCCACATGGCCCTCCCGGAAGTCCAGCGGGGCTACGTCTGCAACCGTGACCAGGTCGGTGGCCTGTTCGACTCCCTCTATCGCCGCCAGCCTGTCGGCGGACAGCTCGTCTGCGCGCGAGTCGCGGTCATTTCTCCATGAGACGGGCAAACACCTCGGCCTGCTCTCGGGCGTCATCCACCGCATGATGCGTGTGCGGGCTCGGGGCCTGCAACTCGACGGGCAGTTTGGAGCGCCCCGCCGCCGAAATCGGTAATCGACTCTTCACGGCGAACGCGATCTTGATGTCAAAGCAACTCGAGTGCCCGAACGGTGAGCCGTCTCGGGAAAAGTTCGTCAGGTACCAGTACAACCACGTCCAGTCGAAACTCAGAGGAAACGCCACGAGGACGGGCTGCCTGGCGCCGGCCATTTGCCTGACCCACGCGGCGGCCTCGGTCATCGCGTCAGCCGGGTCGGCGCCTTCCCGAATCAGACGATCCCGATCGAGCTTGTTGACGTGAAGTGCCTCGGCCTCCTCGAAGAAGCTGTCGAACGAGCTCTCGCCGAAGCCGCCCCGATGATCGTGACCGCAGACACCTGGGACCTCGGCCGCCTCGCCGGCCAGTGCGCGCTGTGTAGCCCAGCCCGCCACGCCCGACTCCACGCCATCAACCGAGCCCAACGGGCGCTGCCACGGGCGGGGCACGCGTGCGGATGTGCGGCGCACGCGATGCCGAAAGAGGCGCGGCGATGACACACGACGTGGCGATCCTCGGCAGCGGCTTCGCCGGGAGCATTTTGGCGTGGATCCTCGCCCGGCAGGGGATGCGCGTCGTGATCCTCGACCGCGACCGGCACCCGCGGTTTGCGATCGGCGAATCGAGCACGCCGCTGGCCGACATGGCGCTGCTCCGGATCGCCGCCAAGCA
>VGYR01000409.1 GCA_016872925.1 Planctomycetota bacterium
CGGTCAGCGGCTCGTTCGTGGCCGCCAACAACACCACGACCATCTCCGGTACCGCGACCGACGCCGACGGCTCGATCAGCAGCATCCAGGTATTCGTCAACGGCACCACCGCGGGTCTCGGAGGGGCCGGCGTGACGTCGGTCACGAATGGTGCTTGGTCCGTCAGCTGGACCCCCACCTCGTCGGGCGTGGCCTCGATCTCGGCCATCGCCACCGACAACGCGGGCAATGCGGTGGCGGCGCCTGCCGTCGGGGTGAACATCTCGGACAGCACCTCCCCGATCATCAATCTGACGCTCTCCCCCCGCACCGCCGCGGCGGCCGCCAGCACGACGCTGCCCAGCGGCGCGGTGCGCACGCTCGTCGCCGATGTCGCCGCGTCCTCTGGCCGCGCCGTGGTCCGGGTCGAGTTCTTTGTCGATGGCACGAAGGTGGGGGAGGACACCTCCGCGCCCTTCACCCACCGCTACACGGCCCCGGCGCTCTCCGCCGGCGAGGTCTCGCGCCCGTACGTGCTCTCCGCCCGCGCGACCGACAACGCCGGCACCGCCCGCGACGTCCAGGTCTCGGTGCTGGTGATCTCACCCGTCGGCGCGCCGCCCACGGTGAACCTGCTCACGCCGGCCAACGGCGCCTCCACCACGCCGGGGTCCGCCATCAGCCTCGCAGCCACGGCGACCTCCATCGACAGCACGATCGCGAGCGTCCAGTTCTATGTGAACGGCAGCCCCGCGCCGGTGAACGGCGGCAACGGCCTCACGGCCGCGCCCTACGTCACGACCTTCGTGCCCACGCTGCCGGGTTCCTACGTCATCGACGCGATCGCGACCGATGCCCGCGGCAACACGGCGGTTTCCGGCTCCGTGACCGTCTCGGCCGCCCTGCCGGTGCCGACGATCGTCTTCACCGCGCCCAACCCGAACGCCACCGCCCGCGCCACGCCCGGCGTGCCGCTCACCCTCGCGGCCACCCCGTCCGTCCTCGGTGGCGGGGCCCAGTTCCTGCTGGTGGAGTTCCTCCTCGACGGCGTGCAGATCGGGGCGGACACGACGGCCCCCTACACGTTCTCTTGGATCCCCACCGCCGCCCAGTTGGGCGAGCGGATCCTGACCGCACGCGTGACCGATCTCAATGCGCAGGTGGTCACCACGGCCCCGCTTACCGTCAACGTCGCCAACGTGGTCGGTTCCCCGCCCACGGTCACTGTCACCGCGACGCCCATTCCCGGCAGCGGCCTGCAGACCGCTTCGACGATCAACTTCCAGGCCACCGCGGTCGCCACCGGCACCGGTTCCACCCTGCGCAACGTTGAGATCTTCCTCAATGACGCCAGCATCGGCCTCGCGACCCGCGAGCAGACCACGAACTTCTACCGCCGGGCCTTCGACCTGAGCCAGTTCGACTTCAGCACGATCACGCCGACCATCAACGAGAACACCGGCGCGGTCACCTACCCGGTGCGTCTCTACGCCATCGCCCGCGACAGCAACAACAACCAGACGGTCTCGCCCACGGTCAACCTGACCATCTTCCCGGCCACCAGCGCCCCGCCGACCATCCAGGTCCAGGCGCTGACCCCGACGAACATCACCGCCGGCACCCAGTTCTTCATGCAGGCGAACCTCAACGACCCGGATGGCAACGTGAGCACCGTCCAGCTCTACGCCAACGGCAGCCTCGTGGGGAATTTCCCGAATCCGCAGCAGGGCCAGCTCCTGACGTACACCGCCAACACGGCGGGACGGTTCAACCTGTACGCGGTCGCCACGGACGAGACCGGCAACACCGCCGTTTCCACCCCCTCCATCGTCATCAACGTCACGGCCGTCACCGCCCCCACCACCGCTATCACCCGACCGGAGGACAACAGCACCGCGACGACCGTCGGTTCCCCCGTCTTCCTCGAGGGCACCGCCGTCAATGCCGTGACGACCCAGGTCCCGACCCTCCAGTTCATCGCCACCGCGGCCGGCGGCGCCCGCCAAGTCATCAACGGCACCCGTGTCGGCACCACCACCAGCTACCGCGCGATCTGGACCCCCACCAATCCCGACACCTACACGATCACGACCCAGGCCTCCGTCGGCAACGTCCAGGGTACGAGCACGACCTCCCGCCGGGTGGTCGTCAGAGATGTCGTGGGCCTGGCCCCGACGATCAGTCTGACCCGCTCGCCCGGGGTCCTCGGCTACCCGACCTCGGCCCAGACCGCCTCCTCCGCGGACTTCGCGGCCACCGCGCAGGATCCCGATGGCGCCGTTGTCGCCGTCGAGTTCTTCCTCAATCGCTTCAGCATCGGTCAGGCGCGCCGGGATCCCCAAGGCAACACCTGGCGCCTGCAGGCCTCCTTCGCGGGGCTCCAGCCCGCGGCGACCGAGATCGTGGCCCTCGCCCGCGACAGCTCCGGCAACGTCGTCCCCTCGGCCACGGGCTCCATCAACGTGACCGCCGCCGCCAGCATCGCGCCCTCGATCACGATCACGCCCTCGACGACCAACCCCGCCTTCAACCGGCAGGTGCAGCTCCGCGCCAACGCGCGGGACACGGACGGCACGGTGACGAACGTACAGTACTTCGCCAACGCGCTGCCCATCACCTCCTCGACCAACGCCGGGTCCCTCTTCCTCTCGAACTGGACCCCGGCTGCCGAGGGCAAGTACCTGCTGTGGGCGCTCGCCACCGACAGCTCCGGCATCACCACGGTCTCCCCGACCATCGAGCTCAACGTCCGCCGCAACAATCCGGTCCTCGAGAACGCGGCCTTCATCCTGCAGACCTACCAGGACATCGCGAACACCACGAACATCAATCCGCTGGTGTTCGACGATCTCGACGAGCGGCTTGGTTCCGGCGCGCTCAGCCGCGCCGACTTCGTCGCCTCCCTACTCGATCAGCCCGGTTTCCTCGCGCCGGTCCAGTTCCTCGCCACCTACCAGGTGCT
>VGYR01000410.1 GCA_016872925.1 Planctomycetota bacterium
TCCTGCCATTCTAGGCAGCATCCGATTGAGCCGAGGCCGGGAGGGCCGAGGCGAACGTCCGGCGACGGGGCATGGGCAGCCCCGACCGGCGAATGGCGAGCGCGAGCGGGTAACGGCGGGAGACGAAAGAACGCGGGTTGAAAACCCGCGCTACTCCTCGCGGGCCGGGGGTTGGAAACCGGCGAGACGATGCAGGTCACATGCGGAAGTTGAAGGTCTGCCAGAGGAGCCGCAGGAGCCATTCGCCGACCGTCCGGCTGCCCACCTGGATCCGGGCCGTGCCCCGCATGCCCGGCGTGAACACCGCCTCGGCGTCGTCGAGGGTCATCAGGGCCTCGTAGCTCGTCGAAATCGGGATCTCGCGGCCTGCCGGGTCGGTCTCGGTCGGCACGCTGCCCCCGGCCTTCACCGAGAGCCGCTCCGAGCCGGCCTCGATGTGGGTCTCGGCGATCTGGTCGACCGTGCCGCGGAAGGTCTGCCAGGGAAACGAGTCGAGCTTGAGATCGACCTTCTGCCCCTCGGTCACGAACTCGACCTCCGTCTGGTCGACCACCATCACCGCCTCGAATCGCTCCGGATCCCCCACCAGGCAGAAGACCGTGCCCTCCTGGAACATAGCCCCGAGGTTGCGGTCATCCAGCGCGCTGCCGCTCCAGGGAGGCAGCCGCCCGCCGCGGTCCCCCTGCGGCTTGACGCTCGCCGGCGGCAGCACGACGCCGTCCCGCGGAGCCACGAGTACGAGTTCCCGCCGGTCCTGCAGCTTGCGGGCGAGTTGCTCGCGGATGCTCGTCAGCGATTCCTCCACCGTGCCGATTTCGAGCCCGGCCGCCGGATCGGTGAACCGCTCCCGCTCCAGGGCCTTGAGCCGGCTCTCGTATTGCCGCTGCTTCCCTTCGAGGTCGGCGATCTCGAGGTCGAGGTCCACGTTCGCCAGCCGGGCGAGTTCGGCCCCCTTCCGCACCACCTGCCCCTGCCGCACGCCCAGGCTCTCGAGCTTGCCGGGCACGGTGACGTAGACCGTCTCCTCGCCCCGCGGCCGCAGTTCCGTGGCGCACCAGACCCGCTGGGGCAGCGGGATCAGCGCGATGCCGCCCACGACGGCCGCCGCCGCCACCGCCGTGACCGCCAGATTCAGGGGCTTCACCTCGTCGCGCCTCCCGGGAACCTTGAAGAACTTGATGATCCCCTGCAGCGGCCGGATCACCAAGCCCCAGATCGCCCCCAGGGCCAGGATCTGCCCCAGCACCTCGAGCCGGTAGGGTTTGAAGACGTTCCAGACGAACAGGAAGATCGAGGCCGTGACGACCCAGCCGTAGAGGCTCGAGGCGACGGCGTAGAGGGCGAACAGGCCGAGCTTCCGCTGCGGCAGGAAGGGGTCGTCCTGCTGTTTGATGCCCAGGCACCACCGCGCGGCGAGCCGGCCGAGGATCGTGTTGGCCTTCTGCCGGAGGTTCGGGATCTCGAGCAGGTCGGAGAGGATGTAGTAGCCGTCGTACCGCAGCAGCGGATTGGCGTTGAACAGGATCGTCGACACGCTCGACACGAACATCACGTCGAGGCAGAGCTTGTTGAACGTGCCCGGGTGGGAGTTCCACCACAGGTAGGTGGCGATCGAGGCGATGATCACCTCGACGTACATTCCCGCCGCCCCGATCGCGGCCCGCTTCCACTTGTTGGGCAGCATCCAGCTGTCGGACACGTCGCAGTAGAGGCAGGGGGTGAACACGAGCAGCATCACGCCCATCTCGTGGCACTCGCCGCCGTAGTGCTTGCAGGACAGCCCGTGGCCGAACTCGTGGAGGATCTTGGTCACACCCAGGGCCGCGGCCAGGTAGAGCCAGTTGCCGGCGGCGAAGAACTGGTTGAACTCGGGGAGCTTGGCCCGGAAGGTGTCGAAGTTGACGAGCACCAACAGCAGGGCGCTGGCCACGAACACCATCGCCGCGGCGATCGCCGGGGGCGAGAACAGCCAGCCGAACCAGGGGTCGAGCCGCTCGAGCAGCCAGTCGGGGTCGATCCCCCGGAACCGCATCGACATGATGTTGGAGAGCCAGGCCATCCACTCCCGCCAGATCCGCTGCCGCCGCCGCTCGAAGAGCTGCGGCCCCTGTCCGGCCCGGTCGCCGATCACGAGGCCCGAGCGGTGGAGCGTGGAGATGAACCGCGAGAGCTCGTCGACGGTGATCCGCCGCGGCGGAAAGCGGGCCTCGAACTGCTCCTTGAGGGCGTCGAGGCTCGTGCGGCCGTCGAGCATCTCGAGCAGCGCGTATTCCTCGGGCCGGAACCGGAAGTAGTGGAGCGAGATCGGGTCCTTCACCACCCACCAGGCCTGCCCCTGGTAGACCTGCCGGTTGACCACGAGATCGCCGCGGCGGCGGAGCGTGACGCCGCGGGTGGTGCTGGAGCGAAAGGCGTCGGCGGTGGACATGGGCGGACTCGTGGGCCGGGAACCGAGAGCGTACTGTCGGATGGACGGGGCGGCGAAGCCACCAGGCCTTCTACGGGCTCCGGGTACCGGTCGTGCGGTCCCGGCGGGGTGCGGCCGGGGGCTGGGGGCCAGCGGGAAAACGGCCCGGCACCAGGGC
Source organism: Planctomycetota bacterium (assembly GCA_016872925.1). GTDB lineage: Bacteria > Planctomycetota > Planctomycetia > Pirellulales > UBA1268 > QWPN01. Next base: position 2,586 of record VGYR01000410.1, read on the forward strand.
ACGCGGGTTGGAAACCCGCGCTACGAGGCTTGGGGCCGTGCGATGCGGTGACGGGATTGCGAAGTCGCTTCGGGCGCACGCGGGTTGGAAACCCGTGCTACGGAGGCTTGGGGCCGTGCGATGCGGTGACGGGATTGCGACGTCGATTCGGACGCACGCGGGTTGGAAACCCGCGCTACGGAGGCTTGGGGCTGGCCGTGCCCCGGGAGCCGGCATAGGCCGCCAAGCGCAGCCGGGACGGCGGAGCGGTGCGTTGGGCATGGATGAATGACGGAAGGTGAGAGTCCTTTATGGGGCCTGTTGGAGGCAACCAGAAGCCGGAGGCAGCTGCACGAGACCGAGGC
>VGYR01000411.1 GCA_016872925.1 Planctomycetota bacterium
TTCGATCGCCTCCAGCCGAGCCCGCCTCCTGGCACGCTTCCGATCTGGTGGACAACTCGAACCGCGAACCGTAAAACCTCGCATGGTGGCGTATCCTTTCTGCCCGTCGTGGGCTGCTGTTGGTGAAATGACTCACAGCAGGATACGCCGCCTTTTTCTTTTCCCTCTACGGAACACGACTTTCGGTTATAGCTCGGCCGTGGTCACGCCGCAGTCTTGGCTGCATCAGAAGCGATACCAGTCGTTACGAGAAGAGCTTGTTCGCGGGAACACGCTGCACACCCTCACCCGCCTTGGGCCGCATGCTTTTCAAATGATCTCAGGTGAGGTGGTTTCCGCCGCGATGTGCGTTTTGGGTCGGCACAACAAACAACCACCGAGGCCGATCTGTGTAATCGATGCCTCTCGGTTCGAGACTCCGATGAGCAAAGCGCAGTGCTTAGTTGGTGGTGATGTCGAACTTCGCAGCGCTTCGGTGTTTGCCGACACGCCCGGATGCTGCCTGACTGGTGCAGAAAACGCCAATACAACCCTGCTCGCGGATGTCGCTACCGTCTTGCATGGCCAGAACGCGGGGGACAACTCCATTTTCAATCGCCAGTTCTGGGAGGTCGACCATCTTGGCGACATGTGGCGTGCCTATCAGGGCCCAAGTGAAACCACATGCCATTTCGGTGGGCGGACAAAAATCGTGCGATGGGAAAACGAATGTGGGCTCATGGCTAGACGTGCAGCGGAAGTGCGACACCTCAACAATAAGGCGCAACAGTGGCGCAGCGGTAAACCACACTGGGGCAAGCGAGGGATTGTCGTTAGCCTTGTCGGCCGCAATTACGGCACGCTCTATTCGGGTGACATCTACAGTGATTCCTGCGGAGTAATCGTCCCAAAGGAGCAGGCATTTCTTGGGGACTTGTGGGAGTTCGTACGCTGCGGGGAGTTTGAGCGAAGACTTCGACAGATTGATCCGAGTCTGGCCGTTTCAATCAAGACGCTGCTGACCGTCAACTACGACCCCGAGGAATGGCGAGCAGCATTTCTCCGCGAATATCCCAGCGGTTTGCCGAATCCCCACTCGTCCGACCCCACCCAGTGGCTCTTCAACGGCCACCCGAAGGATTCCGACAACCCACTCCACGTCGCCGTCGCCCGCCTCGTCGGCTACCAGTGGCCTCGGCAGACCGGCTCCGAATTCCCCGACTGCCCGGCGCTCGGCCCGGATGGCTTGGAGTCGCACGCCGACACCGATGGCATCGTCTGCCTGTCGAGCGTCCGCGGTGAGCCAACGGCGGCCGACCGACTCCTCGCCCTCCTCGCCGATGCCTACGGCCCCGACTGGTCGGCCGACCTCCGCGACAAGCTCCTCGCCGACGTGGAAGCGGCGGGCGAAACGCTCGACGACTGGCTTCGCGACTCGTTCTTTGCGCAACACCTGAAGCTCTTCCACCAACGGCCGTTCGTCTGGCACATCTGGGACGGCCTCCGCGACGGTTTTCATGTGCTCGTGAACTACCACCGTCTCGCCGGGCCCGCAGGCGAGGGCCGCCGCACGCTCGAAAAGATCGCCTACGAGTACCTCGGCGACTGGATCACGCGACAGAAGGCGCAGCAGGCGGCCGGTGCGGAAGGTGCTGATGCCCGCGTGGCCGCCGCCGTCCACCTCCAAGAGCAGCTCGCTAAGATCATCGAGGGCGAGCCACCGTACGACATCTTCGTCCGCTGGAAGCCGCTCACCGAGCAACCCATCGGTTGGGATCCCGACATCAACGACGGCGTCCGGCTCAACATCCGCCCGTTCATGACCGCCCGCCCGCTCGGTGCGAAAGCCAAGAAGGCGTGCATCCTCCGCGTGGCCCCCGGCATCGAGTGGAAAAAGGACCGCGGCACAGAACCCGACCGGCCGAAGGCCCAGTTCCCGTGGTTCTGGACGTGGGACGGCACCACGCAGGATTTTGCGGGCGGCACGAAGTTCGACGGCAGCCGCCACAACGACCTCCACTACACCCGCAAGGCCAAGGAGGCCGCCCGGCAATGACCTCCGCCACCACCACGAGCGCGTCCGCCAAGACGGGCTCCGGCACGCTCGCCGAGGCTGTGCTCGAATCGCTCGCGCGGCTCGTCTCCACGCCCGATGGCGAGGTACCGCCGGCCGCGATCCTCTGGCCCGACGCTGAGGGCCAATGGAAGAGTCTCGTGGCCTTGCTGCGGGGCCGCGTGCCACACCTCTACGAACTCGGCACGTTCGCGCCCGACGACCACATCGGCCCGGCGATCTGGCTCGTCTGCGCCGTCGCCCGCACGCTCTCCGACCACTCGCCGCCTGTGGGCACCGTGCCGATCCTCTACCTTCCGGGCGTGGCGCGGCAGGACCTCCGGGCTGGGGCCGACTGTCCCGTCCTTCACCAGCCGCTTGTGGAACTCCAATACCGCGGGAAGGTATGGCACCAGCGAAACGGCCGCGACTGGACGATCGAGGCGTTTCTCACGAGCAAAGACGCCCTCGATCTCGACGTGGCCCGCGACGCCGCCAGCCAACAGGCCATGCTCCGCGCAATCGACCGGCTCGCCGACGAGCCGCTGGCGGCGCTGGCCGGGCGGCGTCTCGACGTCGGCTTCTTCGAGTCACTCTCCGTCAGCGACATCGAGCGTGAGATCCTCGCGTGGATGGCCGAGCCCACCGAATACCGGAAGGCCAAGCAGGCCGACCAGGCAGCGTTCGAGACGTTCGTCGGCAAGATGGGCCGAGAGTACGGCGTCGATCCGGCCAAGCAGTCGCCCGCCGACGCCGCCCGGTGCCTGGCCCGCGGCGAATCGGCGTGGGATCCGATCTGGCGCCGGTATGCCGACGCGCCACAGGCCTACCCGAAGATGCA
>VGYR01000412.1 GCA_016872925.1 Planctomycetota bacterium
GTGCTGAAAAGCCATGCGTTGACCCCCTGACCGGCTCTCGGGCACGACCTGAGCCTTTCCTCAACCCATGGCGGCGGCGTGAGGTGGGTAATGGTGACCGTCATGGCGCAGCCCTCCTCAGGAGTTCGGCGGCAAGGCGGGGTTCACAGAACAGGGCTCCCGGTGCGCTCGACCGGATTCGCTTCAGCTCCGGGCTCCACAGGTCTCGACGGCTGTAGCCGTGCCGGGCGCGAAGCATCCCGAGCAGAAGGTCAGGATCAAAGGCGAGCCTCTCAACGAGACGGGCTGTTGATCCCGAGGCTCGGGCGGTGCGGCGGCTCATCGGGCACCTCCGCTAACTCGAGCGACAAAGCGTTCGTGGGTCCGACGTCTGGCGACAAGAAACTGGTCTCGGACCCACGCGTCAGCCTCGGCGACCGGCAGAAGGATTTTCCGCCGTGAAACGACGAGGCAGGGGAGCCCCTGAACTCGCCAGTAGTCGATGGTCCGGGTCGAGACCGAGTGGCGCTGGGCAAAAGCTCGCTTAGTAAGTGATGCAGGCGGCGAGGTGACCTGCGCAGAGGTGATCTTCACGCCGCGCACGTTCTCCGTGCGCTTCGCCGTTCGCCTAAATCATTCGGCTCTGGGATATTTGCATAAAGTTTAGGATTCAACCAATCCCGACTCGGGGTGCCGCAATCTCTGGCGTGCCTTCTCTGCTTGGCTTTCGGAACAGTCGGCGAGCTTTGTCACGAGCGGCAATATATCTGCGACAGGAGCACTCCAGTCGACCAGCAGCCATGCGGCCATCGCAGTCTCTTGTCGTCTTGGCCTGCTCAAGTCGCGTACCGCATTCAGAAGTTCGAGAGCGTGTTCGAAACAGTGCAGTATCGAGAAAGCCACGATTTCTAACTCGGCAGGGAAAATTTCCATGGCTCCACCTTCAGGGTTGATCTGGCCCTCATGCCTGCGCACAAAGGTGCAGACTTGACTCTCCCAATGCTCAGCGCTTCCGCATGCAACACTAGCGAATGCCGATAACGCTCGGTCTTTGTCGTTCGGATCCGGAAACTGGCATCCAGTGACTGCCGTGATCGCCATCTTGTATTTCTCCAAAAGTGTTTCTCCGTTTGCGCGAAGCGTCAGCCAGCGGGCGATGGAGTTTACGCTGGCTTGGATTTCCGGGGTGATAGAGCTGCCCGGGCGCAGCGAGAATTTATCAATCGGCAGGGACACTTGACCGCCCCAAAAACGCCCGTGTTTGCATTCGAATCCTGTGATCGCCACATCCCGAGGCTTGGAAAACTTCATCACCCGCACCAAGGCCTCATATTCTGATGGCTGGACGGGACCGTCTCCTCGATCAGGCAACAGTGAGGAAAGTGGATCATACAGGTCCGGCTTGGATGCCTTTCTCGGCGACCCCGGTTTGCGACCGGGTTTCATCTAGAAAGTCCTCCCGGTCTGATTTCGAAAAATGCGCGGGCCTCTGCCTCTGTCGCGAGCCCGCGGTAGTGCTTGTGGACGACCCCTTGGGCATTGCCGGAGTCGAGGGCCACCCGGGCGACATCTCCGGTCAGGGCGACGCGGTAGGTGATGGTTGAGTGCCGTGCGCCATTTTTCACCCGATTGATCTGGGCGGTCTTGCATGCGGCGCTGACCAGTTTAGAGAACCGATCAGGTTTTCCTTCAAAAACGCGAGCATCTCGGGGGCCCACCAATGAGCGGAGCAAAGCTCTTGCGTTGTCGGGGATCGGCACCAAGCGGCGGGATGCTGTCTTCGCGATGTCAGCTCCAATTGCAACATGCTTCTGGTTGAGGTCGACGTTCGACCAGAGGAGCCGACACACCTCAGAGGTCCGTAGGCCAGAGAACAGTGCAAGCACCAGACCGGCTTTGGCCTTGGGCGCAATGTGCTCCAGCAGGGCTTTCACCTCGTCGGGCTTCCAGTAGGCGACATCCTCCACGCGACGAATGGTCTCACGTTCAACGTCAGCGACCGGATTATCCGGGATGGCGCCGCGGCACCGGTGGAACTCAAACAATCCGCCGACCAAGGTTGTGAAGTTGCGTCGGCTTTGTGCCGAAAGGGGCCTTCCAGCCTTGCTCGTCAGGCGGTCTATCCAAGCCTGCACCGAGGCGGTCGTGAAGTCGCCCAGAGCCATGCCGGGGTGATCGCTGGCGAAGCGGCCCAGTCGATATTTGATATCGGCGAGGTAGCTGCTGGAACGCCCCTTGGTCTTCTTCGCCTCAAGGAGGTCGACCACCGCCTTTCCTAGGGGCAGGGGAGCCCGGGCCACTGGAGCCCTTCGCGCATAGGCCTTGCAGGCGGCGACGATGTTCTCGTGTCCGACCAGAGCTGCGGCTTCCGCCAGCAAACAGCAGGCCGTTGGAACATCGAGCCCTAGCGGTGCAACAAAGTCTGTTGCGCGGGCCAGATCCCGGCGGTCGTCACCCGTCATTCCAGCTCCAGCGTGGTCTACAGCGTTGAGGCGGGCCACCATCCGGGCAGCCTCATCACGTGCGGCTCTTTCTGAGGCGAAGGTCCGGAAACGACGCTTGCCGGACGAGTAGTCCGCGATCTGCCATCGGGGAGCCCGCCCGCGTTCACCAGATCTTGGATAGATCCGAACGTGGTTTCGGCCGATCGAAACGAGGATGGGCTTGGGCGACTTCTGAAGCGTGCGAGTCCCTGCAATCATGTGCCCAACTGTTGCGCCGTTGTTGCGCCGTCGGCAATGACGTTGTTTTTTCAGGGACGGTTAACCTGCACCAAACCCTTGATTTTATTGATGGAGCCGGCTGTCGGGATTGAACCGACGACCCACGGTTTACAAAACCGTTGCTCTGCCGCTGAGCTAAGCCGGCTAGACTTGAATGTTTGCGGGCT
>VGYR01000413.1 GCA_016872925.1 Planctomycetota bacterium
CACAGGCTCGGGCTGACACTTCCCAGGCGGCTCAAGCGGCTCGACAGCCCCGTGCAAATGGAGTGAAGACTTCGACCCCGAATTCGCGTGAATCCCGGGCTTTACGCTCACGGGTGCGTAACTTGGGTTAGGACACCTTTGGGACGGTGAGGTGTACATCCGTTCGCATTAAAAATCCCATGCTCTATTCACCTGAGCTACGGGCGCGAAGGCACCGGAGCGTGCCGGTGGCCACCCTTTTCTACCACACGGGCATGCGGCATGGCTCTGGTCGAAGAACGCCCCGCTCTCGTACGGATGGCACGAAGCCATGAGGCACGCCCCCAAAAAAAGCCCGAAGAGATCCACCGGAAATGACGTCAGGCCGACTGCCGTCGAAATGAGCCCTGTGACCTGCCGCTACAGCCCAAGAATCAGCGACACGCCGCAGGCGAGGATCGCGCCGCCGGCGAGCGCGTGGCCGTAATGATGCATGGCTTGCATGGGCAGCAACGACGCGCCGCGTCCGAGAGCGACGACCGCGGCACACATCGTCACGAGCGTTTCGGCGGTGAAACTCACTACGGCGGCGGCGACAACCGACCAACTCGACTGCACCGCGGGATACATCAGCAGTGGAATCAAGGGCTCGCAGGGGCCGAAGGCGAAGACGAGAAACAAGAGCCACGGCGACCAGGCAGGCCCTGCACGGCCCCGGGCATGGACGTGTTCGTGGAAGCCGTGTGACCTTCCGATTCGTACCAGGCCCCACGTCAGATACGCCACTCCGAAGCCGATCATCAGCCAGGCCGCCACGTCGCCGCGGAGGGCCTCGAGCGTCGCAAGCCGCATGGCAGCAAGCCCGAGGGCGAGCCCGACCAGTCCAATCACCACCGATCCCATGACGTGAGCGAGGCCGCACGCAGCCGTGACCCTGAGCGTCTTGCGGATGGGCCAGTCGCCTGCCCGTGACATCGCCACGAAGGGGAGGTAGTGATCGGGGCCGAGCAGCGTGTGCAGCATCCCTACTGACACCGCCGTGAGGCACACGGTGAGGCACTCGGGAAGTCCGGAGGCGGTCATGGATGCGCTCGAGGGTTGCGACCGGCGGCGGGGCGACGGCGTCAACTCGACGCTGCGGCATCGTACCGGCCCAGGGTGCCGCCGGACCGCGCTGATCCGAACGGCACCCGCGTGACCTGCCCGAACGCCTCCTCACCGGCTCGCTGCGATGGACTCGCGAAACCGGCTGATCGCGTAGACGAAGAAGGCCAGTCCGATGCCGGCCACCGCCGCAAACTGTGGCCAGACGGTCTCCAGGCCCGCCCCCCGGAAGATGATCGCCTGGGCGAACGCCACGAAGTGCCGGGACGGGAGCACGAGCGTCAGCCGCTGCAGCCACTCGGGCTGGCTCTCGACCGGCGTGCTGCCGCCGGACAGCATCTGCAGCGTGAAGATCAGGAGGATGATCAACAGCGCGAACTGCGCCATCGTGCGGGCGATCGTGCCGAGGAAGATGCCCAGGGCCGTCGCGAAAAACAGGTAGACGGCCATGCCGACGAGAAACAGCGGCACGGACCCCGCCACGGGCACCCGGAGCACGCCCTGAACCACCACCACCAGCGAGATGGTGGCGGCGACCAGGATCACAAGGCCGTTGGCCCAGACCTTCGCCAGGGCGATCTCCAGGGCCGTGAGCGGCATCACCATCAGGTGCTCGAGCGTGCCGTGCTCCCGCTCGCGGATCAAGGCCGCTCCGGTGAGGATCACCGTCAGCAGCGAGATCTGGTTGATGATCGCCACGATGCCGTTGAACCAGGTCGTGTCGCCGTTTGGGTTGAACGCCTTGCGAACCACCAGCCGCAGCGGAGGGCGGAACTTCTCATCCGATCGCCGCAGGTAGCGGCTCATCTCGTCGGTCAAGATCCGCTGGATGTAGGAGGCCCCGTTGCTCGCCTGGTACATGGCGGTGGCATCGACGTCGACCTGGATCTCCGTGCGGCGACCGGCTCGGAGGTCGGCCTCGAAGCGCGGCGGGACGACGACCACGAACATGAACCGCCCCTCGTCCATCGCTCGATCGATGTCGCGGGCGGCCAGCGTGCCCGGCTGCTTGAAGCGGGGCGGATAGAAACAGGAGGCCAGGTGCAGCGAGAGCTGCGAGCGATCCTCGTCGACGAAGGCGATGGAGGCATTGTTGACCTCCGACGAGGTGCCGCGGGCCTGCGTGTAGATCGACATCGTGAAGGCGTAGGCGACCAGCGCGATCATCACGATGTCGCTGCGCAGGCTGCGAAGCTCCTTGACGCCGAGCCAGAAGACGCTGGACAGGGAGGGCACGTCAGGCCTCCTGCCGATGGAGGAGCAGCACCGCCGCCGCGAGCAGCACCGGCACGAAGGCGGCGAGCGCCAGGGCGTCGGGCACGAGCAGCCGGGCGTCGAGCCCCTTGGTGAAGGCGCCGACGCTGGCGTGCATGAAGTAGGTGGTGGGCCAGAGCGTGCCCACCACGCGCGCGTTGCCCTCGAGCGTGGAGACCGGCTGGAGCAGCCCGGAGAACTGCGTGGTGGGCAGCATCGTGAGGATGGCCGTGGCGAACACCGCCGCCACCTGGCTGCGGGTGAAGGACGCCACGAGCAGACCGAACGCGGTGGTGGCGGTCACGTACAGCAGCGTGCAGAGGGAGAGCATCCAACCGCTGCCCTTCAGGGGCACGCTGAACACGGACACCGTCATGACCGTTAGATTCTTACTCCGTCACACGCACGTCGTCTGCGCGCATCTTTCAGATGGCGGTTGCCAGGCCGTGGTAATGCAGTCTGACACACGCCCCAAGGACCGACTGGCCAGCGGCCGTGACCCGCCAGC
>VGYR01000414.1 GCA_016872925.1 Planctomycetota bacterium
GCATGCGGCGGCTCCACGGGCTGTTCAAGGACGCCCCAGTGCTCGGCAGCCTCATCAACCCGCGGGCCGAAGGCTACGCGGCGTTCGAGGCGTCATTCACCGAGTTGCAGCCGATCCTGGAGAAGGCGCTCGCCAATGAGGGCAGCGACGACGCCGAGCACGAGATGGCGGTGACGGCTCGCGGCGTGGCGAAGGCGGCAGAGATTCTCGGGCGGCGGTTCACGCTTGTGGCGACGAACGTGCCGTATCTGGGGACAGGAAAACAAGACGACACCTTGAAGAAACACCTTGAATCGCACTATTCGGCGGGTGCGGCCGATTTGGCGACAGCTTTTGTGCTACGTGCGATTGAATCACTCTCGCCGCATGGGGCCACCACCCTCGTCACACCGCAAAACTGGCTGTTTGTGACGAGCTACACGGACCTCAGAAAGCATCTACTCACCCGCACCGAGTGGAATCTTGTCGCAAGGTTGGGCGAGCATGCGTTTGACAGTCCGGCAGCGGCAGGAGCCTTCGCCGCCATGGTGGTCATCACCTGCCGCTTACCGAACGAGAAACAGGTATTAGGCTACTGTGATGTGTCTGCGCCGCGCGGAAAGCAGGCGATCTATGCGGATGAAAAGGCAGCCTTGTTGAAGGGGGGCTCCCCCGACTGCCTCACCAATATTTCCCAAGCCAGTCAGTCATCAAATCCGGACTCACGGGTCATCGGCCAAACGATTGTCGGCGGAAGTTCGATCGCTGAGATCGCCTCCGCTCTGCACGGTCAGGCCGTCGGGGACAATCCTTCGTTCAACAGGACTTTTTGGGAGGTGGCGTGCTTTGGTGATGTGTGGGAACCCTACCAAACACCACCGGAAAGAACTGCGATGTACGAGGGCCGCAACCAGATAGTGCTATGGGAACGCGGCGAGGGGCGAATGGCAGCACTCGCTGAGCAAGTTCGTGACCTGAACCACAAGGCGCAGCAGTGGAGAAGTGGAAAGCCCAACTGGGGGAAGGCAGGCATAGCCGTAAATCTTGTTGGTCTGCCGAAGATCACTCTCTACACGGGAGAGATTTACTCTCAGTCGGCGGGGGTGATCGTCCCGAGTGATCCAGCCCACGTTCCCGCTTTGTGGGAGTACGCATCGAGTGGCCAGTTCACGACGGATCTTCAGGCACTCGATTCACGGCTCGCTGTGACAATCGGTAGCGTACTGCGTGTATCGCTGAACATTGATGAATGGTCGTCGATAGCCGCCAAGATTCATCCGCGTGGCCTACCCGCTCCCCACTCCTCCGACCCCACCCAGTGGCTCTTCAACGGCCACCCCAAGGACTCAGACAGTCCGCTTCACGTCGCCGTCGCCCGCCTCGTCGGCTATCGGTGGCCGCGGCAGACCGGCTCCGAATTCCCTGACTGCCCGGCGCTCGGCCCCGATGGCTTGGAGCCCCACGCCGACGCCGATGGAATCGTCTGCCTGTCCAGCGTCCGCGGCGAGCCGACGGCGGCCGACCGACTCCTTTCGCTTCTCGCCGACGCCTACGGCCCCGACTGGTCTGCCGACCTCCGCGACAAGCTCCTCGCCGACGTGGATGCGGCGGGCGAAACGCTGGACGACTGGCTTCGCGACTCCTTCTTTGCGCAGCACCTGAAGCTCTTCCACCAGCGTCCGTTCGTCTGGCACATCTGGGACGGCCTCCGAGACGGCTTCAACTGCCTCGTGAACTACCACCGTCTCGCCGGGCCCGAAGGCGAAGGTCGCCGCACGCTCGAAAAGATCGCCTACGAGTACCTCGGCGACTGGATCACGCGACAGAAGGCGCAGCAGGCGGCCGGTGCGGAAGGTGCCGACGCCCGCGTGGCCGCCGCCGTCCACCTCCAAGAGCAGCTCGCGAAGATCATCGAGGGCGAGCCCCCGTTCGACATCTTCGTCCGCTGGAAGCCGCTCGCCGAACAGCCCATCGGCTGGGATCCCGACATCAACGACGGCGTCCGGCTCAACATCCGCCCGTTCATGACCGCCCGCCCGCTCGGTGCCAAAGCCAAGAAGGCGTGCATCCTCCGCGCGGCGCCGGGCATCGAGTGGAAGAAGGACCGCGGCACGGAGCCCGACCGGCCGAAGGCCCAGTTCCCGTGGTTCTGGACGTGGGACGGCACCACCCAGGATTTCACGGGCGGCAAGGAGTTCGACGGCAACCGCCACAACGACCTCCACTACACCCGCAAGGCCAAGGAGGCCGCCCGGAAATGACCTCCGCCACCATCACCACCAACGCCTCCGCCAAGACGGGCGCCGGCACGCTCGCCGAAGCCGTGCTCGTATCGCTCACGCGGCTCGTCTCCACGCCCGACGGCGAGGTGCCGCCGGCCGCCATCCTCTGGACCGACGCCGAAGGCCAGTGGAAGAGCCTCGTGGCGCTGCTGCGGAGCCGCGTGCCACACCTCTACGAACTCGGCACGTTCGCGCCCGACGACCATATCGGCCCGGCGATCTGGCTGGTCTGCGCCGTCGCCCGAACGCTTGCCGACCACTCGCCGCCCGCGGGCACCGTGCCGATCCTCTACCTACCGGGCGTGGCGCGGCAGGACCTCCGGGCTGGGGCCGACTGCCCCGTTCTCCACCAACCGCTCGTCGAACTCCAATACCGCGGGAAGGTGTGGCACCAGCGGAACGGCCGCGACTGGACGATCGAGGCGTTTCTCACGAGCAAGGACGCCCTCGATCTCGACGTGGCCCGCGACGCCGCCAGCCAGCAGGCCATGCTCCGCGCGATCGACCGGCTCGCCGATGAGCCGCTGGCGGCGCTGGCCGGGCGGCGGCTCGATGTCGGCTTCTTCGA
>VGYR01000415.1 GCA_016872925.1 Planctomycetota bacterium
GCGTCGCTCGCTGCTCAACCGTCAGAACAACTGGCTTGGCAACACGCATGACGGAATCCTCCATGAGTTGAGGATTCAACGGCACTGACAGCAATAAGTTGCGTTATTTCGGAGACACTACACTAGCGGCGGTTGTCCCGGCGGAGTTCGGTGTACTTCCGGGCCGTGCCCCGGGCCCGGCTGACCGGATACTTCTTCGCGTTGGCGGCGGTCTTCGTCCGCACCGCGGCGTCGATGTCGATGCCGAGGCAGTCGGCCAGGAGGAGCGTGCAGATCAGGACGTCGGCCACCTCATCCACGACGGCCTGCCGCCGGGCAGGGCTGGAGAGGTCCCCCGTCACCTGCTCCTTCGTCTTCCAGAGGAAATGCTCCTGGAGTTCACCCGCTTCGATGGCAATCGCGGCGGCGAGGTCCTTGGGATTGTGAAACTGGCTCCAGTCCCGGTCGTCGCGAAACTTCCGCAGCAGGGCCAGGAGCGGCTCCCAGCCCCCCTGCCCTGCCGTTCGCTTTTTCCCCCCGTTCGCTTGTGCCATGTCGTAGAAAGCGTACCCTCAACCCGTTCCGACCACACCGCGGGTTGAAAACCCGCGCTCCTCCCTTGACACGCGTGTTCCGAGTCCGGAGGAGCACGGGTTTTTCAACCCGTGCCGACCGCGCCGCGGGTTGAAAACCCGCGCTCCTCCCAAATGCCCGTGTTTCGCGTGACGCGAGCCCGGAGGGCGAGCGGGCCCGGCAAGGCGAACCTCGGCTTCGCCCTCGCCGGGCCAAGGCTGCCGGGGGCATGGATGCCCCGGCAGCCGTGAGGCTAAAACGTCAGCATCTGCCGGTACTCCGCCACGCGCCGGTCGAGGTCGCCGCGGTCGATGCTCGCCAGCCGGTCGAGGCTGAAGTCCTCCACCGTGTAGCTCGCCGTCACCACGCCGTAGGCGAGGGCTTCCTTCAGCGACTGCGGATCGTAGCGATCCTTGCTCGCCAGGTGGCCCATCATGCCGCCGGCGAACGAGTCGCCCGCGCCGGTCGGGTCGAGCACCTGCGGGGTGGGATACGCGGGCAGCACGTACATCTCGTGCTCGCTGAAGAACATCGCCCCGTGCTCACCCTTCTTGATGACCACGAACTTCGGCCCCATGTTCCGCACGGCGTGGCCCGCCCGCACGAGGTTTTCGTCCTCGGCGAGCAGCTTGGCCTCCGAGTCGTTGAGCACCAGGCCGTCGATCCGCTTGAGGAGCGCCTCGAGCTCGTCGCGCTGGATGTTGATCCAGAGATCCATCGTGTCGGCCACGGTCAGCTTGGCGTCGGGCACCTGGTCGAGCACCGAGAGCTGCGTGACGGGCGACGCGTTGCCGAGGAACACGAACTTGCTGTCGCGGTGGCTGACGTGCAGCTTCGGCTTGAACTCCCCGAACACGTTGAGGTGCACCTCGAGCGTCTCGCGGTCGTTCATGTTGGGCAGGTACCGGCCCCGCCAGCGAAACGTCTTGCCGCCGGGGATCGTCTCGATGCCCGAGGTGTCGATGCCGCGGGCCTCCAGGAATCTCGTGTGCTCGCTCGGCCAGTCATCGCCGACGGTGCCGATCATCTTGACCGGCGAGAAGAAGCTGGCCGCGTACGAGAAGAACACGGCCGAGCCGCCGAGCACGTCGTCGCGGCTGGCGGTGGGGGTCTCGACGCAGTCGAGGGCGACGCTTCCGACGACGAGCAGCGGCATGGCGGGCGGGTTCCGGGGTGGATGGAGCGAACGGCGACGCCGATTATGCCCGCCGGGCGAGGAATGACCATCCCCTCGGCGGCGCCGCGGTGCCCGGCGAGCCCGGGCGTCAGCCGAGGAGGCCCGGCACCACGTGCCCGTGCACGTCGGTGAGCCGGAACTGCCGCCCCTGGTAGCGGAAGGTGAGCCGCGTGTGGTCGATGCCCACGAGGTGCATGATCGTGGCCTGCATGTCGTGCACGTGCACCGGATCGGCGGTGATGTTCCAGGCGTAGTCGTCGGTCGACCCGTAGACGTGCCCGGGCTTCACCCCGCCTCCGGCGAGCAGCCACGAAAACGCCCTCCCGAAGTGATCGCGGCCCTTCGGGTTCTGGGGATCTCCCTGGCCGAACGGCGTGCGGCCGAACTCGCCCCCCCAGATCACGAGCGTGTCGTCGAGCATCCCGCGATCCTTGAGATCCTGGATCAGCGCCGCGGACGGCCCGTCGGTGTCGCGGCACTGCTCCTCGAGCTGCGTGAACAGGTTCTGGTGCTGGTCCCAGCCGGCGTGCATCAGCTGCACGAACCGCGTGCCCCGCTCCAGGAGCCTCCGGGCGACGAGGCAGTTGTAGGCGAACGTGCCCTTCGTGTTCACGTCGGGCCCATACCGGTCGAGAACGTGGGCGGGCTCGGCCGTGAAGTCGACGAGGTCCGGCACGCTGGCCTGCATCCGGAAGGCCATCTCGTACTGGGCGATCCGCGTGTCGATCTCGGGATCTCCGTAGTCCGCGAAGTGCTTGGCGTTCATCGCGGCGAGGTCGTCGAGCAGCGCCCGCCGGGCCGCGCGGCTGACCCCGGCGGGATTGGCGAGGTAGGGCACCGGCTCGCCCGAGTTGCGGAACTTGACTCCCTGGAACCGGCTGGGCAGGAAGCCGCTCCCCCAGTAGGAGTCGAAGAACAACTGCCCGCACGTCTTGTCCTTGTCGCTCGACGTCATCACGACGAAGGCCGGCAGATCCTCCGTCTCACAGCCCCAGGGCAATCGCATCTTATTGAGCTTTGAAAAAGCGGCTTACGGATTGCAGGGGTAGTTTCGAAGTCTTGAAGAAGGAACGCAGGAGAGGCTGGTCGTCCCGCGT
>VGYR01000416.1 GCA_016872925.1 Planctomycetota bacterium
GTCTTCCAGGCGTCGCCCGACGAGCTGCAGGTGATCGACATCCACAGCCTCTGAGTCCTGCCGGGCGCGAGGTCAAACCACAGCCCAGGACGGGCGACCCGGGAGACGGTCTGCGCCGAGGCGAGAAAATCGCCATCGCAGCAGGGCGTGAGCGGCGTTTCGGCGTTTAGGGAAACCGCTTCCGGACGCCAAGGCCGTTCCCCCCGAGGCTCATGAGTCGCTCATCAGCCCGAAAACCGTTACGGACGTGCCATTGACCGGGCTATCCTTCGCAGAAATCCGATCTTTTTGAAGAATCGTCTTGGGCCACGGAATTTTCCACTTCCGTACCAGCGACGGCGGACCGCGGGCGGCGGTGACGATGCTTGGTGCGGCGCCGATCCTTGGGGCGCGGCTGTAAAGCCGTCGATCGCATGCCGAAAGACAGCGACGGTCGCGGTCGCGATGTCGTCCCATGTCCGATCGCAGCCACGGTTGGCTGCCGCCACGGATCGAAGCTCATCTGCATGATCTGCCACCTCGTCGAGAGCGGCCGCGATCTCGGACGGGCACTCCGGATCGACCCAGCGAATGGCGTCGGAACGGCCGTCGTAGTGTTCGCGAAGCACCTCGATGTCTGAGCAGATCACCGGCACCCCTGCATCGATCGCTTCGTGGATTGGAAGGCCCATGCCCTCGGCGCGAGTCGGCATCACGAGGGCCGCCGCAGCGTGGAGCAACGTCGATGCCGTGGCGTCGTCTACGTAGCCAAGGCTCACGAAATCCTTGCCTGCCACTAGGCCACGGTCACGAATCAGACGGTTGATCCGGTTGACATGCGGCTGCTCGGCGAGGCCTGCCGCGCCGATCTGCTCGGTGCCGTAGCCGCAGAACACGACAGGCACGTCACGGCGACGGCGGCGGGAGAGCGCCTGGAGGAGCGTCACTTGGTTTTTATGCTCCGAGACGTTGCCCGGGTAGACAAAAAACGGAGGTCGCACGCCCCAAGGGAATTTCGCTTTTCCGGCGGCCGAAACTGGCGCTGCCGTGCCGGTTGGCTCGGTGGCCATGAGGGGAAGCACGCTGACGCGATCGGCAAAGAAACTCCCGACCGTCTCCAGGACCCGCCGCCGGGTGTAGTTCGAGGTCACGATCATCTGATCGTAAAACTCGATCGTCTCTTTGAGTCCGCGGGCCATGCCCTCAAGAAATTCTCGCGTGGCATGGCTCCCGATCGCGTCGAGCAGGATCGTGTCTTGATACACGCATACCTTGGGGATCGGGGCCGCATGGTGGGGCGTGCCGTGGGGCCAGGGAACGTAGGCCACATCATTGTGGTCGGCATGCGGCCAGAGCGGGGCACCAGCATCGATGCGAACGATCTTGAGATGCCGGCAGATGGCGAGCGGCTCGAGAGCCGAGGCGGCATACTTCCGGTTGACGGCCAGCGTGACCGAGTCGATGGCGGGTTGGCGGCTGAATGCCTCGACCATCTGACGAAGCACATGGAGCCCGCCGCCGAGGACGTAGACGGGCTGCCAGACGAGAACCCTCATCGACTGCCCCCCTTCACTAGCGGAAGGAAGTTCTCACGCCAGGTGCGGCTGCAGCGCTCGGGTTCGAAGTGGTCAAGGATGGCTTTTTGGTGCGAGCGAATCGCCTCTCGAAGGGCAGTATCGCCGTCTCGCAGCCGCGCGATCTTTTCGCGCGCCTCGTCGGAGCTTCGGCACATGCCCGGCTGATCAGGGCCGCCGAGGGGCTCGAGCAACCCACCGGCCATGTACACAAGCGGCATGCCTGTCGCGATCGCCTCGAGGGGATGGTAGTGCAAGTGCCTCGGCTCCTGAGAGTGATAAAACATACAGAAGCAGCGCCGCAGCAGTTCGTCGAGCGGTTCCCGGGCAATGTATCCGAGGATGTTTTCATCCTGCGTCGACAGCGGGGCGTCGACGCCCGCAAGATCCTGACGGCCTGCGACCCAGTAGGGAAAGCTCCCGAGTTCGTCGCGGAACCGCAGGTAGATCCGCCGGTAGTAGTCGATCTGGTCGATGTTTGGGCAGACGAACAGGATCCGATCCTCGCCCCCGGTCCAGGTTTCGTTGGCCTTCAGGAGCGAGTCCGGCAGGGCTAGCGGCATGAAGACAGACCGTCGCTTCAAGAACGGCCTCTCGTGATCGATGATCTGCTCGTAGGCGGCGGCGAGATAAACTCGACCGCGAATTCGCGTCATCTCGTCCATCACGATGTTGCGATAGGTGGGCTTGTCGGCGATTGGCAGCCGGTTGCGGAGTTTGCCTAGAAGACGGCCGGGCCAGGACGTTGCCGACGTGTAGGACGTCGGATCGAGCGTCTCGAAGGGAATCGTGGCTGTCGCCGATTCGTAATCAAAATCTCCAGCGTGGCCAAAGGCCCGCATGAAGATCTTCCCGTCGAAGCAGCGCATCAAATAGTACAGCCCAGGGTAGATCGAGGCGGCGATGGCGACGTCGAAGTGACAATTGATCGTTTCGGCGGCGCGGCGGCATATCGGCTTGTCGTAGAAGTTGACGGTATTGAGATATGCAAGATCGTCGGGGGGAATCGTGAGCGACGAGTCGTAGCAATCGGTCACCGTCGCGGTGCGGCCGTTCGGCCCGACAGGAAGCACCTTCGGGACGAACACCTCAAAACCCTCGGCCAGGAGCATGGGAACTTCCCACTCCATGAGCGTCGTGTGGTTGAGGATCCAGAGCACGCGGCCGCGTTCGTTCACTTGCATGGACGATGTCGTTAGGCCGCACGGCAGCAGACTGTCAACCAGAGGCGACACGCTGCGCGGCGTTGGCGGAGTCTTCCCG
>VGYR01000417.1 GCA_016872925.1 Planctomycetota bacterium
CGGCCGGGGGCCAACGGCGTCGTCGAGCTCTCGCCGTTTGAGTTTCTCGATCGCTTGGCCGATCTCGTCCCACCGCCGCGGAAGCACCGGCATCGCTATCACGGGGTGTTTGCGCCACATCACAAGCTGAGACGGGCCGTCACGGCGCTCGCGATTGGGAATATTGGCAAGCGGAGCGAGGCTGGGCATGCGGGCCAGGCGCATGCCACGGGCTGCTGCGATACTCAGGCGAAGCCCCGCTCGCACGACACCTCGCGGATTGCCTGGGCGAAACTCGTGGCCCGGGTGGGCGAGGAGTTTCCGCTGGAGTGCCCAGCCTGCGGCGGCGACATCCGGCTCGTTGCCTTTATCACGGAGCCGGGGCCGATCCGGAAGATCCTCACACATTTGGGCGAACCGCTCGAACCGCCTCCAATCGCAGCCGCGCGGGGCCCTCCGACCGACTGGGACGAACTCGTGCAGGCCCACGACGACCGCGAAGTCTTTCAAGCCTCGCCCGACAACCTGCCCGTGATCGACATCCACAGCCTCTGACCGGCGTCGGACGCGAGGCGTCGAAGCCCCGGGGAACGGCCGACTGGGACGCGGTCTGCGCAGCCGCCAGAAACACGCCACCGAAGCGGGTGCGAGGCGCTTCGAGAAACCCGCTCTGGACGCCCGGGCCGCTCCTCCCGAGGCTCACGAGTCGCTCATCAGCCCGAAGACCGGTGCGGAGGTGCCATTGACCGGGCTATCCTTCCTCCGCCTCTACCCCCGCCTGCCTGTTCATGCCCTCCTCAATTTCGCTTCTCGTCGCCCACCCCAAGGAACTCATTCGGGCGGGCCTACGGGTGATGCTGGCTGGCTCCCCCGTGATGATCGTCGGGGAAGCCAGCGACGCCCAGAGCACCCTCACGCTCGTCTACCAGATCGATGGGGCGAAGCGGCTGCTCTGGGTGGCCCAGGAGCGGACCGAGCAGAGCCTGCGGGGCTTCTTCTCCTCGATCACTGCCGAGGTCCGGGCTGGCATCCGCTTCGTCTGCAGCGACATGTGGAAGCCTTATCTCAAAGTGATCGCGGAGCAGATCCCGGCCGCCCTTCACGTGCTCGACCGCTTCCACATCATGCGGAACATGAACATGGCCCTCGACGAGGTCAGACGAGCGGAAGTCGCCCAGCTGCGGCGTGACGGCTACGAGCCGATCCTCACGAAAGCCCGGTGGTGCCTGCTCAAGCGGCCGGAGAACCTCACGGAGCATCAGGAAGTCAGGCTCAAGGAACTCCTGCAGTACAACCTCAGGAGCGTCCGGGCTCATCTGCTCCGCGAGGACTTCCAGCGGTTCTGGGAGTACACGAGCCCGGAAGGGGCGATGAGGTTCCTCGATGCCTGGTGCACCCGCACCATGCGCAGCCGGATCGGCCCGATGAAGAAGATCGCCAGGAGCCTGCGGCGTCATCGGCATCTGATCGTCAACTGGTTCCGGGCCCGCGGCACGATCTCGTCGGGCGTCGTCGAGGGATTCAACGGCAAGGCGAAACTGACCACCAGAAAAGCGTTCGGCTTCCGAACGCCGCAGGGCATCGAAATCGCCCTCTTTCACGTGCTCGGCCGATTACCCGAGCCCGTGTTCACCCACAGATTCTGCTGAGGAGGCTTCACGAGACAGCGAAGCAGGAAGCCGACCTCAAGGCAGAGGGTGAGCAGCTCGAGCGACTTGTGGCCATCGGAAAACACGCCGAAGCCGCGGAGCGGGCCAATCGTTCGCTGCACAGCATGGAGCAGAATCATGGGCCCAACCATTCACTCACGGCGATCGCATGCCTCAACCACGCGTCCGTTTGCATGCTACGCGGAGAATACACCACCGCAAAAACCTTGACCGATCGCGCTTTGGACATCAATCGCCGCCAGCGCGGAGAACAACACCCGGAGACCATTCGGGCAATGATGAAACTCGGACGCTGGCACGAGAGCCAGGGCAACTATGAATTGGCAAAGGGCCACTATCAGAACGCCTTGGACAGTAGCAAGGAGAGCCTGGGACCCAAGGATCCGGCCCTGGCAGCAATTTACAACTGCTTTGCATCGCTCTACCTCCGGCAGGACTTGTTCGACGAGGCTGAAGCGTATTCCTCGAATGCGGTGAAAGTCTGCGCGGAGGCTGGCCGGCGTGTGCCCGAACTCGTCACCGCCCTCACGCACCTCGCAGATGCCCTCCGGAAGCGGAGCAAGTTTGAGAAAAGTCTCAAATCGTACGAACAAGCGCTTGACGCCTGCCGTGCCATCCACAGCGAGGACTCTTCGGAGACGGCACGTTGCATGACGAATCTCGCCACCGCGGTCCAACGCCGCCGGGAATTCAAGCGGGCTGAGGATCTCCTGAAGAGGGCGCTGGAGATTCATCAACGGCTTGTTGGCCCAAAGGCCCCCGAGTACCTGACAACGCTTGTTTGCCTCGGACAACTGCGATTCGATCAGGGCAAGCATGAGGACGGACTCAAGCTTATTGACAAAGCAGCACGAACCCTGGAGTCGTTGTTCGGTGCAGCACATCAAAACGTCAAGGATGTGAAGGCGATGGCGCGAAACCTTCTCAACAAGATGCACGGGCTTCGCCGTGTTATTGACGCTTGAAAAAAGCCTCCTCAGCAGAATCTGTGGGTTGATTCTGGCTCCGGTAGTTTGCCAAGGACATGAAACAACGCGATTTCAATGCCTTTCGCGGTCCGAAAGCCGAACGCTTTTCTGGTGGTCAGTTTTACGACG
>VGYR01000418.1 GCA_016872925.1 Planctomycetota bacterium
AAGGGCAGCGGCTCGAGGAAGGCCAGCCTCACCATGATGTTCAAGCTCGCTGAGTCAGCCAGCCGACGCTGGCGACGACTCAACGCGCATCACCAGATCGTTCTTGTTCTCGAAGAAAGAATCTTCACCGACGGTGTCCTGCAGAACGCCGCCTGATTCAGGACCTCTGAACACAACTCTTGACAATAGCTCGGGGTGGGTCGACGGCGACTTCAACTACGACGGCATCGTCGACATCCTCGATGCGACGGGGCTAATCGCCAGCGGCCTCGTGGATGCAGGCGCCTACATTCCCGCCGCAAGCCCCTCCGCGTCGGCGGCAGGAATCCCCTCGACACTCTCGCCAACCGAGGCCGCGTTCCTCTCGCTCGCGGCGACCGACGCCTCGACAGCCACCACCTCGGTCAAGAAGGTGCGTTTCGCGAGGCTGTAATCCCCGGTCAGACGAAAGACGCTCGCCGTCGCGAGGGGGACGGGCGGCCCCGAGCCAACCAGCGGGGCAGCCCGCATCGCTCACGCGCTTGCGGCTTCTTGCAGGCGGATGCCGCGCACCGGCTGCCCGGAAGCGTCACCGCGTAAGCGCTCCGGCTGCCCTGCCCCGGGCCCTTTCGGCCGCTGCGGTGAACCGAGGCTATAATCTTCGCACGCGATGCGGCGATGATGCGATTCATCCATGAAAACAAGGCCTGGCTTGCCTTTCACTGGCAGGCCGACGAGGTGCTGCCCACGCTCGCCGATGTCCGGCATCGCCACGGGTGTCTGCTGGGGAGGATGCAGTCGCTGGGCTTCGAACTGCAGGCCGAGGCCTCGCTGCGAATTCTGACGAGCGACGTGGTGCAAACGTCCGCGATCGAGGGCCACCAGCTCGACGCGGACGATGTCCGTTCGTCGATCGCCCGACGGCTCGGGCTGCCGGAAGGGGGCATCCGCCGCACAAACCGCGACGTCGAAGGCATCGTCGAAGTCACGCTCGACGCAACCACGAATGCCGCCGCGCCGATCTCCGCGGAGCGGCTCTGCGGCTGGCACGCCGCGCTGTTTCCGGTGGGCTACAGCGGCACGCGGCCCATCGCCGTCGGCACCTGGCGGCCGCCCGAAGCCAGGCCGATGCAGGTGGTGTCGGGACCGATTGGACGGGAGCGGGTGCACTTCGAGGCTCCCGCCGCGAAGCGATTGCCGAGCGCGATGGAGCGATTCCTTGAATGGTGCAACGCGGAGCCGACCATCGATCCGGTGCTGCGATCGGCGCTCGCGCACTTCTGGTTCGTCACCATCCACCCATTCGAGGATGGCAACGGCCGGATCGCACGCGCCCTGGCCGACCTGATGCTCGCCCGGGCCGATCGCTCCGCGCAGCGGTTCGTCAGCATGTCGACCCAGATCGAAGTGGAGCGGTCCGACTACTACCGCGTGCTCGAACGATGCCAACGCGGCGACCTCGACATCACCCGGTGGATGACCTGGTTTCTCGGCTGCCTCGGGCGAGCCGTGGACCGAGCCGACTCGCTGGTGGCCGCCGTGCTTCGCAAAGCCGACGTTTGGCGGACGCTTTTGGCCGGCTACCCCGTGAACGACCGCCGCCGGACCGTGGTGAACAGGCTCCTCGACGGCTTCGAGGGCGGGCTCAACTCTTCCAAATACGCGAAGCTCGCAAAGTGCTCCACCGACACGTCGCTTCGCGACATCCACGACCTCGTCGCCCGGGGTATCCTCACGCGAACTGCTGTCGGCGGTCGCAGCACGAGCTACCGGCTTGCCGACACGCCACGCGGCTGAGTAGGGCAGCCCGCATCGCTCACGCGATTGCGGCTTCCTGAAAGCGTCACGGCGATTCAGCCCGCATCGCTCACGCGATTGCGGCTTCCTGCGGTGGCGTCCTGCCCTCGCGCTACGGCGCCGCGGCGGCGGGCTTGGCGGAGTCGTCCACCGAGTCGCCGTGGGCGACCTGCGGCCAGTACTCGCCGAAGGCGAACTGCGGGCTGTAGTCGAGGTCGTGGCTGGCGCAGACCGCCGCGCACCTTGTCGATCACGTGATTCCACCGGTGCCCGTGCGACTGTGGGTGATCTCCGTGCCGAAGAGATTACGGGGTTTTCTCGCCGATCCGCCTGCGGCCGTCGCCGCTCTGACGAGAATCTTCCTTGAGGAGATCGAGCGGCTGCTGGGCGCTGTCGCAGGCGTGACGAGTGACGCCAGCGGCCCCGCAGCCGCCCACCCACGGCGCCGTGTCCTTCCTGCATCGCTTCGGCTCGGCGCTCAACCACCACGTGCACCTGCACGTATGCGCAACCGAAGGCGTCTTCGTGCCGCCTGCCGACACCGCGCGGTGCGACACCCCGCCGGCGTTCCTGCCGGCCCGACCGATCAACTAGGCCGATCTAGCCGCGCTCACCGAGCGGGTCCGCCGCCGCGTGATCCGGTGGCTCCGCATGCAGCGCCTGCTCGACGCCGCGGCCGCCGCCGACATGCTCACGTGGGAGAACAGCAGTTTTTCAGTCGATGCCAGTGTGCGGATCGCACTCATCGACCGCGACGTGCCGAGCTATTTTCAGAGCTTGGAGCACCTGCTGCGATACTGTGCCCGGCCCCTCTTCGCATAAGCCGTCACGGCACTCGCGATCGGGAATGTCGGCAAGCAACGCGACGCCGGTACCGGCGGGCATGCGGGCGACGGTCACGCCACGGGGGGCTGCTGCGATACTCAGGCGAAGCCCCGGTCGCAC
>VGYR01000419.1 GCA_016872925.1 Planctomycetota bacterium
TGACACCGAGTACGAAGCACTCCGGCCGGACAGGTGGAAGCAGTCTCACCCCGAGGCCGTTCGGCTTTACCGGGTCGAGGAGCGACAGGCCAGGGCAGACGCTCAGGCGGTCAAACGCGCTCGACGGCGGCTCACGAAGAGCCGCTGATCAGTTCGGCATCTGGCCAGCACGCACCGCAAAAGGTATGGCGGTGGTGTGCGCTCACCGAACGACGCTACCCCGGACCAAGGTTGTCCTTCCGGGTCGTACACTGCCGGGCATGACATCGGCCGCCCCCTCGCCGTTTCTGGAAGTCCCCGAGGTGGAGTGGGTATGCGCGAATGACCTCTGCTTCGTGATCTTTGACTCGTTCCCCGTGTCGCCTGGGCACGTGCTTGTGATTACGCGGCGGGTCGTGCCGACGTTCTTCGAGTGCACGGCAGAAGAGCAGCGGGCTCTCATGGACCTGGTCAGCGAGGTGAAGGCCTTGCTCGATGAGCGGCTTGAGCCCAAGCCCGATGGATACAACGTCGGGTTCAATTCTGGGGCCGCCGCGGGTCAGACCGTGCCGCATGTGCATGTGCACGTGATCCCGCGGTATGCCGGCGATATGGGCGATCCCCGCGGCGGCGTGCGGCATGTGATTCCGGGGAAGGGGAACTATTTGGCGGGAGCGACGCCCGAAAAAGGTGCCAGCCACCATTTTCGTCAGGTCGATGGGAGTGGCAGTGCGTTGCGTGAAAATGGTGGCAGGCACCTTTTTCTCACCACCGGGCCCGATCGGCCGCTCTGGCCGCGGCTCGCCGAGCGGCTCCCGGGGGCGAGCGAGATCGAGCTGCTCGCGTCGTTCGTGCAGCCCTCGGGACTCGATGTCATCCGCGCGGGGCTCTTTAGTGCGATCGCCGCCGGGGCCCGTGTGCGGCTGCTCGTGGGCGATTACCTCGGCATCACGTCGCCCGAGGCGTTGAGGCGGTTGCTGGGGTGGATGGACCTCGCCGGCGGGGCGTTCGAGGCCCGGCTCGCGGAGATGGAGAAGCTCCGCGGGTCGCCCGATTCGTTTCATCCGAAGGCGTGGCGGATCGCGGATTCGTCGGGCGGGATCGTGGTCGTGGGGTCGAGCAACCTCTCGCGAGCGGCCTTGGTCTCAGGCGTCGAGTGGAACCTCCTGATCGACGCCGCCACCGCACCGATCGACCTGGAACTCAAAACCGCGTTCGATGACCTCTGGCAGCAGGCCACGCCGCTCTCGGCCGACGTGGTCGAGCGGTACGCGGCGTTTGCGGCCCGCATTCGGCAGATTGCCAATCTGCCGCTACAAGCCGACGAACCAGTGCCCCCTGTAGGCGCAGATTGTCAATCTGCACATGCCCCGTCCTTCACCCCGCGGCCCTGGCAGCAGGAGGCCCTCGCCTCCCTCACCGCGATCCGTCGCGATGGCTACTCAAAAGCCCTCGTCGCCGTGGCGACGGGCCTCGGGAAAACCTGGCTCGCGGCGTTCGATGTGCTCGCCGTGGGCCGCGAGCTCGGCCGGCCGCCGCGGGTGCTCGTGATCGCCCACCGGGCCGAAATCCTCGCGCAGGCCGAGGCCACGCTTCGACAGGCCATGGAAGCGGAATGGGGGCCGATAGATACGGAATGGTGGGTTGGCGATGGTGCAGCCCGCATTCGGCAGATTGCCAATCCGCCGCTACATGTAGGTGCAGATTGGCAATCTGCACACGCCCCGCCCCGGCCCACGCTCGTCATCGCCTCGATCCAGAAGCTCTCCCGCCCCGATGGTCTCGCGGCCCTCGCGGCGGCGGCCCCTTTTGACTACTGCGTGATCGACGAGGTGCACCACGCCGAGGCGCCGAGCTACCGCCGCGTGCTCGCGCGGCTGTCGGAGCTGTCGCGGGCTGCCCCGTCGTTCACGCTCGGCCTCACGGCCACGCCCGAGCGGACCGACGGCGTCGACGTGGCCACGCTCTTCGACGACATCCTCGCGGCACAGGCCACGATCGGAGACGGGATCGCGGAGGGGTCGCTCGTGCCGTTTCGGTATCGGGGGCTCAAGGACGACGTCGACTTCGAGCAGATCCCCTGGCGCAACGGCCGCTTCGATCCGGCCGTGCTCGAAGCGGCCCTGGAAAACGCTCCCCGCATGGAACGCCTCTGGGCCGAGTGGCAGGCCGCCCCGGCCGGTCGCACGCTCGTCTTCTGCTGTTCGCGGCGGCATGCCGTGTTTGCCCGGGATTGGCTCCGGAAGCGGGGCGTGGCCGCGGCGGCCGTGTTTTCGGATGCGGCCGGCCCGGGCGGCCCCGTCTCCGACCCGCGCATGGCGTCGCTGGCCGCCTTCCACGCGGGCACCCTCTCGGCCCTCTGCGTGGTCGACCTCTTCAACGAGGGCGTCGACATCCCGCTGGTCGACCGCGTGGTGATGCTCCGGCCCACGGAATCAAAGATCGTGTTCTTGCAGCAGCTCGGCCGCGGCCTGCGGGCGGCGGAGGGCAAGCTGCGGTTGGAGGTGATCGACTTCGTGGGCAATCACCGCGTGTTCGCGAGCCGGCTCGTGCATCTGCTCTCGCTCGCCCCCGCGGCCACCGCCGCCGACGCCACGGGGTTGGCCCTCTTGAAGCGGTATCTCGACGGCCGGGAGCCGGCGCTTCCGGAGGGCTGCGTGCTCGATGTGGAGCTCGAGGCGAAGGAGCTGCTCACGCGGTTTCTGCCGGCGGGCCGGGCCGCGGTGGAGG
>VGYR01000420.1 GCA_016872925.1 Planctomycetota bacterium
GGCTACGTCGATGAAAGGCCCCCTGATAAGGAATGGCATTCACGGCCGGGAACCGCCCGCCACCGGCCCCGAGACGCGGATCTTCATGAGCAATCATCGCACCGCCGGGGGTCACTATCCGCACTGGAAAGGCCACCACGCTGCATGCCGGCGGCAGAGTGCCGAGTCGGTCGATCGCGGCCCGCCACGCCGCGGCATCAGCGATTCGGTCGTCCGCTCCCAGGAATACCAACCAATGCCCCCTCGCGACTCGCACTCCACGATTCCATGCCTCGGCGATCCCCGAATCCAACTCAGAGACGGCCGTCACCCAAGCGCTCGCGGCCTCACCTTTGAGGCGACACAGCCACTCCGCTGTTCCATCCCCGAAACCGCCGTCAACGATGATCAGCTCGGTGACGGCCGATAAGAGGCCGTCGACCGCCGCCATAAACCGTTGCAGATTCGCCAGGTCGCACTTCGTTGCAACGATGATCGACACGATGGGAGTCGGCACCGGATGTGCCGACTCGGTGGCAATCATGTCCGGATCGCGCATCGACGTTGGAACGGCCTTCCGAGCGCATGCGCCTGCGAACCAGACGTGTGGCTCATAGGCCCCGACGAGCTACGGCCGGCCGTCTCACGCAGCCTCCAATGGTGACCGCTCCCGCGTTCATCAGTGCCGAACGAAGAGGACGTTGCCACTCACCCTGAAAAAAGCCTCGATCGTCGGAGTGAACCCCCAGCCTGCCATGGCACGCTTCACCGTCGGATACAGAGGCGCTCCCTCGTACAACTGTACGTTGCACACCTCCATGTGAATCGCAGCGACCTTCGGCAAGAGCTGCGTCGCCCCTGCGAGCGCCACAAGTTCATAGCCCTGCATGTCAAGCCACATAAAATCCACGTCGGCCACGCCGTGCTGCGTCGCCCAGGAATCGAGCGATGTCACGCGGATGCGTTCCCTTGCAGAAAAGGAGATCGCTGGAAACTCGCGCATCAGGGCGTTCGTCGGCGACAGAAGAGACGAAGACTGGCACGCGCCGGCCGAACCGTCTCCGCTAACGTGCATCTCCATGACCGACTCCCCAGTGCCAAGAGCAAGTTGATGGCACTGCACGCGATCACCGAACATCGCCACTTTTCGACGGACCTCAACCGCTGCCGATGGGACTGGCTCGAAGGCGTGAATCGTCGCCTTGGGCCAAAAGGTCGCCATCTCCGCCGTGGTCGCGCCATCGTGGGCGCCTGCCTCAACGATCACAGGATTGGCCGGCAGATATTTGGCGAGGACTTCGTAGGATATCCTGTCGCGATGGAACACATACCGTGCGGCTCGCATTGGATGGGCGATGGCGTACACGATGTTCGGAATATTAAGTCGCATAAGTTCCCAATGCTGAAACGTGTCGAGCAGTATCCTGATTCGACTCTTCGACAGGCATCTTATCGCATGCTGCGACCCACTAGCCGAGCAACATGACTGTGGAAGGCAGGTGGTGCAAGGTAATCGTCGTAAACTTGTCGCAAGCGACAGCGATGCATGAACAGCGACGTTGCGTCATGCTACGAGTCAAACCTGAGGACGTATTCGGCAACGTGCCGAACCTCACGCACCGGCACCCAGACGAACAGCTGCCGGCAGGGAATTACGTCTTCGAGCGGCAGGCGGGCATCCGTGTCGATGTAGACGGGAATCGCCCCGGCCGACATGGTCTCGTCAGTTTCCCGACATGCGTAGGTCGCGTCCGGCACGGCTCAGAGGCTGTGAAGGTCGATCGCGGACAGCTCATCGGGCGACGCCTGGAAGACGTCGCGGTCGTCGTGCACCTGGACGAGTTCGCCCCAGTCGGTGGGCGGGCCACGAGCGGGAGAGACGGGCGGCAGATCGAACGGTTCGCCGAGGTGCGCGAGAATCTTGCGGATCGGCCCCGGCTCCGTGATGAACGCCATCAGCCGGATGTCGCCGCCGCAGTTCGGGCACTCGAGCGGAAACTCTTCCCCCACCCGGGCCATGAGTTTTGCCCACGCAATCCGCGACGTGTCGTGAGATCGCGGCTTGTGAGGCGCGTCAGAGCAGCCTCCCGTGGCGTGACCGTCGCCCCCATGCCCGCCGGCACCGGCGTCGCGTTGCTTGCCGATGTTGCCGATCGCGATCGCCGTGACGCCTTTCCGCAGCCGGTGATTCGGCGCAAACACCCCGTGGTAGCGATGCCGATGCTTCCGCGGCGGTGGGACGAGATCGGCCAAGCGATCGAGAAATTCAAACGGCGAGAGCTCGACGACGCCGCTCGAGCCCGGCCGCGTGGACTTGCGGCTGCGGCCGGGCCCGACCCAGTTGGCGGCTTTGTGCCGTGGCAGCATGGAGCGGATGCGGATGATCCGGCCGTCTGGGCCGTGGATCACGGAGAGCCGCTCGAGCGCGAAGGGAGGCCGGGCGCAATAGCTGAGGAGGTGCTCGAGACTCCGAAAATAGCTCGGCACGTCGCGGTCGATGAGCGTGATCCGGACGCTCGCATCGACCGAAAACCCGCTGTTCTCCCAGGCGAGCATGTCGGTGGCGGCCGGATCCGCAGCGCCCAGTTCTTGCATCCGCGGCAGGAGCGAACTAGGCTCGGTCGATTCTCGTCCCGTTCGTCCCGTCCCCAGCCAGGAAGCTCGTCATGCGGACCACCCGCCGCCGTTCCCCGTTCGCGCTCGGTCACCTGCTGCGCTCGCTCTTCGCC
>VGYR01000421.1 GCA_016872925.1 Planctomycetota bacterium
AGCCTCTGAGTCCTGCCGGACGCGAGGTCAAACCACAACCCAGGACGGGCGACCCGGGAGACGGTCTGCGCCGACGGCAGAAAAACGCCACTCCAGGGGGAGGGCAGCCGTTCCGGGAGCAGCTGATCAGGTGCCAGAAAACGCGGCACCAGCCTCACCAGCCCCCCATCGGGCCGGAAATGCCTATCGACATGGTTGCGGAAGTGCCATTGGCCGGACTATCCTTCTATCCTTTGGCCGGACTATCCTTTAGTGTGAGCCGGTTGAAACGTGTAGCAGGGGGCGGTCGAAAAGTGCCGCACTGGGGTTGGGTTGAATCCACTCCGGGGTAGCTGGTTGCTCCAAGGATGAATGGGTTCAGGACGGGCCGGTCACCCGCCGCGATAAAGCAACACCCCTTCTGTAAATCGCGATTTTCAGAGGTGGGTCATCTAGCTTCCATGTTCAGGTAGGCACGTTATTTTCTAGTCGTCACTGATTTCGGAGAGGACTGCGGAGGCGAGCCGCAGGAGGGAAGCCTCGTTCGGGAAGAGCGTGACGACCGGAGTCCGACGTTTGATCTCCTTGTTCAGTCGTTTGAGGCCGTTGGTCGTCCGTAGTCGTGGCAGGGCGTGGCAGATCGAGAAACGACCCAACCCCGCAACCTCCAGAAACGCCGAGAGGCAGGAGGTTGTGCCACCTCCTGCCTCTGACTGCCACTCAAGACATAAGTGGCGTAGCTCCCCGAGTAGGACGGTTCCGTGTCGGTATTTTTGCGGAAGATATCAGGTTTTCCTGAAAAGGTGACGTAAAAAGCGACGTAGGGCAAAAGTGGCAAGGGCTGGCGGGGCGTGGCAAATGGTGACGTCGCATGGGGATTGGGATTACGTCACCCGCCCAGTCGCTCGGCGCCGAACTTGCCGGTGTCTCTCGCGGGCAATACGCTTCATGAATGCCCACAGTACTCCGAATCGGTGGTTTTCGCTTTCACTTTTACTCGGACGAGGGCACCGAGCCTCCTCACATTCACGTGCGCTGCGCAGACGGAGAGTGCAAGTTCTGGCTGGACCCGGTTGCTTTGGCCAGGAACCGCGGCGTTCCTGCCCACACCGTGAGGGAAATGGAGCGGTTGGTTTACGAATACGTTGACCTTTTGCTGGAGAAATACGATGAGCACCATCCATCAGGAAACCGAAGCCGTGGCGACGAGGGCTTGGACTGAGGGCCGGATCGTCTACCTCGAGTTGACGGACCAACGAATCATTGGTTTTCCTGCAAATCGCTTTCGCCGGCTCAAGGAAGCGAGTGAAGCGGAGTTGGGTGACGTGCGACTGGAGGTCGGCGGCACGGCACTGCGATGGGAATCCCTCGATGAAGACATCTCGGTCGAGGGCGTGGTGGCGGGCAGGTTCCAGTTGCCGCCAACCCCCTGAACCGACCGGCCATCGCCGCCCCGGATGCAGTTCCCGGATTTGAACCGAAGTGCGGACGCCCGGTGCCAGCCGTTGCGGTATGGTGCCATCATGCGGATGGCGAAGATGGTGGCACGGTGCCGGCAGATGCCTGCTGGTGCCATAAAAACTCCCCGAGTTAGGATCCTTCCAAACCTCTGTTTTCACAGTAGACATCACGTTTTTGCTAAAAAGTGGCGTGTTGGTTTGATGGCAGGGCGTGGTGGGGCGTGGCAAAGCACCGGGACCGACTTGCCTTTGAGTACGCCACCAGCAGGCCCTCCACCTACTTCTTCGGGATGTAGGCGTTGACTCGGCGGGAAAGTTCAGCGGCGACAAAATACTCGCCTGCCACGCCGGGGCGTCTGCCCGTCCTGCACGGGCCGCCGCATGGCCCAGACGGCCGCGCACCTCGCCGATCGCGTCATCCCGCCGGTGCCCGTGCGGCAGTGGGTGATCTCCGTCCCCAAGCGGCTGCGGTGCTTCCTCGCCGACCGGCCCGCGTCCGTCACCGCCCTCACGCGGATCTTCCTCGACGAGATCGAGCGGTGGCTCGACGCTGCGGTGGCCATCGTGCCCGACGCCGCCGCCCACCCGGCCCTCCGCCCGCGGCTCGGTGCCGTCTCCTTCCTCCACCGCTTCGGCTCCGCCTTGAACCGCCACGTTCACCTCCACGCATGCGTCACCGACGGCCTCTTCATGCCGGGCGAAGAAGACGTGGCGTTCCTGCCAGCCAGGCCCGTCACGCCGGCCGACCTCCTGGCGCTCACCGAACGCGTCCGCACGAGGCTCGTGCGCTGGTTCCGGCGCCACCGACTCCTCGACGCCGAGGCCGCCGCCGACATGCTCGCCTGGGAGAACAGCGGGTTTTCGATCGACGCGAGCGTCCGCATCGCACTGGTCGACCGCGACGTGCCGACTTACTCGAGGAGTCTCGAACACCTCTACTCAGGTATTGTGCCCGGCCCGCCTTCGCCCTCGAGCGGCTCTCCCTGCTCCCCGGACGGAACGGCGGCCCCGAACGCATCCGCTACACGCTGCCCCGCGTGTCCTTCCGGCAAGCCTGCAATTTCTGAACCGAGATTCGCCTGGAGACGAATCACGACTCAGGGGCCGCAGTGGCTGCCGTCGCTGGGCCGTCCAGCGGGCTCGAGGCGGACACGTCGAGTCAGCCGGCGGCTGCACCATCGATTCGATCACGATAGTTCCAGGGCATCCACTCCCCTGGAGCGGCGGTGACGGCAGCAGCATGCCG
>VGYR01000422.1 GCA_016872925.1 Planctomycetota bacterium
TGCTCGACATCGGAAACCTGCTTGGCAGCCTCGTCGGCCAGAGCGAATCGAATGTCAGGGCGGCCCTCAAGTTGGCCGACGCGATGGCCCCCTGCGTGTTGTTCTGCGACGAGATCGAAAAGGCACTCGCAGGGGCTACCTCATCGGGCCAGACAGACTCCGGAGTGACGGCCCGCGTATTCGGCTCGCTGCTCACATGGCTCAATGACCACGAGAGCGACGTCTTCTTCGTCGGCACCTGCAACGACGCCAGCAAACTCCCGCCCGAGTTCGCCCGTGCAGAGAGATTCGACGGCGTGTTCTTCGTGGACTTGCCCGGCCGTGACCAGAAGGACGCGATCTGGGACATCTACACAAGGCACTACGGACTGGGCGCGAAGCAGGCCCGGCCGGATGACGCAAACTGGACCGGGGCCGAGATCAAGTCGTGCTGCAGGCTCGCGTCGCTCTTGGACGTGCCGCTCGTTCAGGCCGCGCAGAACGTGGTCCCCGTGGCTGTCACTGCGGGCGACAAGATCGAGGCTCTACGCCAGTGGGCTTCCGGTCGGTGCCTCTCGGCAGATCGGGCGGGCGTGTATTCGCGGTCGGAAGGTGGCAGTGGCGGGCGGGTCAGGCGTGTAGTGCGGGAGCCGGGGGTGAATTGAACCGGCCAAAAAGAACCGCCACCGCAGCCCGCAGTCGGCCATGGCTGGAAGAGCCACAACCCGTCGGGCCGCGGTGGCGGCATCAGGCTTCGTCCGGCGGATTTTTCACCTGCCTTGTTCAGCGAGGCGGGTACAAAAGTCGCGCCGCACGGGCGGTCGGAGTAGTCCCTAACACAAGGCGCTGCCGACGGAGCGGCCGGAAGAAACCTTCCGGACTCCACCAGATCGGGCCTGCGTCAGCCTGCAGGGGCTTGCGAGACGAAAACCGATGTTGTTGTTCTCGTTCGACGGGTCGTTCGTGTTCCTGTTGGAGGACGACAAGTTGAACGCGTTGTTGTTCCAGTTGCCGCCCCGAAGCCCACGAGACGAGCCGGTCATGCCCCCGACCGCCCTCCACCCGGGCCCCTGCTCGGAGCCAGTGATTCCCGACCTGCGGGGTCTGCCGAGCAGGGCCGCCCGGAGTGGTTCGCTGTGGGCGTGCCGCGCGTGGGCGACCCAACTCTTCACGCTCGCCGTGACGCTGGCGGGCTTCACGTGGCCGCGCTTGACGCCAGCCAAGAGCCTGCGGTAGCGGCGACGGAAGTTCTTCAGACTCTTTTCGCGGAGCCTTATTTGGCCGTTGGCAAACACCGTGAACCCGACGAAGTCGACGCCAGCGGCGGTGCGGGTGAGCCGGTATTTGTCGGGATGGATGTTGAGTGCGATCCCCGCCAAGCGGTCCCGCAGCCGTGTGCCGATGGCCCGCAGTTCCGCCCGCGACTGCCCAAAGACCAAAATATCGTCCATGTAGCGGACGTAGCCGCCGGGCTGCACGACTTCCGTCACGAAATGGTCGAACGGGTCGAGCATCACGTTGGCGAAGAACTGGCTCGTCAGGTTGCCGATCGGCAGGCCCGTGCCACCAGCGCAACTTCCGGCCTCGCCCTCCGGGACGACCGCTCCGCCTGCCCCATGATCCCCCGGCACGTGGCTTGCCAAGATCAGCCGAATGAGCGAGAGCAGCCGCTCATCGGCGATCACCCGCGTGAGCGTGCCCATGAGCACCTCGTGGTTCACCGACGGAAAATACCGCTGGATGTCGCACGACAACGCCCACGGATGCTGTCGGGCCAACGCGCGGGCCCGCCGCATCGCCGCGTGCGTGCCCTTGCCCGGACGGCAGGCGTAGTTGTCGGCGATGAACCGCCGCTCCCAGATCGGCTCGATCACGCGGCAGATCGCATGATGCACCACGCGGTCGCGAAACGGGGCCGCCGCCACGCGCCGCCGCTTGGGCTCGAAAATCTCGAAGTAGTGATAGGCGCCGGGGCGATACGAGCCCGAGCGGAGTTCATGTGCGAGTGCCACGACCTCCGTTTCGAGGTCGGCGGCAAACGCCACCGCCGGCATCTTGAGTCCCCGGCCCCGCAGCGCCTTCTTGGCAGCAGCAAAAAGATTCCCGAGCGACGCGACCTGCTCGAAGAGATCGCCGAACCGCCGCCGTCGCATCAGGGCTTCTCCGGATCACGCTTGGGCGGGCTGCGCGGCGGCGGTGACGAGGCCGCCCGCCGCTGGGAGTCTTTCTGCCAGCCGCCCACCATCCGGCCGCACTCGTAGATACCCTCGGCCGCCGCCTCGTACTGCTTGGCCGTGAGAATCTTCCGATCGTGAGCCAGTCGCACGAGCCATCGGAGCACTTCCATCTCGCGGTTGGCCTGCGCCAAGATCGCCGTCTTGTCCTGCGACCATGCCGCCTCCACAAGCAACTCCAGCACGTGGATTGACCGCTCCGCCAGCCGCTGGCCGAACACGAAACGCTGGTTCTTCGGAAAGTGGTCCACCCGGTCGAGCATCCACGACACGACCCGGTACCACTTCATGAGCACGACCGGCTGTTTTACCGCTCGGGCCATGCAACCAGCCTGCCAGCATGGCAGTCCCCCAGAAATTTCACGCGAAGCATCGCCGCCGCTCAGAGCGACGGCGACGCCCCGGCAGGAAGACAGCCTCCTGCCGGGGCACACGCCTGTGACACTGCTATCCCGCATG
>VGYR01000423.1 GCA_016872925.1 Planctomycetota bacterium
GCTTCGACGAGAAGCTCGTCGTGAGCCTGTAGGAGGTACCGCAATGTCCAAAGACCTCACGACTTCCGCCATCGATCGGCAGAACATCCTTAACAATCCGTATGCCCTCGCGGAGATCGAAAAGGCCGCCGGTATCCGGGGAATTCCCTTCGAGGGCAAGACGGTTGTGCTGAAGGAGCAGGTGGCTGAGTTCTTCGAGGTGACCCCCCGGACGGTGGAGAACTATGTCGAGCGGCACGGCGAGGAATTGGCCCGAAACGGGTATGAGTCGATCGACGGTAAACGCTTGCAGGACTTGAAGTTAGCGATTTCAAGGGCGTTTGATACCGAAACAGATTTCGGTATCAGCGACAAGGCCCGACGACTGGCTGTCTTCGATTTCCGGGCGTTCCTGAATCTGGCCATGCTGATGGCCGAATCAGAGCGGGCGGCCATGTTGCGCCGCGTCATCCTCGACATCGTGATCGACACGATCAACGCCCGAACCGGTGGCGGCACGAAGTACATCAACCAGCGCGACGAGGATTTCATCCACGCCGCCTTCGTGGAGGAGAACTACCGCAAGCAGTTCACCGATGCGCTGCGCGACTGCGTCGAAATGGGCAACTTCAAGTACGCCGTCTACACCGATCGGATTTACGTCAGCATCTTTCGGGAGAAGTCGCGGGAATACCGACGAGTGTTGCGGCTGTCCGCCAAGGACACGGTACGGGATACGTTTTATTCCGAGATCCTCGATCTGATCGCGTCGTATGAGTGCGGGTTTGCCGACCGGCTCCAGAAGGCGGCGGCCGAAAAGGGGCGGAAGCTCTCCCCGTGGGAAGCGGACCGGCTGTTCAAAGAGTTTGAGACCGAACCCCTCTTCAAGCCTTTGATCGAGCGGGCACGGGTCAAGATGGCTAGTCGCGATCTCGCCTTTCGCGACGCCCTCCACCTCCAGCTCACGGAGTACGTCGCGCCTCTCGAACGCGACGAGTTCGAGCGATTCATCGGCGAACGGAGCAAGGATCTCTCCGAACGGCTCGAGGATGCCCGGGACGTCATGAAGCGGCTCAAGGAACGCGACTGATGACGTTTTCCTATCCGTCCCTCGACGACGTCGTCGAGGTGCACCGCAAGACGATCGCTGTCAGTGGCGGCGGCGTGGAGGGCTCCCTCGACCTTGGGCGGATGGAGGGAGTGCTCCAGAACATCCAGAACGACGACTGGTATCCGACTTTCGACCGCAAGCTCACGCACCTGTTCTTCTGCGCGTGCAAGTTCCACTGCTTTCGGGACGGCAACAAACGGATTGCCATCACGCTCTGTGTCGACATGCTGAACCGAAACGGATACCTCGGCAGCTTGCTGCGGTTCATGCGCGAGGCGGAAAACATCAGCTACCACGTGGCCGCCGGACGCATCCCGAAGGATTTGCTAGGCCGATGGATGGCGGCCGTCCTCTCGGGCATGGAGGACGACGAATCACTGAAACTCGACATCCTGCACGCCATCTCGGACGATACCCCATGAAACTCATCTTCTCCGACCCGTTTTCAGACGAATCCGTCGCCTACCAGCGGCACGCGATCGAAGCTGTGTGCAACCTGTTCCGTGGTCAGGAAATCTGCCGCAACGAGTTCACCGTGCTGCGGGATTCAGGGGACACGCAGGCCCGCATGGGCTTCGCGGAGAACGACCTCGGCATTGGCAACCGGCTGACCCTGCTGGACGACGAGATTCTGGCCAACCTGCGGGCCATTCAGCTTGAGAACGGCGTGCCGCCCTCGGAGTCCATCGATTCCAGCGACTTCACCGTCGAGATGGAAACCGGCACGGGCAAGACGTACGTCTACCTGCGGACGATCCTGGAGCTGAACAAGCGGTTTGGCTTTCTCAAGTTTGTGATCGTCGTGCCGAGCGTCGCGATCAAGGAGGGCGTCTACAAGACCCTTCAGATCACCGAGGACCACTTTCGGGCGATCTATGCGGGCGTGCCGGTGGACTTCTTTCTGTACGACTCCAGCAAGCTCGGGCAGGTGCGGAACTTCGCCACCAGTCCCACGATCCAGATCATGGTCGTGACCGTCGGCGCGATCAACAAGAAGGACGTCAACAACCTCTACAAGCAGAACGAGAAGACGGGTGACTATCGGCCCATCGATCTCATCCAGGCGACGAACCCGATCGTGATCGTGGACGAGCCACAGAGCGTCGATGGCGGCCTCGAGGGCCGGGGGAAAGAAGCCCTGGAAGCGATGAACCCGCTTTGCACGCTGCGGTATTCGGCAACGCACGTGAACAAGCACCACATGGTGTATCGCCTCGACGCGGTCGACGCCTATGAGCGTAGGCTCGTCAAGCAGATCGAGGTTGCCTCCGCCACGATCGAAGACGCAGCCAACAAGCCGTACGTGCGGCTGGTGAGTGTAAAGACGACGCGCGGCACGGTGTCGGCCCAGATCGAGGTGGACAAGCAAGAGGCGACAGGCGTGCGTCGGCAGACCATCACGGTCTACGACGGCAACGCTCTCGAAGAAGACACCGGCCGCGAGATCTACCGGAATCACCGGGTCGGGACGATCAGCGCTGCCCGCGGCCGCCAATACGTCGAGCTGCGGTATCCCGGGGGGGAACGAACGCTCGCAGTGGGCGAGACGCACGGGGACGTTGATCCCCTCCTC
>VGYR01000424.1 GCA_016872925.1 Planctomycetota bacterium
CGGCTGTCGTAGCGCGGGTTTTCAACCCGCGTGTCCTTCTGCACAGGTTGGAAACCTGTGCTCCTCCGGATGCGTGTCGGTCGGATCGTCGCGCGGGTGAGCGGCCGACAGGCTGCCGTCGCACGCGTTATGTGGCGGCTGGCTTTTGGATCGCGGATTTTGGGTCGACCGGCTGTCGTAGCGCGGGTTTTCAACCCGCGTGTCCTTCTGCACAGGTTGGAAACCTGTGCTCCTCCGGATGCGTGTCGGTCGGATCGTCGCGCGGGTGAGCGGCCGACAGGCTGCCGTCGCACGCGGTTTCTGGCGGCTGGCCTTTGGATCGCGGATTTTTGGTCGACCGGCTGTCGTAGCGCGGGTTTTCAACCCGCGTGTCCTTCTGCACAGGTTGGAAACCTGTGCTCCTCCGGATGCGTGTCGGTCGAATCGTCGCGAGGGGGAGCGGCCCTACGCGCCGATCACCTTCACGAGCACCCGCTTCGGCCGGCGGCCGTCGAACTCGCCGTAGAAGATCTGCTCCCACGGGCCGAAGTCGAGCCTGCCGTCCGTGATCGCCACCACCACCTCGCGGCCCATCACCTGCCGCTTGAGGTGGGCGTCGGCGTTGTCCTCGCCGGTGCGGTTATGGCGGTAGACCGCCGGATCGGCGTCGAAGGGGGCGAGCCGCTCGAGCCAGGCCCGGTAGTCGGCGTGCAGGCCCGGCTCGTCGTCGTTGATGAACACGCTGGCCGTGATGTGCATGGCGTTGACGAGGCACAGCCCCTCGCGAACGCCCGACCGCTCCACGAGGGCCGCGACCTGCGGCGTGATGTTCACGAAGCCCATCCGCTCGGGGAGGGTGAACGTGAGGTGCTCGGTGAGCGATTTCACGGCCGGGCCTCGCCGCCGGCACGCTGCCAGACGGTTTCGCCGTCCTTGAGCGTATCCTCGACCCGGATGGTCTCGATCGTGGCCGGGGGCACGGCCAGGGGATTCGCGGAGAGGATCACGAGATCGGCCCACTTGCCGACCTCGATCGAGCCCTTGTCCCGCTCCTCGCCATACATCCGCGCGCCGTCGATCGTGACCGCCTCGAGGGCCTCCAGCGGCGTGACCCGCTCGGCGGCGCCGATCGTCTGGCCGGAACGCGAGACTCGGTTCACGGCGGTGTGGATCGTGAACAGCTGGTCGAGCGGCGAGACGTTGAAGTCGGTGTGGTTCGCCGGCCGGAGGCCCAGCGCCCGGGCCGACTTCATGGGGCTGATGAAGTCGGCCTGCCCGCGGCCGCGGTTGGCCACGTGGGTGTCGCCGAAGTAGAAGCAGTGGAGCGTGAAGAACGACGGCGTGATCTTCCAGGCCACGTACTTCTCGAGCTGGTCGCGGCGGATGAACTGCGAGTGGACGCCGACCGTGCCCCGCGGCTTCGCGGGGTCGTCGCCCGAGGCGAAGCGATGGGCCTCCAGGAGCGCGTCGATCGCCGCATCGCCGTTGCAGTGCACGAACAGCGTGGCCCCGCCGGCGTAGACCTTCTTCACCCAGTCGTTGAGCACCGACTGCGGGAACGAGAGTTCTCCCCGCCAGTTCTTCTGCCCCGCCGGGCCGTCGACGAGGTAGGGCGTGGTGAAGGCGGCGGTGCGGCCCTGCGGCGAGCCGTCGGCCACGATCTTCACGCCGCCGATTCGCAGCCGGTTCCGGTACTCCGGCTCGTCGGCCGGCGGCTTGCCGGCGAATATCTGGTCGATCTCGGTGATGAACGGGAGCGATACGACATCGAGCTTCAACCGCCCGCGATCGGCCAGGATGCGGAGCAGGTCGAGCTGATGCTTCATCGTGGCTCCCTCCTGGGCGGTCGTGATGCCGCTCTCCAGGTAGAGCTTCTGGCCGGCCTCGAGCAGGTCGAGCGTCTCGTCGTCGCCGGGGCCGGGCACCTTTGAGAAGATCGGCAGGAAGGCCGTCTCGAAGAGCAGGCCGTCGGGCTCGTTCGATCCCGGCTCGTGGCCGATCACGCCCCCTTCCGGCGTGGGCGTGGCCGCGGTGATGCCGTAGGTGGCCAGCGCCTTGGAGTTGAGCATCGCCCCGTGGCCCGACACGTGCACGAGGATCACGGGATTGTCGGGAAACGCCGCGTCGAGTTCCTGCTTCGTGGGCGGCCGCCGCTCGGCGAGCAGTTCCGGGTCGTAGCCGAAGCCCATCACGAACTTCCCGAAGGGGCCGCGATCACGTCGGCCACGGTCGTGCACGGCCCTGCCGGCGGCGAGGCGCACAGGGCCTGCGTCTGAACGTCGACGAGCGAGAAGAAATGGCTGTGACCGTCGACGAAGCCGGGGACGACCGCCTTCCCGCCGAGGTCGGTGACCTCGGTCGCGTCTCCCTTGTGGGTCATCACGTCCGCCTCGGCGCCGACGGCCACGATCTTTCCGTCGGCGATCGCGACCGCCTCGGCCACGGGCTGGCTGGTGTTCACCGTGACGATGGGGCCGCCGCGGAAAATGCGGTCGGCGGGAGCGGCCGAGGCGAGGCTGATGGTGGCGAGGCCGATGACTAGGCCTTATCCAAGCGAATTTGGACTTGCGCGATTCGCGCTGAGCGCATAAAAAAACTCGAAATCCCCGACGAATCGCTTGATTTCGGTTGGCGCCACTTCAAGCGACTCGCAACTCCATGAGGAGTTTCGAGTGAAC
>VGYR01000425.1 GCA_016872925.1 Planctomycetota bacterium
CGCAGGCCAGCCAGCCGAGCGAGGGCCACCAGCAGCCTCCAGTCCGCCGACGGGCAGGCGTCGAGGATGTCGCGGATCGTCTCCAGTGAAACATACCGGGCGCGGGCGGGATTTGACTGGGACCCGGTGTGGTTGGCCTGGCGACGAATGCCTCGGTGAGCTGGCCGAGCGTCACCACCTTGCGGGCGGCAGCTCGCGGCTCCGCCAACCCGGCGCGCACCAGTTTGTCGTGCGTCGAATCGGGCAGGCTCGAAGGATAGGGATAGTCCGGTCAATGGCACTTCCGCAACCATGCCCGCAGGCATTTCCGAGCTGATGGGGGGCTGGTGAGGCTGGTGCCGCGTTTTCCGGCACCAAATCAGAATCAGCGGCTCCGAGAACGGCTGCCCTCCCCCCTCGGGTGGCGAGTTTCTCGCCTCGGCGCAGACCGTCTCCGGGGTCGCCCGTCCTGGGCTTTGGTTTGACCTCGCGGCCGACACCGGTCAGAGGCTGTGGATGTCGATCACGGGCAGTTCGTCAGGCGACACCTGAACCGCTTCGCGGTCGTCATGCGCCTGGATGAGCTCGCCCCAGGCGGTAGGCGGGCCCCTGGCGGGAGAGATGGGTGGCGGCTCGAGCGGCTCACCCAAGTGTGTGAGGATCTTCCGGATCGGGCCCGGCTCCGTGATGAAGGAGATGAGCCTGATGTCGCCGCCGCACCCCGGGCACTCGAGTGGAAACTCTTCCCCCACCCGGGCCATGAGTTTCGCCCAGGCAATCCGCGAGGTGTCGTGCGAGCGGGGCTTCGCCTGAGTATCGCAGCAGCCTTCTGCGGTATGCGTACTGCCCGCATGCCCGCCGGTCGCGGCCTCGCGCCGTTTGCCGATGTTCCCGATCGCGAGCGCCGTGACGCCTTTCCGCAGCCGGTGGTTCGGCGCAAACACCCCGTGGTAGCGATGCCGATGCTTCCGCGGCGGCGGGACGAGATCGGCGAGCCGGTCGAGGAACTCAAACGGCGTGAGCTCGACGACGCCGTTCGCTCCCGGAGCCCAACAACACGCCTGCTCCCTCGGCCGGTTTCCAGTACGACACCTTTCTCGTGTCGACGAACGCCGGCGACAGTTGGTCGACGACGATGAGCGGGACCACCATCAACATGGACAACGCCTTCTCGATTAGCGTGGTGCCGGAGCCGGGACAGATGGCCCTGCTTACCATGGCGGTTGGCAGTTGGTGTGCGTTTCGTGGTCGCCTGAGACGCCGCGACTGACGGTGCCCGATCACGGATGCGGGTCCGACGGCTGTTTGGCCGAGCGTCACGACCGAGCATGGCAAGACGCTCGCCGAGGCCCGGGGCGACGTCCGCCGCGGTCTTGAAAACATCGAATATGCCTGCGGCGGCCCGAGCCTCCTCATGGGCGAGTCGCTCGAGAACGTTGCCCGCGGCATCGACTGCGACGCGATCCGGCAGCCGCTCGGCGTCGTGGCCGGCATCACCCCCTTCAACTTTCCGGCGATCGTGCCCCTCTGGATGTGGCCGTTGGCGATCGCCTACGGCAACGCGTTCGTGCTCAAGCCGAGCGAGAAGGTGCCGCTCACGACGATCCGCATCGCCCAGCTCGCCTGCCAGGCCGGCCTGCCGCCGGGTGTGCTGAACGTCGTCCACGGTGGCCGCGCGGCCGTCGATGCGATCCTCGTGCACCCCGGCATCAAGGCCGTGTCGTTCGTCGGCTCGACGCCGATCGCGAAGTATGTCCACGAGGTCGGCACGAAGCATGGCAAGCGGGTGCGGGCGGCCGGCGGCGCCAAGAACTTCGTGCTCGTCATGCCCGACGCCGACATCGCGCCCACCGCCACCGGCGTCATGGAGGCGGCCTTCGGCTGCGCGGGCGAGCGGTGCATGGCCGGCTCCACCGCCGTGGCGATCGGCCGGGCGGCCGACACGGTGCTGCCCGCGCTCGTGGACGTCGTCGCAAAGCTCAGGGTTGGCCCAGCCGACCGCGATCCCGAGGTCCAGATGGGGGCGGTGATCTCGCGGGAGCACCAGGCGCGGGTCTGCGACTCTCGGGCGGGAGCACCGAAAGCGCCCGCGACCTGAATTGCTGCGCGACGAGGGGCCTTCTGGCGGGGGGCGGCATCCCGCGGGTAGTGTACGGGCGATCACCTTCCCCGTCCGCCCGCCGCTCTGCCCATGGTCGCTGCATTCTGCGGATTTCCCGCGCGGCCCCGCCTCCGGCCTCATGCCAGCCCCGCGCCGGCACGCCGCTACGAGCGTCGCCGCCCCGAGAAGACACCGCTCCACAAGATCGTGTCGGAGCATCTTGAGAGCTGGCTCGAGTGGCGTGACCAGGCGGAGCGGCCC
Source organism: Planctomycetota bacterium (assembly GCA_016872925.1). GTDB lineage: Bacteria > Planctomycetota > Planctomycetia > Pirellulales > UBA1268 > QWPN01. The sequence continues at coordinate 2,342 of VGYR01000425.1, forward strand.
GTGCCGGGCTACGTCGAGGAGGAACTCCGCGGCTATCTCGAGTGCGGCATCCTCTGCTTCGGGTTCGGCCGTGCGCTCTGTACGGGCTGCGGCCAGGGGTTTGTCATCGCGTTCTCGTGCAAGGGGCGCGGGGTGTGCCCATCCTGCAATGGCAGGCACATGGCGCAGACCGCCGCCCATCTCGTCGATCACGTCATCCCGCCGGTTCCCGTGCGACAGTGGGTGATCTCCGTGCCGAAGCGGCTGCGCTGCTTCCTCGCCAACCGCCCCGAGGCCGTCGCCGCCCTCACGAAGATCTTTCTTGCTGAGATCGAGC
>VGYR01000426.1 GCA_016872925.1 Planctomycetota bacterium
GGCACAGCTGTATCTCCAACGAAGGCTTTGACAAAAAATCCTGACAAAGCCGATCATCGCAAACACGGGCTTGCCGCGCCAGCCCAGATTACCCAGAGTGCGCGCCGGCCCTGAGCTGCCTCCGGCTTCTGGTTGCCTCCAACAGGCCCCATAAAGGACTCTCACCTTCCGTCATTCATCCATGCCCAACGCACTTCGATGCGTCGTACCGCCGCACGCCCTCGGAGGCCTGCTGCTCGAGGGGATCGAGGATGGGGTAGAGATAGCTCTGTGCCCGAGCCGAGGTGCCGCATGCGACCGCCATCACCACCGCCGCTGCAGGTATCAACGAACGACGAATCATGATCATGACTCCCGCGGGGTACGTGCTGGAACACTGGGGAGAGAATACCTCGAGAGCCAGGACGAGGCCATCGACCGACGGGGCGTCGACCTGCATCAGTCGTTCCGATGCGCGAGCACCTCGTCGATCAGCGACTTCGAGCAGAGGCTCATGATTCCGCCGCCGTCGGAGCGGTCCTCGATGCCGAAGCACTCCACCAGCCCGTAGATCGCCTTCTCCTGGGCGAGCCTCGACGGATAGTGCGGAATCTGCGGCGGCGTCGCGGGCACGTCGTCCCAGCCAGTCGTGGCGGGCATGGAGTTCATCAGCGTGGGATGCCGGTGCGTGTGCGACGGCGTGTGGCTGAACTCCACCGCCGGCGCGATCCGCGTGAAGATACCGGCCGGCGACGGCTGGTCGATGCCAAAGGCCACCAGGTCCTGCATCCGCACCGGCTCGTAGGGCTCGGCGTCGAGCGGCTCCACCAGGCTCGGCGCCAGCGACGAGCAGCGGGAGAGCGACGAGGCCACGTGGTAATAGCCGCCCCGCTGTTCCCGCTCGGCGAGCGCCGCGACCACGGCGATGGCCACGAGGTATCCGGTCATGTAGTCGTTGATCAGCGCGGGCACGACGGTCGGCGCCGCCATGCCGATGGAGTGCACGTGCATCGTGCCGCTCACGGCCTGTGCGATCTGCTCGAAGCCCGGCCGCTCGCCCCACGCCGTGCCGATCGGGAAGCACGAAAGCGAGGCCCGCACGAGGTTGGGATTGATCGCCTCGAGCCCCGCGTCGTCGAACCCCATGCCGTTGAGCACGCCCGGCCGCTGGCCGTCGATGAGCACGTCGGCCGTGGAGAGCAGTTCGTGAAACCTCGCCTTGCCGCGGCGGCTGCCGATGTCGAGAAGGATGTTCTTCTTGCCCCAGCTGCCGTCCATCCAGATGGGCAGCACCCAGTCGCCGATCGGCGGCTGCACCTTGATCACGTCGGCCCCCTGCTCGGCGAGGAACCGACCGCGACAGTTCTCGCCCGCGTTCAACTGGTCGAACCAGTACCAGATCGACCTCGAGAACCCGTTCGGCGCCCTGACCCCGGGGCAGATCCCGCAGGCGGTGGGAGTGCTCCTCGGCAGCCCCAACACCCGCGGCCTGCCCATCAACAACTCGACCAACAGCTGCTTCCTGATCGCCAACGCATCGCAGTATCTCTACGTGGCGGATCGGCCCCACGAAATGATGAAGAAGATGAAGGCCGGCGTGCCGCTGCGGGGCATCGGCGTGTTTGGCCGAGCCGGCTGGGCTCCGCAGGAGACCAACACGATCACGGGCGATGGCAGCGTGGCCCTCTTCGCCCGTGGCCTGGCCGAGTCGCGGGCCTACGACAGCGTCGGCGTGGGCTGGTACATGAACGGCATCAGCCCCGACCTGCAGAACCAGGTGCGGAAATACACCCGCGGTGCGATCAACGTGCAGAACGAGCAGGGGCTCGAGGTGTTCTACGACTACGCCCTCACGCCCGCATTCCGCATCATTCCGAGCTACCAGCACATCTGGAATCCGCTTTCGGCCGTGGCCGCAGGCAATACGGACACTGATCTCTGGATGATGCGGGGCACCGTCGTTTTCTGAATATACGCGTGCGACGCCATCCATGGCCGTCGCACGCTTGAGCCGGTCGGGGGAACGCCGAGGGTTCCCGCGACCGGCAAGCGACGCATCCAGCGTCGCGTATACGCGTGCGACGCCATCCATGGCCGTCGCACGCTTGAGCCGGTCGGGGGAACGCCGAGGGTTCCCGCGACCGGCAAGCGACGCATCCAGCGTCGCGTATACGCGTGCGACGCCATCCATGGCCGTCGCACGCTTGAGCCGGTCGGGGGAACGCCGAGGGTTCCCGCGACCGGCAAGCGACGCATCCAGCGTCGCGTATACGCGTGCGACGCCATCCATGGCCCGCGAAGCCTCGGCTCGGCGGAGGTGCAGCCAAGGTGCACCTCGCCTCGCGGCGTCGGCCCTCCGGGCCGACTTCATCCACTTCGACTCCCGTGCCATCCATGGCCCGTCAGGCGCGAACTCAGCGAGGGGCAGCCCATGCCCCGAGAGCAGGCGTACGCCGCCAAGCGCAGCCACGACCAATCCGCCTGCGGCGGATCAACGCCCGGCGAAGCGCCGGCGGCATCCGAGTGAGCCGAGGCCACGAGGGCAATCCTGTTCGGCACAGGATTTGCGCCTTGGCGACTCGGCGGACTGAGAAGTTTAGGGTGAGTTGCGCGCCCAAGGTCATGACGGTATCGTGCCCGTCATGGCCGGACGAACCCAGCGAGATCT
>VGYR01000427.1 GCA_016872925.1 Planctomycetota bacterium
ATGTCAGCCGATGACTGCGACAGGGTGAATTCGGCCCGACCGATGCGGACATGGTTTTATTCGGCCCGGAATCAGCGTGGCGGCATTGCGACCACCACGACCGGTGACCGCGAAGAGATGAATCCAACCGCCCCGCCGCCTCTTCGAGGCGGCGGCGGACGGCACGAGCACGCCGCACGATCAGCGACAGAAGCGACGGTTGACCGAAGGCCCCTACAGAGATGAAACCGTGGCGTCCGGTTCGTTTCTCCAGGCGGCGCGACGAACGCCGACGCAACGCCAACCACCCGATCAGCCCAGCCGCCGCCACACCCGAGGCCGTCGGCTCGGGCACCACGGCGATGCCCGAGGGCGTGTTGTAGCTGGCACCCCCGTAGAGTCCCGTGGCGGCGAAATCGGCGACGTCCTGGATGTCCACGAGCCCATCGTAGTTGAAGTCACCCTCGAACCAGCCCGCTGCATCAACCGTGCCGTACTTGCCGGCGGCGACGAAGTTCGAGACGTCGAGGATGTCGACCACCCAGTCGAGGTTGGTGTCGCCAGGTGCGGCGTAGGCGGTGGTCAGCGAGCCGTCGCCGTTGTCCATCCAGCCGACCGCGCGAAGTTCGCTGGCGTTCACTTCGGCGGCCGCGATGGTCGAGGTGATGCCGCTGGTGCCGTCCCAGGTGCCTCCGTTGCGGCCGGTGAGCAGCGCCGTCACCAGGTCGGCCGTGGAAAGCCCGGCCGCGACGGTGAGTTTGCCGGTGCCGAGATTCACGAGGCCTCCGGCGGTGGCCGACAGGCCGCCGACCGTCGTGAGGAGTCCAGGAGTCAACGACACGGTACCCCCGGTCAGCGGCGTCACGCGGGTGGACGCGAGGGCATCGCCCGTGGCGATCGTCACCAGACCGGCCTCGATGCGACTCGTGCCCGTCAGGCTGCCGCCGGGTCCCGCAAGCACCAGGGTGCCACCGCCGGTCTTGCGGAAACCCGCCGTTCCGGAAAGCGGCGCCGAGATGCTGGCGGTCATGTTGCGCGCGACGTCGATCCGGTCGCCGCCGCTGCCGCCGAGCGTGAGCGTGCCGCCGGTGATCACGTAGCCGTTCACACCGAACTCCAGCCCGCCAGCAGAAGCCACGCCTGCCGACTCGATCGTCACCGTCCCGGGCGTGCCGCGGAAGATGCCCTTGCGACCCGACTCCCAGAAGGCGGGAGCGCCCGCGTAGAGCCAGTTGGCCTGCGTGCTCCGCCAGGTGCCACTGCCGCCTACGCGGAAGGTGTCCTTGGGAATCGTCAGGTCGGTGTTGCCGCCCCAGGTGAGATCCGGCGAGGAGAACGAGGCCGACGTGGTGCCGAACCGGCCGAGCAGCGTGGGCGACGCCCCCGCTGCGTCCCGCCAGGCGAACACCCCCGCTCGGCCCGGGGGCAGCGGGCTCACCGCCGCTGGGTCGGCAGGATCAAAGCCATCGCGGACGATGTCGGCATACTCGGCGATCAGGGTGCCCGCCGTGGTGAAGAGCCGGGCCGTCACCACGCCGTTGCCGAGCACATTGAGCGGGCTGACCTCCGCTTCCACCACGTAACTCGCGGCCGGATTGAAGCCCGTGAAGTTGGCCCCCCCGAGGAAGGTGACGCTGCCGAACGACGACTTGTTGATCTCGATGATGTTGGTACCCGTCGCGCTGGTGGACCAGGTGACGCCGACCGAATAGGCGGAGGTGAAAAATGGATTGAGGCTGGCGAGCACGCCCACGTGCGAGAAGAGCTGCGGCTGATGGGGCGTGGGGTTCACGACCGACCGCACCACCACCCCCTCGGTGCCGTCGAAGGTCTGGTCGACGTATCCATAGGCGATCTGAGCGCCGTTCTGATCGAGGGTGCGGGTGCTCGAGATCTGCAGTCCGTCGGCAAAGTAGCTCAGCGTGGCCTGCGACCCCCCCGGCAGGTCGCTGCGGATCCACGCCTGCTGGGGGACGCCCCCGGCGAAGGTGTCCCGCCACGTCTGGGCGACCACCTCTCCGCACCACGCCATGGCGACCAGGATGACCGCCGCCTGGCCGCGCCGTCTCGAGACGCAAATGCTTTTATTCACCTCAGGCATCTCCGCCATTGATTCCAGGGCGTGGCGATCCCACACGTATCGAATACCCACCGACCCAAGAAAATATTTTATAGGTCCCCGGTGGGGGGTTTGCAAGGGAAGGGTCGTGGTCCGGGCCAGCGGGCGGGCCGGCTCACCAGCTGGCCGTGACCACCTCGTGGACGCCCTCGACCTCGAGGTCGACCACCCGGCCCTCGGTCCGAATCCGCGTGGTCGTGCGCGTGGCGGAGACCTGCGCCGGCGGGCGCTCGAACTCGATTCGTGCCCGGTATCGGGGGACGTCTTCCAGGAGGGCGGGCAGCACGCGGGGGCGGTCCCTGGCGGGCATCGACTGCGGGGCCGACGCATACGCCAGCAGGTGCACATGCATGACGTCGCGCCCCGCCTCGCGGGTCGGCACCGCCTGCACGGTGGTCGGGGCGTCGATGCGAAGGCTCCCCGGCGGGAGCAGCATGCGGACGACGTGCGTTGGGCATGGATGATTGACTGAAGGTGAGAGTCCTTTATGGGGCCTGTTGGAGGCAACCAGAAGCCGGAGGCAGCTGCACGAGACCGAGGCTGG
>VGYR01000428.1 GCA_016872925.1 Planctomycetota bacterium
GAGGAAAGCCGTTCCGGCAGCAGCTGATGAGGCGTCGGAAAACGCGGCACCAGCCTCACCAGCCGCCCATCGGCCCGGAAATGCCTGTGGGCATCGTTGCGGAAGTGCCATTGACCGGACTATCCTTCGTCGCTTCCCAAACGAAGGGGCGCTGGATCTCGGGAATCGCGATTTCTTTTGTCTTTACCCACGTCAGGAGGGTCTCGATCGCGTGGGGTGTGACGGAATATCGCTGCGTTGCCATGCGGCCACTCCGGTGCCTGATGCGGGTAGGGATACTCTGAATGCCCTCAAGGAGAAGCAGTTGCCGCCCCCTTCGCGGAGGGGCATGATATCGCATGCCCGTGGGGTGTCATCAACCGAATCGGCCTGCCGGCTGTAGGATGTTGTGGATGTCGTCCAGAGAACTGACGACTACCTTCTCGCCCCAGGTTGCCCGCTGAATCGCCAAGGATGGCCACACCACCACTGCACGCCGATCTCGTGGCCCTGTGCCAGCAGATGGAGGATTTCGAAGCCTCCGGCAGCGTCGCCAACACGGGAACGGGCGCTCGCCGAGAGGGAGAAGACTTCGAGAAGTTGATCGCCCATGTGTGGAATCGCTTTCACGCCACGGCTGAGGGCGGCGGCGCGGCGGCTGAGATCGTGTCCGGCGTCGGATCGCGTCGCTACGTCAAGCTCTCATATGCCGGTCGCGCCGCATTTGTCCCTACATCGGCGCACGTGGCACATGACGCGACGCCGCAGGAGCCGCACCGATGGCTTGAGGTCGTGTTCGGCGTCTCGGACTTGGTGCAAGCCTATCCGGGCGAACCTGACGCGGTGGCTCGCTACGCCCCAGAGCACGGGGCTTTTGCCGCAGGCGCCTACCCGTCGATCTACCGCGGTCTGACCACGAAGTTCGACGACACCGTGGTGCTTGTTGATGGCGGGGTGCTGCGGGAAAAGATTCTTCTCGAATACAAGACGGCGAAATCGACAAAAGGTCGGCAGATCGACGGCAACGCGCACGAGCGGCTATCGTTTCAAATCATGCAGTATCTTGAGGTAGCCACCCGGTACACCAAATGCTCCATGGTCGTTCTCGCCAATGGGGCCTTCGTGCGATACCGAAACAAATACCACGTCAACTTTCACGTCCAGGCGGATCGTCTGCGAAACTTCGAATGGTTTTCCATGGAGCATGCCTGCACCGCCCAGGAGTTTGCGAGATTCTTCGACGGACTGCTGATGTGGCTGTTTGAAGGGACGCCGCGCACCGCGGGCGGACGTCGATGATCAAGTACATCGGCTCCAAGCGCACGCTGATTCCTGTGATCCTCGACGTTATCCGACGGGCCGGCGACTTCAACACGGTCGCTGATCTTTTTTCCGGAACCTCCCGTGTTGGGCACGCCCTCAAAGGGGCCGGCTACCGGGTGCTGGCCAACGACCATAACGCCTATGCGGCGACACTCTCGCGGTGCTATGTCCAGGCCGACGCCGAAGACGTGGTCGTTGACGCTCGGAAGTTAGTGCAGGAGTTCAATCGCCTGCCCGGGCGGGCGGGCTATTTCACGGACACATTCTGTGTCCGGTCAAGGTTTTTTCAGCCGAAGAATGGCGAACGTATCGATGCGATTCGTGATGCAATCGCCGCAAAGAACCTTCGGCCCGAGCTTGAGGCGGTCCTCCTCGTGTCGCTTATGGAGGCAGCCGACCGGGTCGACTCGACCACGGGCCTACAAATGGCCTACCTTAAGTCGTGGGCGCCGCGAGCTCATAACGAATTGGAGCTGCGGATTCCCGACGTTCTGCCCCAGGCGGCCAAAGGCAAGGGCGAAGCGTTCTGCATGGAGGCATTAGATGCAGCACAGCAGCTGCACGCCGACGTAACGTACCTCGACCCGCCCTATAACCAACACTCCTATCTCGGCAACTACCACGTTTGGGAGTCTCTTGTTCGCTGGGACAAGCCCGAGGTCTACGGCATTGCTTGCAAACGGATTGACGTTCGCGAACGAAGAAGCGTATTCAACTCGCGCCCGCAGTTTGCGGGCACGATGAAGCGTCTGCTGGAGTCGCTTTCATCACCCGTTATCGTCGTTTCATTCAACAACGAAGGCTATCTGGATCGTAGCGACATGGAGGCGATGCTGTCGGCTCTATGGGATGGTCGAGGTAACGTGGTCACGATTGAGAATGACTTCAAGCGTTACGTCGGAGCCCAGATAGGCATCCATAATCCGCAGGGCCGAAAGGTCGGAAAGGTTAGCCACCTTCGAAACAAGGAGTTCGTCTACGTCGTGTCGAAAGATGACCTGACGGACCGACTCGCCCCGCTGTCGGCGGCGGCCGCTGTCTCGCAGCTATCGCTCTTCGGCAGCGACTAGGTTTGGCTTTATACCGCACTCCGGTCGACATGCCGCCGTGCACGTCACGGCCGCCTAGTCCATAACGGCGCCACGCCGATTCAGCGCGAAACGGAACGACACCGCGAGCGGGTGCCCGGCGGTTTCTGAATCCTCGCCGCGGTCAACTGATGGCCCGGGTGGGGGAGGAGTTTCCGCTCGAGTGCCCGGCGTGTGGCGGTGACATCCGGCTGATCGCGTTCATCACGGAGCCGGGGCCGATCCGGAAGATCCTCACACACCTCGGCGAGC
>VGYR01000429.1 GCA_016872925.1 Planctomycetota bacterium
CGCTGACGCACATCAAAAGCCCCGCTCGCACGACACCTCGCGGATTGCCCGGGCGAAACTCCTGGCCCGGGTGGGGGAGGAGTTTCCGCTTGAGTGTCCTGCGTGCGGCGGCGACATCCGGCTGATCGCGTTCATTACGGAGCCGGGGCCGATCCGGAAAATTCTCACGCATCTCGGCGAACCGTTCGAGCCGCCGCCCGTCTCTCCCGCCCGTGGCCCGCCCACGGACTGGGGCGAACTCGTCCAGGTCCACGACGACCGCGACGTCTTCCAGGCGTCGCCCGACGAGCTGCCCGCGATCGACATTCACAGCCTCTGAGCCGTGCCGGACGCGACCCACGCATGTCGGGAAACTGCGGATTGGGACGTGGTCTGCGCAGACGCGAGAAAAACGCCACCGAAGCGGGTGCAGGGCGTGTTGGCAAAACGCCACCGGACGACCGGGCCGCTCCTGCCGTGGCGTGACCGTCGCCCCCATGCCCGCGGGTCGCGGCGTCACCCCGCTTGCCGACTCGGGTTGCGCTCGCGTGAGAGGTGAGTCTGGCAGGGGCAACTGCTCAGGAATGTCGCTATTCAGCGCTGAGAGTTTGCGCTCCTATGCCTGTCCCCACTTGACGAGGAGGAAAGTCCTTCAGACTCTTGAGATGGGCTAAAAAAGGTTTTGTGAGCTGGGGGGCCACCCAGGTTTTTTCCTTCATCCAAGTAAAGTGTCCCGGCGTTTCCGGTGTTCGTTCGAAAGGATCGCTTTTGATATCGAGGAGCAATCCACTGGGTACCTTTTCCGATGGCTTGAGCCACTCATCCTTAATCGCGAGGTGAACCTTCCACTGCTTCACGCGAAACGCATTGAGTTCCGTTTCCGCGTAGAAGAAAAACTCTTGACGGTGAGAAGTACCGGAGGCTGTCAGCACGTCGGTCTGGTCATAACCGTCCAAGTGGACCCTGAAATCTTGATCACCAATTTTCGTTCCCGCGAGAAGTTTCTCCTTGATGCCAGGCTGCCCAGCAGCCGTCATCAACGTTGGCAACCAATCCTCGGAGGACATCAACTCACCGGTCCATGCGCCCGCCGGGATACGCCCAGGCCAACGCACGAGAGCTGGTACACGGAACCCGCCATCCCACGTCGTCCCTTTTTCACCTCGAAACGATGCGGTACCCGCGCTCGGCCAGTGAGCGAGATTGACTCCATTGTCCGAGGTAAAGACCACGATCGTGTTCTCTCGGATCTTATGATCATCGATCGCATCGAGTAGTTTTCCGACAATCGCATCCAGATGCAGGACCGCATCGGCATAGGCTCCATGGCCACTTTTTCCAGCCCACTCCTTGGAGACATGGATCTGCTGGTGCATGCGGGAGGGATTGAACCAGAGAAAGAACGGTGTCTTGCTGTCTACGCTTTTCTTTATCCAGTCCAGGGATCGTTTCAGTACCTCGTCATCGAAGGTTTCTTGTCGTTGCGCTCCAAGAGGGCCGTCATCGGTGATCGTCTGCTTGCCAACAATCCCCCAGCGCGGATCGACGGTGGAGTCGTTCGTGTTGCTGGCTAGGGAATGAATTACGTTGCGTGGTCGGCCTGGGAAGTTGGGCTGTGGAGGAAATTCCGGTTGCTCCGGCATCTCCATCATGTTCAGGTGATAGAGAAACCCGTAGAACTCATCGAATCCATGTACCGTCGGCAGAAACTCATTGCGGTCTCCAACGTGGCTTTTCCCGAACTGAGCGGTTGCATAGCCTCGGGCTTTGAGCAATTGAGCCAGCGTCACATCCTCGCGGCGGAGACCAACCGGCGAGCTCGGTTGACCCACGGAAGTCAAGCCCGTACGAATTGGGTATTGCCCTGTCAGAAAGGCTGCGCGACCCGCCGTGCAACTCGGCTGCGCATAATAGTCCGACATCATCAGGCCTTCCCTTGCAATTCGATCAATGTTCTTGGTCGTGACCGCTCCCAAACCGCGATGGTAGGCCGAGACATCGAAGGGAGCCATGTCGTCGGTCATGATGACGACGATATTGGGTCGCTCGTCCGCCTGAACCATCGCTGACCGGGCAAGGGCAGTTACTGCCATCACACCCCCGATCCAAAGGCTTGTGCCCAACGTACGCATGGCTCCGGTATTCCTAAGTAGCAACATATCGAAAGGGGAGGTCACTTTGATTTTCAATGGATTTCTACAAAGTTATCTAGGGGTTTCGAGGCCGAGGCTTGACCTGCCCCCCAGTGTGGTACCAGTTGTGAAGTTAGGGATTCACCCTCAGATAGCCCAGCCCTGTGCGGCCGGACGGTGTTGGAGGCCTGCCTCCAGCGCTCGATGAGCACCTTGGCCTCGAGCAGGGTGTCGGATGACTCCCGCTTCAGGAGCTCGTCCCGAAGCTTGCCGTTGAAGCTCTCCACGTAGCCGTTCTCCCAAGGCGACCCCGGCTCGATGTCCAGCGTCTTCACGCCCACCCGCCCAAGCCACTTCCGGACGCACTTGGTGGTGAACTCGCTGCCCTTGTCGCTCCGGATGTGCTCAGGCACCCTCCGACGCACGAACAGGTCGCTCAGCCGCTCCAAGACGTCCTCGCTCGTGAGCTTCTTGGCAACGTC
>VGYR01000430.1 GCA_016872925.1 Planctomycetota bacterium
CGGTCAGCGGCTCGTTCGTGGCCGCCAACAACACCACGACCATCTCCGGTACCGCGACCGACGCCGACGGCTCGATCAGCAGCATCCAGGTATTCGTCAACGGCACCACCGCGGGTCTCGGAGGGGCTGGCGTGACGTCGGTCACGAATGGTGTCTGGTCCGTCAGCTGGACTCCCACCTCGTCGGGCGTGGCGTCGATTTCGGCCATCGCCACCGACAACGCGGGTAACGCCGTGGCGGCGCCTGCGGTCGGGGTAAACATCTCGGACAGCACCTCCCCGATCATCAATCTCACGCTCTCCCCCCGCACTGCCGCGGCGGCCGCCAGCACGACGCTGCCCAGCGGGGCGGTGCGCACGCTCGTCGCTGATGTGGTCGCGTCCTCCGGCCGCGCGGTGGTGCGGGTCGAGTTCTTTGTCGATGGGACGAAGGTGGGCGAGGATACCTCCGCGCCCTTCACCCACCGCTACGCCGCCCCGGCGCTCGCTGCCGGCGAGCTTTCGCGCCCGTACGTGCTCTCCGCCCGCGCGACCGACAACGCCGGGACCGCCCGCGACGTCCAAGTTTCGGTGCTGGTGATTTCGCCCGTCGGCGCGCCGCCCACGGTAAATCTCCTCACGCCCGCCAACGGCGCCTCCACCACGCCGGGATCCGCCATCAGCCTCGCTGCCACCGCGACCTCCATCGACAGCACGATTGCCAGCGTCCAATTCTATGTGAATGGCAGCCCGGCGCCGGTGAACGCGGGCAACGGCCTAACGGCCGCGCCCTACGTTACGACTTTCTTGCCCACGCTGCCTGGTTCTTACGTCATCGACGCGATCGCGACCGACGCCCGCGGCAACACGGCGATTTCCAGCTCCGTGACGGTTTCGGCCGCCTTGCCGGTGCCGACGATTGTATTCACCGCGCCCAATCCGAACGCGACCGCCCGCGCGACGCCGGGGGTACCGATCACCCTCGCCGCCACCCCGTCCGTGCTCGGCGGCGGCGCCCAGTTCCTACTGGTGGAGTTCCTCCTCGACGGGGTGCAGATCGGGGCGGATACGACGGCCCCCTACACCTTCTCCTGGATCCCCACCGTAGCCCAGTTGGGCGAGCGGATCCTGACCGCACGCGTGATCGATCTCAACGCGCAGGTGGTCACCACGGCCCCGCTCACCGTCAACGTCGCCAACGTCGTCGGTTCCCCGCCCACGGTCACAGTCACCGCGACGCCCATTCCCGGCAACGGCCTGCAGACCGCTTCGACCATCAACTTCCAGGCCACCGCGGTCGCCACCGGCACCGGTTCCACCCTGCGCAACGTTGAGATCTTCCTCAATGACGTCAGCATCGGCCTCGCGACTCGCGAGCAGACCACGAACTTCTACCGCCGGGCCTTCGACCTGAGCCAGTTCGACTTCAGCACGATCACGCCGACCATCAACGAGAACACCGGCGCGGTCACCTACCCGGTGCGGCTCTACGCCATCGCCCGCGACAGCAACAACAACCAGACGGTCTCGCCCACGGTCAACCTGACCATCTTCCCGGCCACCAGCGCCCCGCCGACCATTCAGGTCCAGGCGTTGACCCCGACGAACATCACCGCTGGCACCCAGTTCTTCATGCAGGCGAACCTCAACGACCCGGATGGCAACGTGAGCACCGTCCAGCTCTACGCCAACGGCAGCCTCGTGGGGAATTTCCCGAATCCGCAGCAGGGCCAGCTCCTGACCTACACCGCCAACACCGCGGGACGGTTCAATCTGTACGCGGTCGCCACGGACGAGACTGGCAACACCGCCGTTTCCACCCCCTCCATCGTCATCAACGTCACGGCCGTCACCGCCCCCACCACCGCCATCACCCGGCCCGAGGACAACAGCACCGCGACGACCGTCGGTTCCCCCGTGTTCCTCGAGGGCACCGCCGTCAATGCCGTGACGACCCAGGTCCCGACCCTCCAGTTCATCGCCACCGCGGTCGGCGGCGCCCGCCAGGTCATCAACGGCACCCGTGTCGGCACCACCACCAGCTACCGTGCGATCTGGACCCCCACCAATCCCGATACCTACACGATCACGACCCAGGCCTCTGTCGGCAACGTCTCGGGCACGAGCACGACCTCCCGCCGGGTGGTCGTCAGCGATGTCGTGGGCCTGGCCCCGACGATCAGTCTCACCCGCTCGCCCGGGGTCCTCGGCTACCCGACCTCGGCCCAGACCGCCTCCTCCGCGGACTTCGCGGCCACCGCGCAGGATCCCGACGGCGCCGTCGTTGCCGTCGAGTTCTTCCTCAACCGCTTCAGCATCGGTCAGGCGCGCCGGGATCCGCAGGGCAATACCTGGCGCCTGCAGGCCTCGTTCGCGGGGCTTCAGCCCGGGGCGACCGAGATCGTGGCTCTCGCCCGCGACAGCTCGGGCAACGTCGTCCCCTCGGCCACGGGCTCCATCAACGTGACCGCCGCCGCCAGCATCGCCCCCTCGATCACGATCACGCCCTCGACGACCAACCCCGCCTTTAACCGTCAGGTACAGCTCCGCGCCAACGCGCGGGACACGGATGGCACGGTGACGAACGTGCAGTA
>VGYR01000431.1 GCA_016872925.1 Planctomycetota bacterium
CCGTGCCACCCGAGATCGTCGTGCCTCCTGTGTAGTCGTTCGCCGTGGTGAAGGCTGCGGTGCCGGCATTGCTCTTGGTGACCGACGCGGAACCGGAAATCTTGCCGCTGGATATACCGCTGAACGTATACGTGCCGGCGGTCGCATCGATCCTCATGCCCAGCGGCTGGAGCGTGCCAACCAGCGAGATGGTGCCACCCGCAGTGTTACTGAAGGCGACGTTGTCTCCGTCGGCGAAGGTCGTCGAACCGCTGCCCGTCGTCCAGTTGGCCGTGGTCGTGTCCCAGGTTCCGCTGCCGGCAACGTCCCAAGCCTGATTCCGGGCCCCGGCCTGCGAGAACAAGAAGTTGTCGACGCCCATCGTCGCGTCTGAACCACTGTCGTCCGATTCACTCCAGCGGAGATACAGGTATTCGTTGTTCGCCCAGTTCAGGCCGGTAAGGTTTCCCGACTTGTTTGCGATCGTGAAGAACGGATTGATCGCAGCCTGAGCGCCTGGACTGCCGGTGCCGCTGGCGGGAGAGGTGAAGCCGAGGGCGGTGGCGTTCCACGTGCCGGAGTCATTGTGGAACGTGCCCGCGCCGTTGCTCACGCTAGTCGTAAGGGGTGCTGTGGTGCCCACCCGATAGGTCAGGTTGCTGGTGTTGACCGTCGTCGATGGATTTCTATTCTGGACGGCGTCGTACGAGAGCGAGACGTCGTTGATCGTGCTGCCCGACTGATTCTGGAAAATCACGCCGTAAAAAGCGACCGAACTTGCCGAGCCCTGTGAGCCGAGGGCGAGGTTTCCGCTACTCGACGAGTACATGCTGCGGAAGCCGCCGTTCGTACTTGTGCCGCCATCGGCGGCCCACCAGCGAATCCCGGTGGACCAGCCACCCTGGTTGTAGACGTACCAGCCGTTCACCGATCCGCCATTGGCCAGGGCGGAAGTCTCATGCATCTGCCGCTGGATGATTTGACTGGAGCCGGAGACGGTTAGGAACGTCTGGAAATTCTGGCTGTAGGTGCCTGAAAAATATGCAATCTGCGCTTCCGCGGAGGTCGCGAGTACGCCCGTGACGATCGCTGCCATCGCGATGAGGCGGGTGTGCAATCTCATGTCGGGTCGAAGCGTGAATCGGTGCATCTCGTCACTCCTTGTCGCCTCGCATGGAATATCCCGTGCGGGGCGACCTGCACCTCACCGGAAGGTGAAGGAGTCGATCACCCGCAACGCCGTTCGCACTCGATGAGGAGCGGCCCTTTCATGACGTGGCTGGGAGCCACGACCGTGAATCGCAGTCAGCCCACACCGACGAACGGCATGACGACTGATTTTGTGCTCAGATTACAAAACGATCGCCGGTCAACAAGTGACTTTCCAATGAGAAGTGCATGAGCGATGAGTGCGTGGGTCTGGTGCTTGAAAACAAGGGTTCTTCCGGGATTTTCGTGGCAAAGGGGGGGGGCCTGGATAGCGAAAATCACCGGTTTTGCTCCAGGGAACGTGCTGACCCCGGCCTAAGCCCGACGGGCGGAAAACACGGGGAAAAGGCAGCCTTTGAGAGTGGATGCAGCGGGATCCGGCCGAGCGATCACGCCGTACGCCATGCAATTGCCCCTCATGGGATCTGTACGCCCGTCGACACTCTTCAGCCACGGAAATCCCCGAAGAGCCAAAACAAGGAACGCCCGCAGTCCGGACGATCGGCTGGCGACCGCAATACCGTCCGGGCATGGCCAGCGATACGATGCGGGTGATTCACCCCGCTCATGGGATCGAGGAGCCATCCATGGCCAAGCCCCGTCTCTGGACCCAGACCCGTCGCGACTTCCTCGCCGGCTCCGTGGCACTGGCGGGCGCGGCTGCGCTGCGACAGGCTCGCCGATCTCGTGCCGCCGCCGCGGAAGCACCGGCATCGGTATCACGGCGTGTTCGCCCCGAATCACAAGCTGAGGCGGACGGTTACGGCGCTCGCCATCGGGAATGTCGGCAAGCTGCGTGATGCCGCGGCCGGTGGGCATGCGGACGACGGGAGCGTTACAGGAGGCCGCTGCGACGCACATCAAAAGCCCCGCTCGCACGACACCTCACGGATTGCCTGGGCGAAACTCATGGCCCGGGTGGGGGAGGAGTTTCCACTCGAGTGCCCAAACTGCGGGGGCAGCCGGACGCGACCCACGCATGTCGGGAAACTGCGAATATGGGACGCGGTCTGCGCAGACGCGAGAAAAACGCCACCGAAGCGGGTGCAGGGCGTGTTGGCGAAACGCCACCGGACGGCCGACACGCCCAAATGTCGCTGCTCAAGGACAGTGCGTCAGCCGGAGGATCGTTGCAGAATTACCCTTGGCCGGGCAATCCTCTGGCACGCGAGAAGTAGTGGCGAGCCACTATCAAGGGCGGGAACTAAATTCACCCAATGACATTCGCGTGAAATCCGATGGCGCGACCTATTTCACTGATCCCTGGTATGGCCGCATGCCAGTGTTTGGTGTTGAGCGTGACCTGCCCCCCTTAAACGTCGCCACTTTCAGAGCGAGAATCTCTGGGTGGTGCAACCCAAGGGAGGGCAACAGATGCCAC
>VGYR01000432.1 GCA_016872925.1 Planctomycetota bacterium
TGAAAGAATTACAGGCGTCGTTGAAACAATCACAAGTCGTCCTCCATGACAAAGGCCAGGTGGCGTGCGGCCACCGCCGCCCGCTTGCCTTTCGACGACTCACCGCAATACTTGTGCCGCTCTCAGAAGATGCGATTGCCCTGAGGAGAGACGAACGTCCGGCGACGGACGCGCTCAGCCCCGCGCTGCAGCCTCGTTCCCGGGGATCATGGAACCCGGGAGCAGCCGGCCGGGGCGGTGCTCAACCGCCGCGCGAGGCTCACGTGGAGTCCGTATTACCGGACGCTGACCGCCTGCTCGGCTGCTGCAGCGGCTACGGCCTCGACCTCGGCCTGCACGGTGACGGTCGGCACCGCCCCCTCGCCGAGATCCGTACTGATTCTCAGCTGCTGCTCGACCTTTCCCGACTCGTTGCCGGCCTGGAAGGTGACCGGAAGAATGTGCACCTTTGCCGGCGTCGTCCGCGGCTCGCAGGTCAGGCAGCCGTCCTCGCACGACACGCCCGTGATGCAGAAATCACGGTTTGCCCGCACCACGACGTTCTTCGTGACCGTGCCGCCGCACGCGACCGCCCCGAGGGACAGCAGCTGCGGGCTCACCGTGACCGCCGCGACCACGCGGCCCTCGACGTCCATCGGGATCTGCGTCGCCCGCGGATCGGTCGTCACCAGAAACAACTGCCCCTTGACGTATCCCGCCGGGGCATCCGGCTTCAGTCGCATGGTGAGGTCGTAGGTGGTCTGCGAGGGTGTCCGCGCGGGCTTCGACAGGTTGACCTCGAAGTTCGGATTGACGCTGCGAACGTCGGTGATGTCCCAGGCAGCGGTGCCGATCCGGGTGACCCGCACGCGGCGTTCGGCGCCGGCGCCGAGATCCACGTTGCCGAGGTCGACGAACGGCGGCTCGAACGTCACGTCCCCGCGGATGTTGCCGGCCACCCGCAGCTGCACTTCGGCCCGAAAGGGCTTGTCGAACGTGACGGTCAGCGTGGCCCCGTGCTGGCCCAGGAAGGTCCGCGTGTTGAACTTCGCCACCACCTCGGCCGCTTCATGGGTCTTGAGATCGTGCTTCGTCACCTCGGGCGACGTGCAACCGCAGCTGGTGCGGACGCCGACGACGTGAAGGTCCTCCTTGTAGAGATTGCTGAACTCGAACCGGTACTCGGTCTTCGAGCCCTTGGCGACGGTGCCGAAGTTGTGGTTCGTCTCCTTGAACATCTTCTTCGCCCACTCCTGCGCCGCCGCGGATTCGGCGAGGCAGGCCACGCATGCGACCGCGGCGATCGCGAGTCCGAGCCGGGAACGGAGTGGCGCACGAACCATGGGTGTGCCTGACGTCGAGGATGAAAAGGACGGGTGACGAACGGTCCAAAACGCCGGAAAGAAGCGTACGAGTGGCATGGGAGGGGCGTCAACGAGGAGAGGAGTTCCCGACCGGGCAGTCAGCCGGGTGCGGGTCGACGGCCGGCCGACCGTCTTCTTCGAGTATTTCACCCGCAGGGTGTCGGTTCACCCTCGAAACGCCCATTTTTTCGGGAAATCAAGGCCCAATCCCGGCACGACCGATACAGCCCTTGAGGTTTCGTACAATGCCGGTGTGCGGTGGTGGAGGCAGCGGTCAGACGGCCGCCCGCTCGCCGGACACCCGCCCGAGATGGGCGGGCAACGAAAAAGGGGGCGTACCGGTTTCGACCGGATGGCAAGAGGCCCGGATTGCGTGTCGTGGTTGGTCGGCTGGCCACGTTAAAAGTCGACCAAGCTTCAATTGCCGAAGCTCAGTTTTCTCTGGCTGCTTAGTTAAGTAGCCCCGAGCGATGGCCCCAGCCGGAAGGGCCTCCCAATCGGTCGCCAAATCCGGCTCGCCGCGGTTCACCGCCTGGTACGGCCGCGGCTAAACAAGTTCCGGGCTGGTCCACGACGCACCCTGTCGGCCGGGGACGCGTGGACGAGATCCAAGTTGACCGGATACGCACGTAGACGTTCGCGCTGAAACATCACGGGACAGGGGTTCGACTCCCCTCGCCTCCAATTTACGCCCGCCGGGGCATCCATGCCCCCGGCGGGCTTTTTCGTGGGCTCGCCCTCCGGGCGAGCAGCACAACGGCGCCCGGACCTGCATGCCCCCGGCGGGCTTTTTCGTGGGCTCGCCCTCCGGGCGAGCAGCACAACGGCGCCCGGACCTGCATGCCCCCGGCGGTTCGGGGCCGCCCGTGCCTGGGAGTAGCGCGGGTTTTCAACCCGCGGCGCACCCCCGCAGACCCCGCACCGGAAGCCCCAATCGCGTGAGCGATGGGGACTGAGCCTCGCGTGGCGCGGGTTCGGGGCCGCCCGTGCCTGGGAGGGGCGCGGGTTTTCAACCCGCGGCGCACCCCGCAGACCCCGCACCGGAAGCCCCAATCGCGTGAGCGATGGGGACTGAGCCTCGCGTGGCGCGGGCTCGGGGCCGCCCGTGCCTGGGAGGAGCGCGGGTTTTCAACCCGCGGCGCACCCCCGCAGACCCCGCACCGGAAGCCCCAATCGCGTGAGCGATGGGGACTGAGCCTCGCGTGGCGCGGGTTCGGGGC
>VGYR01000433.1 GCA_016872925.1 Planctomycetota bacterium
TACTCGGCGCGGATCGCCCAACTGTCGATGCGGCTCTCCATCTGGGCGTCGAGCATGCCCGGCAGGTCTGCACCTCCCTCGGCGTGGGCCGCCCGCAGCGACCGGCACCGGCGGTATGTCTCGTATCCCGGCACCGTCCAGTCGTTGCGGACCCAGCGGTCACGCCACGACGCCCATCCCCAGCAATGGAAGCGGCGGAAGAAGTAGGATCCAAACGGATAGTCGGGCGGCAGCCGGAGCAGCCGCCGGGGCGGCGCCCAGGCGGCGATGCTGAACACGTTCGGCGACTCGGCATAGTGCTCGAGCGCCGCGTTGAGGAATCGCAGGGCGTGTGGTCCGGCGACGACATCGTCTTCGATCACCACCAGTCGCTTGTGCAGGCCGAACATCTGTTCCGTGCCCAGGATGACCGACCGGGCACAGCCCAGGTTTTCCTCCCGCGGCACGACCTCGAGCCGGCGAAACCCTTCGGCCGCATGCGCTACGTCGCGAACCTGGCCGCAGGCCTCCAGGTCCCGCGGGCCGCGGACGCCGTCGCAGAAGATCGTCACGTCCGTCGCGGCCGCAAGGTCGTTGCCGGCCAGTGCGGCCAGAACCCTCGCCAGATGGGCGGGGCGATTGAAGGCGAACACCGCGACCGGAGCAGGCATCGCGACCGGATCGCGGTGTGATGCGGGCGTTGCGATCATGCCTCCGCTTTCGAGGTCGAACGACCCGTCCAAGGCCCCAGCACGCTGCGAACGACATCCCGCCACGTCCGATGGGTAATGCTCTCGGCCTCCGCAGCAGCGATCCTCGCCTTGTCGTATCCCAAGTCACGCAAGTGGCCGTAGGCGCCGGTCCGATAGTCGTGCCAGACGTCGTTAGGCCATGGCCGCGCGTTGTTGCACGTGTAAGCCAGCTGTGGCGCGGCCAGAAACAGGCCGGGCCCCCGGGCAGCTAGCATCGCCGTGATCACGAAGACATGAATCATGCTGTGGCCGATCCAGGGTGCAGCGGCGCTCACCTCCGCCAACCAATCCGCCCGGCGAATCACGTTCGTGGAGAGGGTGATGATGTTGGTGCCCAACAGCTTGAAATAGGAGGGCTTGGGGCAGGGGTGAAAAAAGAATTCGTTCGCCGTCGCCGGCGAGAAGTCCCGTGGCAGGGAAACCATCATGGGTCTGTCGATGCGTCCGCTGATCTCGTCTCGTCGCTGGTAGTTGAGCAAGAGGAGAGGCAATCCCGGATGCCGCTCGAGTGCTGACCGGATTTCACGAATAGCGTGGGGATACGGAAGATCATCATCTCCCAAGAGCCAGCAATATTCACCCGTCGCGGCAGCAACCACGTCGATCAGATTGTGATCAAAGCCGGCGTTTGACTGGCGGGCCACGAGCCGAACGGAGACCTCGCGATGGCGCTGTTGCCAGGAACGCACCGCGTCCGCGGTTCCATCGCCCGATCCATTGTCCGCGACCACGATCTCGCAGGCCTCGTCGAGTTGCGGACGGATATGCTCGAGGGTCGCCAGAAGCTGGCCGCGACGATCATACGTGGGTATGCAGATCGAAAATCGCATTGCTTCCGAGGATGACTCAGCGTCTAAAGTAAACTGCGTCGAACTGCAACATCCGTGCCGTGGCCGGCTCGAAGAATCCTGGCACCACGCTCCACAGCGCGAAGCCCTGGGCTTCCAACTCCCCGTGGAGGGTGAGCCACGACGGCTGCCCGTCGTAGAGCGGCACGATCGACAGTTCGAGCTGGATGCCTCGCAGTAGTGGCAACAAGCCGGCCGCTCCAACGATCACCTCCCGCTCGTAGCCCTGCGTGTCGATCTTGAGGAATGGGGCGGTCGCCTGCCGGAGCAGTGGATGGGAGACACCGTCGAGCCGCCGCAGGGTCACTGTCTCCGCGCTGATGTACACCGATTCCGGCGCTGCCTCGGTGTGGCGGTTTAGCATCGGCAGCACGGAACTGCTCGTGGAGTTTGCCGCCACGTTGATCTGCACCGTGCCCTCCGCTGCGCCCAAAGCCATCCGCGGCGCGACCTCCCACAGCGGATCCCGCTCGACCGCCCCGGCCAAATCTGCATATGGGTCGGCGAGCGGTTCGAACGACAGGATCGCATTAGCGTAGCCGGCAGCCCGGAGGTTGCGGCCATAGTGGCCCTGATTGGCGCCCACGTCGAGCACGAGGTCGATGCCGTTGGTCTCCAGCATCCGGACGAGGCGCAGGTCGATCGACGTGCTGCAGTTGTAGCGATCGATGAGGATTCCCCGCCGGCTGAGGAAGGCCTTCATCGCCGCGATGACCGTCTGTCTCATGCGCCGCCCCCATTGGCTCCCACTGCCGCTGCCGCGATCGTCGCCCGGAGAGCGTCGTCGATCGGCGTCATCCGTAGCGCCCCGAAGGTCGCCGTCCAGGCCGTGATGGAGGCGTAAAAGTTCATCGCTTCACCCTGGCGGTAGGGCAACGCACCCCACTCCAGGCTGCCCTGTCCGGCGATCCGCCGGATCGCTTCCCCCATCGCACGGATCGTGCGAGGCGTGCCGCTGGCGAGATTGAAC
>VGYR01000434.1 GCA_016872925.1 Planctomycetota bacterium
CGCGGTCGTGGGGCGCGTAGCAGTCATCGTGAAACCCTTTCGCAAAGGAGGAAGAAAGAACCCTTGCGAACGACGATGATTACGGGCAGGGCACGCGGCCACCGATGCCCTTTACGCCTGCGGCGAAGGACCGCCCGGGCTACAATCAGGGGGCGGAAAGAAGCCTGCCGCGCAGCGGCTTACTTGAACTCCGGTGATCTCCCGCACTCACCCGCCAAAGGCCCGGGCGATGCCCAGGAAATCGTCCGCCTTGAGGCTCGCGCCGCCGACGAGGGCGCCGTCGATGTCGGGCTGCGCGGCGAGTTCGGCGGCGTTGTCGGGCTTCACGCTGCCGCCGTATTGGATGCGAACCTTCGCGGCCACCTCCGGCGAGGCCAGCGTGCCCAGCACCCGGCGGATCAGGGCATGCACCTCCTGCGCCTGCTCGGGAGTCGCCACCTTGCCGGTTCCGATCGCCCACACCGGCTCATAGGCGATCACCAGCCGGCCGATCTCGGCCGCCGAGAGGCCCGCCAGCGACCCGCGCACCTGGGCCGTGACCACGTCGCCGGTTCGCCCCGCCTCGCGCTCCTGGAGCGTCTCGCCCACGCACACGATCGGCGTCAGGCCGGCCGCGAGCGCCGCCCTGGCCTTCGCGTTGACCACGGTGTCGGTCTCACCGAACAGCGTGCGCCGCTCCGAGTGGCCCAGGATCACGTAGCGGCAGCCGAGGTCGATGAGCATCGGCGGCGCGATCTCGCCGGTGAAGGCACCGCTTGCCTTGTCGTGCATGTTCTGTCCGCCGACGGACACCGGACTGTGGGCGACGGCCTCGAGCACCGGGTCGAGATAGAGGGCCGGCGGGCAGAGCACGAGTTCGGCGGCCGCGGCCTCGGACGAACGGGCCGCCACGGCCGCCGCCAGGCTGCGGGCCTGGGAGCGATCGAGGTTCATCTTCCAGTTGCCGGCGACGATCTTCCTGCGTGGCGACGACATGCGGACTCCGGGGGACAGGGTTGGGGGCGACGAATCGCGGTTCGGATGACCAGGTTCCGATTATCAGGTTCGGATGACCAACGGACCCGGGCGACCGTACCCCAGCGCAGCGACGTCGAAAAGCCCTCGGACGGGCCAATCCCCAAAGTGGTGATCGCGGTTTCCCGGGGGTGCGGCCCCAAGGCTTCGCAAAAGAATGTGTTTCGGCCGCCATTTCATGGGAATCAGATTTTTTTGGGGCCGCGCGAAGGTTTTGGCACGGGGGATGCATTTGCTTTTCGCCACGACCGGTAGCGGTGAAGCCCATCGCGACAGGTCGTGGCCGGACAGAGGAGTTCGTGCGGCGCAGACCGGTTGGCACTTCAGGCGACGTCCGCTTTCCCGGCGAGCGTCTGCAGGGTGCCAAAGGGTGATTTTGGCCTGATTTCAGGCGGAATGGCGCGCTGGGGCGTTTCTCTGATCGGTTCCGAAGGCAGGTCCGTTTTTCAGCCGTGTTGAGTCCGTTCGTGCCCAGGGTTTGGTGTATGTCCCCGCAGCCCC
Organism: Planctomycetota bacterium; assembly: GCA_016872925.1. Taxonomy (GTDB): domain Bacteria; phylum Planctomycetota; class Planctomycetia; order Pirellulales; family UBA1268; genus QWPN01. Next base: position 1,516 of record VGYR01000434.1, read on the forward strand.
GCACTCCCGTTCCCCCGCCTAATTTGCGGCTGAAAGCCGCGATTTCATGGCGGTTTCCTGCCTTGGGCCCTGCCCTGGGCGGGGCGGGCAGCGGACCGCCGTGGGCGGCGGGCGATCCCGCCGTTCAACGCCGGATAGGCCGTGGAAGGGTTTCCCGGTCGGCTCTGCGCGAATCCTCGATCGGCTCGGGCCGAATTAGGGCTATTTCCCGGGTTTCTTTCGGGAAAGGCCGCGCCAGTGGGTGGCCCCCAACCCTTCGGACCTCTCACCAAAGTGGTGAGGGGATCACCACCGTGGTGAATCACTGTTTTGGTGAGGTTCTCACCGCCTCAGTGAGCACCGTTGTGGTGGGCTCGAGCCCACCGTCCCTTCTCGTTCGTGAGTGCTTATCAACCGTTTCCCCGGGCGGTCATGGCCAGTCGTTCGGCCCGTGGCAGCCTCTTTTCCTCGAAAGGACTTCGTAATGACCTTGCCAGCCAACGTCCGATCTGCCGCCATCCGCGTCACCGGCGTGTCCGCCGCGCTTGCGGTCTCGTTCCTCGCCGCTTCGACGCGTGCGGAGGTCGCATCCCCGTGGGTCACGGAGCAGGCGATCGGAACAGCAGACAACCTGTTGGCCCTCGCCCCGGGCTTGTCAGCCCCTGGAGGAACGTCGTTTCTCCGCCTGTCCGTCACCGGCCCGAGCAGCCCCGGCTACCACGTCGGTCCGCCGAAACCCGCGTTCGTTGGCTCGATCCTCGTGCAGCCCGCCGTTCCGGCGACGCCGCTTTCCGTCCACAAGTCTGGTTTCAAGCACCTCACCGGAGTCGTTCGCAACCAGACCCAGCAGTGAGTTTCCGCGGCGGTCGCGCCGCACCGCGTTTCCAGTGTTTCCTTTCGTGATCCGTCAACCAATCCATCCGCCTTTCCGCACATCTCGCAGGACATTTCTCTGAATAACCGTCGCCCATGACGATTCGTCAGCGGCCGTAGGTTGCGGGGTTCATGCCGAAGAGTTTCATGAG
>VGYR01000435.1 GCA_016872925.1 Planctomycetota bacterium
CTTCCCAAGAGCCATACTTCCCTCCGTGGCTGGCGAGCCTCAGACGCACGAGGCCCACGGCCGCAGTTTAGCGCCCTCTCTCCGGCTGTGAAGGCGAGTTTTTCCACGGCCTGCTAGGCCACCCGGCGACGGAGTCGCCTGCCCGTCAGCCGCCGCGCACGGCGCTGCAGCCGAGAGTCATCGCCGGCATCCCAGTCGATACCATACGCCGCGAGGTCGCGGGCATCGTCGCCGTCATCGGTGGCCGGTCGAAACCGTGAGCCCGCCAACTGCCGCTCGCTACCACCCAAACGACGATCGATATGGAAGCCGCGGTGACGGACGAGGACGATCGTCTCGCCAAGAGCAGCCGCGACGGCGGCGAGGATACGTTCATCATCATGAAGTGACATCTGCGCATTCCTTCCCCATTCGGGGATCCAGAGGAAAGCCGGCGGCGGGCGTCGCCACCAGCGAGAGAACCAGTCCAGCGAGGCACCTTGCCTGCCGGATAAAGAGAGGCCCGGCGGCTACGCCGCCGCCGAGCGAGAGATCAGCAGGCCCGGCGTTACCGAGCCAGCACGTGGAAGCATGAGAGAAGCTCAGCAATGAGTTTCGGGGCAACGCCCGGAATCATTGCCCGCACGATTGGCGGAAGCTTGTCGTACACGACGAAGCGCTCCCGCAGCACCGGCGGCTCATGGTGCGAGTTGCCATACCGCGTTGTGTAGTCGTCGGCACTCCAAACCGTGCAGCCGAGGCCGCCGGGCATCGTGAGTGCTGCTGCGAAAATAATCTGCTCGTCGTCGAATGCGGGCGACCAGCCTGCCGTGCGGGAGTAGATTCGCGGCCCCTCCAGCTCGAGGTTGTCGATCCCCATCTCAGCGAGGGCATGCAACTGCTCGTTGAGAAGAGGGATCGCCGCATCCGCCAGCGAGAGGCTGGTGCGAATGAGGTCATGGAGATGGGCGAGCTCCGCTGCTCGCTGAGAAAGGTTATCGTGCATGGGTATATCCAGTGTGAGTGACGGCAGCCGATACCACACGGCTACTCACTGGATATGCCAGGTTTTTGGCGATTATTTAGGCAGGGTCCAGCAGGCTTACGCCTCGCCGCCAGCACGAATCACGGCACACACTCGCTCCACAAGCTCAGCCAGCTTGGACGGCGTGAGCGTGCCGGCCGACCGCAAGATGACCGCCTCATGAACGGTGACGAGTCGGTGGGGAAGAGCAACGCTCGGCCGATCCATGCCACCGCGTAGAAAATCATCCGTGCCGATGGCCACCGCGGTCGGGTGGGACTCTGATCGACTCGTTATCTGGCAGATCAGCAGGTCGCCCCGTGCGAACGTCGCCAGCACGACGGCGGGCCGACGCTTGCTCGACTGTAGATCAGTGAACGGAAACGGCACGACGACCACGTCGCCGCCTACAAATTCCGCCACGCCTCATCCTCTTCAGCAGTATCCCAATCCACCGCCCAGGCTGACTCCGCGAGCGGCAGCAGGGCATGCACGTCCTCGCTCCCATCATTGCCGGCGCCGCGTGCCCGCAGGTGGCGCAGAAAAGCGAGCACCTCCCGCTGCACACTTTCCGGGGCGTGCTCGAGTTCCTCGATCAGGGATTTGGTTATGGGTGACATGCTGCATAAAGGATAGGTCGGCCAATGGCACTTCGGCAAGCGTCGGCCTGGCGGGGCGGATCATGAGGAGCAACCGCCGGAGCTGGCTGGGCCGTATGCGGCCCGACCGTGGAGGCGCCGCGGAACTTCCTATCCACGCTCAAGGCCGGATTTGTCTCGTCGGCGCAGACCGGCCTTGAAACCGCCCTTCTCACGGGCCGTCCGCACCGTGGCGCGGGATCCCGTCAGAGGCTGTGGATGTCGATCACGGGCAGCTCGTCTATCCGTCCCTGAAAGATTGCCCGGTCGTCATGCGCCTGGATGAGCTCGCCCCAGTCGGTTGGCGGGCCACGAACGGGTGACACCGGTGGCGGCTCGAGCGGTTCGCCCAGATGCGTGAGAATTTTCCGGATCGGCCCCGGCTCCGTCATGAACGCGATCAGCCGGATGTCGCCGCCGCACCCCGGGCACGCAAGCGGGAAGTCTATGGACCCCCGGGCCGTGATGTAAGGTAAAGTATAGCCCGGTCAACGGCACTTCCGCAACCATGCCCACAGGCATTTCCGAGCTGATGGGCGGATGGTGAGGCTGGTGCCGCGTTTTCTGGCACCTGATCAGCTGCTCCCGGAACGGCTGCCCTCCCCCTGGAGTGGCGTTTTTCTCGGGTCGGCGCGGACCGCGTCTCGGTCGGCCGCCTGGGGGCTTTGGTTTGACCTCGCGCCCGGCACCGCTCAGAGGCTGTGAATATCGATCGCGGGCAGTTCGTCGGCCGCGGCTTGAAAGGCGTCGCGATCGTCGTGGATCTGCACGAGTTCGCCCCAGTCGGTGGGCGGGCCTCGAGCGGGCGACACCGGTGGTGGCTCGAGCGGTTCGCCCAAGTGTGTGAGGATCTTCCGGATCGGTCCCGGC
>VGYR01000436.1 GCA_016872925.1 Planctomycetota bacterium
GCCGTTCCGGGAGCAGCTGATGAGGCGCCAGAAAACGCGGCACCAGCCTCACCAGCCCCCCATCAGCTCGGAAATGCCTGTGGGCATGGTTGCGGAAGTGCCGTTGACCGGGCTATTCCTCGGGCTCGAGATCGACGCCAAGGGGCGGATCTTTTCCGGACACAACGGAGGAGACACCCGCGGCTTCCACTACGTCCAGGGCGGCTATTCCCGCAAGGGGTTCGGCAAGCACGGGGACCTGTCGAACCCGTTCACCTTCGGCTTCTTCGAGCACATCGAGCACGCGCCGGTCGCCCGCTTCACGCACACCTTCGTGATCGACGAGGGGAATGCGCTGCCGCCCCGCCACGCGGGACGCCTCTTCGCCGTCGCGCCGCTGCAGAGCCACGTGGTCGCCGCCGACATCCGGCCGCGCGGTGCGACGTTCCGCACCGCGGATGCGGGCTTCATCCTCGAAAGCCGCGACCCCTGGTTCCGTCCCGTCGAGATCAAGAGCGGACCGGACGGGGCGATCTACGTCGCCGACTTCCACGAGCAGCGGATCGATCACGCGAGCCACCATCAGGGGCGCGTCACGCCCGACACGGGGCGCGTCTGGCGGCTGCGGGGCGTCGACGCCCCGCAGCCGGAGCGGTTCGACTACCGCACGGTCTCGGGGGCCGCGCTCGCGGGCCTGCTCCAGCACGGGAACCGCTGGCATCGCCAGATGGCGCTGCGTCTCCTCGCCGACCGACGTGATCGATCGGTGGTGCCGCTGCTGCGGACGATGCTCGATGAGCACACGGGGCAGACCGCGCTCGAGGCCCTCTGGGGGATCCACCTCTGCGGCGGTTTCGACGAGTCGCTCGCGTTGCACGCGCTCGATCATGCCGATGCGCACGTGCGCCTCTGGAGCGTGCGGCTGCTGGCCGATGGGGCCAGCGTGTCCGACGCCGTGGCCGCACGCCTGCGGAGGCTCGCTACCACGGAGCCCGACGTCGAGACGCGGGTCCAGCTCGCCGCCTCCGCCCGGCGGCTGCCCGCGGCGCAAGGCCTGCCGATCGTGGCGGCGCTCGCCGCGCATGCCGGCGATCTCGACGACCCGTTTCAGCCGCTCATGCTCTGGTGGGCCATCGAGGCCCACTGCGAGCGGGATCCCGACGCGGTGCTGGCATGCTTCGCCGACGCCCCCCTGAGGGCCGCGCCGCTGGTGCGGGACCACCTGCTCGAGCGGCTCATGCGCCGCTTCGCGCAGGCGGGCGGAAGGCACAACCTGCTCACCTGCGCCCGGCTCTTCGACCTGGCTCCGGAGACCGAGTCGGCTGCGCGGCTGATGAAGGGCTTCGAGGAGGCCTTTGCGGGCCGGACGGTGGCGACGATGCCCGACGAACTGGCCGGGGCGCTGGCACGGGCCGGCGGCGGATCGCTCGCCCTGCGGGTGCGCCGCGGGGACCGTGAGGCGATCGACGAGGCCCTCCGTGTCGTCGGCGACACGACGCGCCCGGCCCGCGAACGCGTGGCCTTGATCGAGATTCTCGGCGAGACCCGGATTCCCAAGAGCGCGGGCGTGCTGACGGGCGTGCTCGAGACGGCGGCGGAGCCGGAGGTGCGTGCGGCCGCCCTCGGGGCCCTCGGCAGCTTCGACGATCCGCGCATCGCGACCGCGATCATCGGCCTCCACGACCGGCTGCCGGCCGACACCCGGCTGGTGGCCCAGTCGGTGCTCGCGAGCCGGCGCATGTGGACGGAGGCGTGGCTCACGGCGATCGAGGCGGGTGCGGTCGATCCCGCCGGCGTGCCCGCCGACGTGGTCCAGCGCATGCTGCTCGTGGACGACGAGCCTCTCCGCAGGCGCATCGAGGCGATCTGGAGCGAGGCCCTGTCGAGCGACGCCGGGCGGCTGCGGGGCGAGGTGGAGCGGCTCGTCGGCGTGCTCGGGGAGGCGGCCGGCAATCCCGTGGCCGGACGAAGCCTCTTTCGCGAGCACTGTGGCAAGTGCCATGTGCTCTTTTCCGAAGGGGGCGAGATCGGTCCCAGCCTCACCTCCTACCAGCGCGACGACGTGCGCCGCATGCTCTTGAACGTCGTCAATCCGAGTCTGGAGATCCGCGAGGGCTACGAGAACGTGGTGGTGGTCACGGGCGATGGTCGGAGCGTGAACGGCTTCGTCGCCGATCAGGACAACCAGGTGGTCGTCATCAAGGGCGCCGACGGCCGCCTCGTGACGATTCCCCGGGACGAGATCGAGGAGATGCAGGCGATTCCCCGGTCGATCATGCCGGACAAGCTTCTCGACGCCCTCGATGACGAGCGGATTCGCGACCTCTTCGCCTACCTGCGTGCGACCCAGCCGCTGCCCTGAGACGGCCGGCGCCATGCCCCGAGCCGCGCGGTGATGGACGCCGGCTCTTCGGGGATTTCCGTGGCTGCAGAGTGTCGACGGGCGTACAGGTTCAAGAATGGGGAAGTGCATGGCGGACGGCGTGATCAGTGGGGCCGAAACCCACTGCATTCACCTTCAAAGGCTGCCT
>VGYR01000437.1 GCA_016872925.1 Planctomycetota bacterium
GACCGCCATGATGCAGATGACCACCAGGTCGCTCAAAAGGTGCAGGCGGTTGACGTGTGATCGTGGGTCCGGCAGGAGGGCAAACTCCTCGAGAATGCCTTTGACATCCATGTCCAGAACGGCTTCGATATCCTTTGGCACAGCTGTATCTCCAACGAAGGCTTTGACAAAAAATCCTGACAAAGCCGATCATCGCAAACACGGGCTTGCCGCGCCAGCCCAGATTACCCAGAGTGCGCGCCGGCCCTGCCGGCGATCCTCGAACGGACGCTGCTCGTCAACGCGTTCGCCGAGCCCGATCTGGTCCGGCATGCTCGGCTGATCGTGGCCCGTCGGCTCGAGGGCAAGATGTACAAGGAGATTGCCAAGGAGTGCGACCTCACGAAGTACCACATGGAAAACTGCGCCCGGATCACGCAGTTGATGGAGGAGGCCGGCCTGCCGGAGCCATACCGGCGACTGACGGAGAAGCCCGACCATGTGCCGCAGTGGTGCAGCAAACACTGGCTGAAGGCCGGAGAGCGCAAGGGCGGCGGCAAACGCCGCCGGGCGTCATAACGCGGCTGGCATGCGAAGTTGATCCATCATGGAAGGACGGATACGCTGTGAGTAGATCCCGACGGCATCGCCGGCATGATCGCCTCCTCATCCCGGTCGAACGAGTCGCGGCGTACCTCACCATGACAACGGTTCAACTTACGCTCCCTGACGACTTGGCGAAGAAGGCGTCTGAGGCCGGGCTTTTGTCTGCCGAAGCAATCCAGGAGATGCTCCGGGAACAGCTTCTACGACGTGCTGGTGAATCACTTCAAGCGATACGCCGCCGGATGCCAAATGAGGAACTGACGCCGGAGATTGAGCAGGAAATCGTCGAAGCCGTTCAAGCGTATCGGGCTGAGAGACGCGCGCGACGGGTAGGCTGATGCCTGCGACAGCGGCTCGGCCGCTCATGGCAGTGCTCGATACGAACGTCGTGGTCGCAGGGCTCCTCTGGGTGGGGCCGCCGCATTCGCTCCTGCTACGGGCTACCGAGCGTCAAGACATTGTCCTGGCGACGAGCCCCGTGCTGATGTCCGAGCTCACCGATACGCTCGCTTTGGGAAGGTTTCGGAAGCGGATCGCCGATGCCGCCACATCTGTCGAGGAGTTGGTAGCGGCCTACCGTGATGCGACGGTAATCGTGACACCTCGCGAAGTCCCGCGTGTCATACCCGACGATGTGGATGACGACCACGTCATCGCTGCGGCAGTCGCCGCTCGGGCGGAGTACATCGTGACGGGTGACCGCACCCATCTGCTGCCCGTCGGCACGCACGGAGAGATCGCGATCATCTCGCCGCGACAGTGCCTCGACCTTCTCGGGCCCTGAGGCCTCCGCCGTAGCTCTCTCGTTCGCGCCGCAAGCACTGGCTAAAGGCGGGCGACCGCAAGGGCGGCGGCAAACGCCGGAAGGCATCCTGACCCGCGATCGGGTCAACGTTTTGGCGGCAGGGGCGGCGCCTTCGGGCGCCGCCCCTGCTTTTTTCTTTTTCTTTCAGGGAGGGTCCCATGGTGAAGATCACCACATTCAACAACCGGCCGGTGCGGCATGTGCGATACATGCCCGACGGCACGGTCATTCTCAGACTCTACGAGCGGCGGTCGGATGGCCGCGCTCGCCATCTCCGCGTGTCGCTGCCGCAATGGCTGGTCGGCCGCGGAATCTATCTGTTGGACAGCCACGCCTCGCGCCGGGCTCAGGCCCGGCGTCTCACGGGCCGCTGCGGATGACACGGAAACCCGGGTCGCGGACGTCAGCATTACCTCCCGGGAATAGGAGCGTTTCCCAAACGGGTAACTGGCTTATTCCCGCCTGCTGATGCCCGCCTTTTCCATGGGTTTCCGCACACGTTCATTGATCAGACTACCGATGGGAGTTCGCATTCCTCCAGCGTCACCAGCAGAAGTCGGGCGCATCGAGTCGACGCTCCGACAAACGGAGCCATACACGGACTCGGCTGTGGCCGCCCACGGACGAAGCCGCAACGGTTGCCACTGGACCATCGAAAGGATCGTGGCCTACTTGGAAACTTCCGCAGGCTGGTCGTCCGAAACGACCGTAACCCCAAGATGTTCCTCGCCTTCCTGACGATCGCCTGCTTGATGATCACACTTCGCGCTAATTAAACCGCTTCTAGCTGAAAGTCGCAAAGGCCGCCACGCGTGGAGATCGCGGCGACACTGCCCGAGGACCACCAGCGGGCCCCAACTGACGATTCGCGCTGACGCTGGTTGTGTCAACTTGGATGCCCTTGAGCGACGGAGCCGAAATCGTGAGCACGGCGCGGTTGCCGGCGTCATCGGTAATCGTGGCACCGCCGGTCAGCGAGATGGCCTTCGTCAGGCCAAGACCCAGGGCCGACGCACACTTTATGCCGGGATTTGCAGGACTTTGAAGAGGTAGGCGGGATTCCAGCCGGCCATTCTCCGCCGCATGGCGATGCTTTCCTTGTC
>VGYR01000438.1 GCA_016872925.1 Planctomycetota bacterium
TTCACGTGCGTTCGGAACTGCGAGTCGCCTCGGGCTTCCATCCCACACGCCCTCGCGGGAAAGACCTCCACTGTGCAATGCCAGCCTCGGTCTCGTGCAGCTGCCTCCGGCTTCTGGTTGCCTCCAATCGGCCCCATAAAGGACTCTCACCTTCTGTCATTCATCCATGTCCAACGCACCGCTCACCGCCGCCTACGGCGTGGCGAGCGCCTACAACCCCAAGGCCGACGGCACGCTCGAGAAGCTCCGCGCAGCGCGGGCCGACCTCGACCAGCGGTACGTGAACCGCGTGCGGCTCGGCGGGATCAAGTTCTGGCTCGACGGCAGCCTCGACACGGCGTGGTTCACGACGCCCTACGCGATGAATCCGCCCGGCAAGACGGGCTCCTACGCGGGCTTCCGGCAGATTCCGGACGAGGTGGTCGACGCCGCCTTCGATCGCTTCTGGCCCACCGAGATGCAGATCCACCTCCACATGAACGGCGACGCCGCGGCCGACCAGGCGCTCGCCGCGATCGACAAGGCGGTGACGAAGCACGGCATGCGGGACGCGCGGCCCGTGTTCGTGCACGGCTCATGGCTGCGGCCCGACCAGATCGAGAAGATGAAGAAGGTCGGGGCGATCCCGAGCTTCCTGCCGTCGGGGATCGTGCCGGGAGGCGACAGCGTGGTGAAGCTCTGGGGCCCGGAGCGGGCGGCCGGGGCGATGGCGGCGCGGACGTTCCTGCGGGCCGGGCTGCCGTTCACGTTCTCGCACGACGCGCCGGTGTCGCCGCAGCCGTGGATCCTGGCGCTCGTCGACGCCGGCACCAATCGCCGCAGCGGCTCCGGGCAGGTGATCGGGCCCGACGAGCGGATCACGCCCTACGACGGCCTCCGGGCGGTGACGGCGATGGCGGCCTACCAGCTCAAGGAAGAGACCACGAAGGGCACGCTCGAAGCGGGCAAGCTCGCCGACCTCGTGATCCTGGACAAGAACCCCCTCGAGGTCGATCCGCTCACGATCAAGGACATCGCGGTGGTCGAGACGATCAAGGAAGGGACGACCGCCTACCGGGCCGAGAGCCCCGGAGTCGCCAAGTGAACACCGTCGCCTGCATGCTCCTCCTGGCGGGCACGGCGGCGATCCCGCCCGACCTGCCGACGTTTCAGCGGGAGGTGTCGCCGGCGATCCTCGCCTCGCGGCCCTGCGACGCGAAGCACTGGCGGCAGATCGAGCCGGCGGTGCAGCACCTCGCGCTCCAACACGCCGAGCGGCTGGCGGCCCTCGACGACACGGCTCGCATCGCCGCACTCGCGAAACTCGCCGACTTCATCGACCGCGTGCGGAGCGCGGCCCGCGACCGGCCCGTGCTCGCCTCCGGCCGCCACGTGATCGGCCTGCTCGACCCCGACACGGGCCTCGGGCCGAAGGAGGTGACGACGATCGCCGAGGCCTACGGAGGCACCACGCAGGTGTTCAAGAAGGTCGACGCCGGCGACACGCTGGAGAGCGTGGGCGACGCCTTCCTGGCGGCGCTCCGCGAGGCGGCGGCCGGCACGGCGCCGGTCACGGCCGTCGTGCTCGGCCACGGTCTGCCGACCGAGATCCAGAGTTATCACATCCGCTTCGAACGAGTGGCCGACGCGCTGATCGAGGGCGGGGCTCGCCGTGCCGGTGGGAAAGAGGTCGATCTCGGCGGCCTCGTGCTCGTCTGCGACGACTGCTTCAGCGCCGACTTCTCGATCAACCTGCTCGACTGCATCACGGCCCGGTGCCAGGACCGCGGGCTGCCCCTCGCCGCGCTGCCGGTGTGCATCGCCGGCACCAACCGCGACCGCTACGGCCTGGCCGATTTCGGCGCCCAGTTCGTGCCCCACTTCTGGAAGGACGTCGTCGAACTGTATTTCGTCCGTCGCCCGCGGCCGAAGGCGGTCGTGCTCCGCAACTTCTTCGAGAACGTCGACAACATGATGTACGGCTACGGCCGCGTGCCGATCATGCAGGGCACCACGATCACGGGCTGGAACCTCGTCGATCCCGCGCTCGTGCAGGATCCGGTCGTGTTCGTGCCGCTCACCGACGCCGATCTCGCCGAACTCCGCACGATCCTCGGCCTCCCCGCCGACGCGCCACTGCCCCGCTGGCTCGACATCGGCTGACGTCTCTGCGGGCCGTCGAGGCTCGGGGCTGCGCGTACCGCGTCGCCGGACGTTCGCGGGGCGGGGCGACGCACGTTTGGCTTTGGTTCACGGCGACCCGCGGCGCACTCCTGCAGACCCCGCATCGGAAGCCCCAAGCGCGTGAGCGATGGGGACTGAATCACGCGGGGCGCGCGGGCTCGGGGTCGCCCGTGCCCTCTCGCTGGACGCTCGCCTCGGGCTTCCCGCCCTCGGCTCACTGCGTGTCCGCGGGTCGAGTAGGCCCGGGGGCTTTCGCCCCCGGGCCTCTCTCAGAACCGGACTTGTGGGTCACACATCCGGCTCTTTGGGTTCCGGTCTCAGC
>VGYR01000439.1 GCA_016872925.1 Planctomycetota bacterium
TCGCCACCTTCTGGCACGGTGTCCCACCTCTCCACTCCCCCCTCGGAGCCACACCCATGAGCCAGGCTGAAGAAGTCTCGGCCCGCCGCCTGTCCCCGGCGTCTTCCAAGAACGGAGTCGCCGCCATTCCGGCTCCACCACGGCTCGACGAACTCTCGCCGCAAAACCTCTACGACAAGTGCATGGCCCTCGCCAGGAATCTCTGGTGGAGTTGGCATCCGGAGGTCACGAATCTGTTCCGCGACCTCGACCCGATCCGCTGGCGGCAGCTCGACCACAACCCGATCGCGCTGCTGGCGGAGTTCACGCCGGAGCGGTTGGAGGCCCGGGCGGCTGAACTCGTGCTGTACAGCAGGATCAACCAGGCCTTCCGGCGGATGAAGGAGTATCTCACGGCAGAGTCGACCTGGTGCACGGTCCACGCGGGCGTGCTGGGCTCGAAGCCGGTGGTCTACTTTTCGGCCGAGTTCGGCATCCACGAGTCCGTCCCGATCTACTCGGGCGGCCTCGGGGTGCTCGCCGGTGACCACGTCAAGAGTGCCAGCGGCCTCGGCATTCCGCTGATCGCCATCGGCCTGTTCTACGACCAGGGCTACTTCCGCCAACAGTTGGACATCGATGGCTACCAGCACGAGGAGTACCTGCAGTCGCGGGTCGAGTCGCTGCCGATCGAGCCGGCCCTCGACGTCCAGGGCAAGCCCTTCACCGTGCAGGTCGACACCCGGAGCGGTCCGCTCTACGCCAAGGTGTGGAAGATGGCCGTCGGCCGGGTCAACCTGTTCCTGCTCGACTCGGACGTCGAGGGCAACTCGCCGGAGGATCGTGAGCTCACGAGCCGGCTGTACGGCGGCGACACGCGGATTCGCATCCGCCAGGAGCTGATCCTGGGCATCGGCGGCGTGAAGGCCATCCGGGCGATGGGCATCGTGCCGGGGGTCTACCACCTGAACGAAGGCCATTCGGTGTTCGCAACGCTCGAGGCCGTCCGCGGCCGCATGGAGCGGGACGGCTATCCCTTCGACGACGCCGTCCGCCGCGTGGCCCGGCAGACCGTGTTCACCACGCACACGCCCGTCCCGGCGGGCCACGACCGGTTCGACAACCACCTCATCGAGGAGCATCTCGGTCCGACCCGCGATGCCCTGGGCATCTCCCACGACCAGTTGATGGGGCTCGGACGTGTCGAACCCCACAATCCGGGCGAGTCGTTCTGCATGACGGTTCTGGGCCTGAAGATGTCGCGCCGAGCCAACGCGGTCAGCGCCTTGCACGGCCACGTGAGCCGGAAGATGTGGGCCAACCTCTGGCCCTGGCGGATCGAGGAGGAGGTGCCCATCGGGCACATCACCAACGGCGTGCACGTGCCTTCGTGGCTGTCGTGGCAGATGCTGCAGCTGTACGACCGCGTCTTCCCGCACAACTGGTTTCGCCGGATGGGCGAGCCCGACGTCTGGCAGAAGATCTACGAATGCGACCCCGGCGAGCTCTGGGAGACGCACTACGCGCTCAAGAACCTGCTGCTGCAGTTCGTCCGCCGTCGGCTGTCGCGGCAGTGCCGCCGTCGTGGCGAGTGCGACGAGGCGGTGGAACTCGCGCAGACGGTACTCGATCCGAACGTCCTGACGATCGGGTTTGCGCGGCGGTTCGCCACCTACAAGCGGGCCGATCTCGTCCTCCAGGACCTCGATCGGCTGCACGCCCTGATCGCCAAGCCGGATCGTCCGATCCAGATCATCTTCGCGGGCAAGGCCCATCCGGCCGACGAGCCGGGGAAGGCCCTGATCCGCAAGATCGCCAACCTCCGCAACGACCCGCGGTTCGCGGGGCGCGTGGTGTTCGTGGAGGATTACGACATCAACGTCTGCCGCCATCTCATCCAGGGAGTCGATGTCTGGCTCAACAACCCGCGCCGGCCGCTGGAGGCCTCGGGGACGAGCGGGCAGAAGGTGGTGCTCAACGGCGGGCTCAACTGCTCCATCCTCGACGGCTGGTGGGCGGAGGCGTTCGACGGCCGCAACGGGTTTGCGATCGGCCGCGGCGAGACGCATCACAACGACGAGATCACCGATCGGCGCGACGCGGAAGCGCTGTTCCGCGTGCTCGAGCAGGAAGTCGTGCCGCTGTTCTACGACCGGGATTCCGACGGCCTGCCGCGGACCTGGATCAAGATGATGATGAACTCGATCAGTTCGCTCGCCTGGCGATTCAGCGCCCATCGGATGGTGATGGACTACGCCCGGGCCTGCTACGTGCCGGCCGCCGGCGGCGTGTCGTGCGACATGACGAACCGCTAGTGTAGTGTCTCCGAAATAACGCAACTTATTGCTGTCAGTGCCGTTGAATCCTCAACTCATGGAGGATTCCGTCATGCGTGTTGCCAAGCCAGTTGTTCTGACGGTTGAGCAGCGAGCGACGCTGATGAAGTGGTCGCGGGGCCGGAGCACTCCGGCGCGGTT
>VGYR01000440.1 GCA_016872925.1 Planctomycetota bacterium
TTGCGGGAGTCAAAGGAAATGCCGCGGCCCTGCGAAACCTCTCCATCATTGAGCGAGACATGAACGGAGAGCAGAAATCTCTCGCTATGGACACGGCGCGCAAGCGTTTCGCTGGACCGTCTAAGCCGCCCGGCCCCGCGGCGGAGGCAGTAAAAGGTGGCTCCTCCGCTGGATCGGGAAAGCCAACCGGCAATGCACCGGTAGCTTCATTTCCTACCACGCCCAAAGATCCAGGCCCAAACGCCGCCAATAATGCTAAACCGACACCGGTGCCCCAAAAGTAAACCTAGGGGAAGGCACATTTAAGGCTCAATTCGAAGAAATGGTGACATCAGGAGTTCGCTGAAAACTTGCGCAGCAAGTTTCCCATCAAGGATTTTCCCGGGACGCTCGTTGAAGATCTCGTGATAGGCGCTGAGCGGTTGATATAAGACTTTCGCCAGATTGGTACCCTTGGGCAGGTCGTGGTGGATGCGACCTTTCTGGCCGGCGAGGGTGCCCCGCCCCAAAGGGCTGTGGGGGTGGCGGAAGAAGCCGCGCTCGCGCGGAGCCAGTTGGCCGGCGCCTGCATCCGCGGGCGGGGCGGGCTCAGCGGGCGGCCGGGCCGGCGAAGGGCCGGCGTGTCGCCTGCGTCTCGGTGGGGAAGTCGGGCGGGACCCGGAGCGTCACCGCACCGGTGGCGGCCCACTCGGTGCCGCGAAGGAGCGTGGTGATGAAGCCGACGCCCTCGAAGGAGTAGTCCTCGTGACCAAGGATGGTGTGGAAGACCCGGCCGCGGCCGAACTCGATCACCATCAGGGCGGGCTCGTGGCGGCCGGTGCCCTTAAACTCGGGGGACGAGAAGGCGGTGGCGAGGACCGTCATCCCCTCGGCGGGGCCGCGCAGGCGGTCGTAGCACTCGTCCTGCGGGTGGCGCCAGCGGCGCGGGAGGCCGCGGAGGATCGGGTGGTCGGGCACGCGGGCCTCGAGGACGAACTCGTGCTGCGGGCCGTGGGCGCCGCCGGGGCCGGGCCGCGGGTCGCGCACCAGCTTGCCTTGGTCGTCGTAGTACACGTAGGGGCCGTCCTTCTCGTTGCGCCCGCCCCAGCCGCCGAGGCCGATCATCCGGTTGTAGGCGGGCCAGTTGGGGAAGGAGTTGTTGGCAGCGTGGACCGAGACGAAGCCGCCGCCGCGGGCGACGAAGTCCTCGAGCGCTTGACGGGTGGCGGCGGGCCAGTCGGCGGCCTTCCAGCCGAAGTTGGAGATGACGACGTCGTGGCGGGAGAAGTCGGGGGCGAAGTCGGGATCGGCCTGGGGTTCCTTGAGGTCCTGGACCGGGCCGCCGCCGGGGGTGGGGGACTGGGCGAGCCATTTGTCGCCCTTCCAGGTGAAGCGGGTGCGGGCGACGGCGACCTCGAAGCGGCCGCTCTGCTCGAGGTAGGCCTTCATCATCGCGGTCGATTTGGGCCAGACCGTGTGGTTGTTTTGCCCGTCGATGATGAGGACGCGGAGTTTGGCGGGGGTGGCGGCGGGGGCGGTCACGGCGGCCAGGAGGGTGAGGCAGGCGAGGAGCGGGGCGCGCATAGGAGGGTAGGGCGCCGGCACCGTGGCCGCGCGCCCGACGCGAGGCAATGCCGTTGCGCGGGGGGCGAGGCCGCGGTGGGCCAGGGCCCGTTGTGATCGGCTTTCGCTGTGGTCTGGGGGTCTGGTGTAGCTGGGGCGCGCCGCCCCGGTCAGCGCGGACGGCAGCACATCCGACCGTGGAGGATCGCTCCGCCGGCTGCGTCTCGCCCTGCAATCACCGGGGCGACGCGCCCCAGCTACATCGGACGACGGACCGCATCCGGCGGCCGATCCGTCACGCGGGAAGGGAAACGGTCCCGGGCCAGCCCGCCGTATGACCGGCGGCCGGCCAGGCTCAGAACGTCGTCCGCACGCCCACCCGGAACATCCGGCCCACCTGGTCGAAGAGGCCCGGGTCCGTCGGCAGCGGCGTGGCGCCACCCGTGCGCGGCGCGTAGGTCGGGTCGCGGTCCAGCAGGTTGGCGACATTCAGGTAAACCTCCGTCTGCCAGCGCTGCCGCCACCGGGGCAGCCGGTAGGCGATCTGGCCGTCCAGGTAGGTCGTATCTGGCACATCATTATAGTCGGTGGTGACGCCGAGGACGCGGGTCTTGTCCCACGTCATCCGGCCGAGGTAGCGCAGCTGGAGGAAGGCGGCGAGGGAGCGCCGCGTATGTTGCGCCGAGAACGTGCCGCGGAAGTGGGGCATCGCGGAAGTGCCGCTGGCCGCGTTGGCCAGGCCGTTACCGGCGTAGTTGTAGGTCGGGGCGAGCGGCGAAACGCGGCTGTACTCGTCGATGTAGCCCGCGAGCGCGCGCAGGGTCAGGCTGCCCGGGTCGCCGCCGATCCACGCGGCGAGCGGCAGGCGGTAACTCGCCTCGAAATCCACCCCGCGGGAGAGCTCGG
>VGYR01000441.1 GCA_016872925.1 Planctomycetota bacterium
GGCATCCCGACAAGACCAAAGCCGCGCCGCTGCAAGGGCAAGCCGTCGTGTACTTGGGTGAGCACGGCGATGCGTTCGCGGCCGCGTTCGGCGGCATGGGCCTGTGTGTCGATGTACGGCGCGCGCCGCCGAAGCCGGCTTGAGGGGCCAAAAAAATATCTGCAAGGACTGCCCCCTGCGGCCGTAGTCTGCGAGAAGGCACCGTAACTGGGAGTTCACGAATGTCATCCGACCGTGAGTTGTCGCCGCTGCTTACCACGTCCGAGGCCGCCGAGTTTCTTGGCATTGCCGCCGGCACGCTGCGGACGTGGAGGCACGCAGGCCGTGTCGATCAGCCGGCCTACGTGAAGGTGGGGCGTGCCGTGAAGTACGCGCCGCAGGAACTGGCCCGCTACGTGACAAGTCGCACCGAGAGGCCGAGCCGAAAAGACTGCGACCCTCGACGCCAGCAACGACGCCGAGGGCCGCAGTAGTTGTCGAACCTTTCGCCCGGCCGGGTACCAGCCCGCCGAGCGTGACCGTCGTGGAGCAACACGCCGATGGATGCAGAGTACGACCGCCGTCAACGGGCCGGCAAGAACCCGTCGGGCCAGTGGAGCCTCGACGGCGTGCCTGAGTGGTATCGCGACCTACTGGTCGAGATGACGGGCAACCTCACGTCGTGGCTTCAGCACGACCCAGGCCAGCACCTCGACCCGCGGACGGACCCGCGCGAGCCACGGTATCAAGCACGGAGGCTAGACCACCATGCCGACCGCTAAGGCTAGCCGTCGTCGCGATCCGTTCGACGTTTCGCACCTTGTGGCAGAGGCCGCCGAGCGGCAAGTGCTGGCTGGCGTGCTCGACATCATTGACCGTGACCCGGCCGCGGGACGCGAGGTCGTCGCAACGTTGACGCCAGAGATGTTCCGCGGTGACGGCACCGGAGATGTTTTCAAGGCTACACGCGACGTGCTGCTGAGTGTGCCGCAGCCGACACGTACCGACGTGCTGACTGCCTTACGTGTCGCTGGGCATCGCCAAGGGACGCCAGCGCACGACGTGTTTGTCGAGGCTAATGGCAATCTACTTGGCACCGGACCACAGGCGGCCCGTCATGCCCGCGAGGCCGCCGTTGAAGTGCGGCAACTCCATGAACGTCGCCAAGCGATTGAGGCCGCATCGCTCGTTGTGCAGTCGGGCGGCAAGCCAGACGACATCGGCGGGCTGGTGCGGCACCTCGAACGAGTCCGCGCGGCTGCGGACCTCGCCGGGGGCAACCGGCCGATGACGTTGACGGACTGCCTTGATGCCTGGGCGAAGCACGAACGAACGCCGACCGTGCCGACCGGGCTGCACTGGTTTGACCATCCGACGGAGGGCGGGCTGCCCATTGGCGGCATCATGGCGCTCGTTGCCTATCCGCAAGTCGGCAAGAGCGCGTTGGCGTTGCAGTTAGCACTCGCGGCCCTCGTCACCGACCCGACGCTGCGGGCTGTCTGGGCACTGGGTGAGATGGCACCTCACGGCATCGGCCGTCGCATGACGTGTGTCGCCGCGGGCATCCTGCCTGGGTGCGACCCAGTGACGATGCAGGATGCCGGCAAGCGGACCAAAGCAGCA
Organism: Planctomycetota bacterium; assembly: GCA_016872925.1. Taxonomy (GTDB): domain Bacteria; phylum Planctomycetota; class Planctomycetia; order Pirellulales; family UBA1268; genus QWPN01. Next base: position 1,603 of record VGYR01000441.1, read on the forward strand.
CGCACCGCAGCCGTCGCCCTCGCCAACGCTATAGGCGACCGTATGACGGTTGTGCGCCCGCCCTTGAGCGTGGACACCATCGAGGCCCAAGTAGCCGCCACGGGCGCAAGGCTCTGCGTCGTTGACTACTTGCAACTGATCCGCAGCCGGGACGGCAGCATCGACCGCGTGCAGGAGCTCGACGCCATCATCGGCCGGCTTCGCGACATGGCGATCAACCGTGAGTGTGCCGTGATCGCGATTAGCAGCATGGCGAAGGCCGCCGGCACCTCGTCACGCATCGGCCAGTTCGGCAAGGGCAGCGGCGAGATCGACTACGCGGTCGAGTTGCTGTACGTGGGCGAAGTCGAGGAGCACAACGGAACGCCCGACATCGCACCCGATGGCACCATCGGCGTGGCGTGGCGTTGCAAGAAGGCTCGCAACCTCGAGCCCCGCGACCTTGTGCTGCGGTTCGACGGTGCAACGCAACTCTACAGCGCCGAGTCACTGATTTACCCGTCGCCGGTCAACGGCCACGCCGACTTCGATGCGTTTGCACCGAGGGCCGGACTGTGACCAGGACGGCAATCGACGTTGACCGAGTAGCCAACGAGAACCGGCAGAAGGTGCTTGCGTCGAGGGCTGCGACCGCGAGCACCGCCAGGGCGACCCATGGCAGTTTTTCTCACCGGCGCGAAGAAGGCCGCGACCGCCAACGCTGGGCGACCCTCAACTCGTTTGTGGACGCCGTGCTTGCGGATGCCAGCGAGGCCGAGGTTCGTGTGTGGCTTGTGATCTACCGCGACGTGAAGCCGGGCGGGCTGGCCCGCGTCGGAATGACCGACATCGCACGTCGGTCT
>VGYR01000442.1 GCA_016872925.1 Planctomycetota bacterium
CAGAGCGTCCTCGGCACGTGTGTCAGGCTGCATTACCACGGACTGGCGACGGCAGCGTAAACATGCGCGCAAACGACGTGTGTGTCACGAATAAAGACTCTATGGCGTCTTCGCGAGCGGCGGCACCGTGTACGTGGCGACCAACGGGGGCTTGAGCCTCTCGACCAACGACGGATCGAGTTACGTCAACAGAACCACGTCGAACGGCCTGGGCAGCAATGAGGTCCGGGGGGTCTACGCGATCGGAAGCACCGTCTACGCAGCGACCACCGGAAGCGGGACCGTTGGAGGCGTAAGCAAATCCACGAACAGCGGCACGAGCTTCCTGAAGTCCGGGTCGTCGAGCGGGCTCACCCGCCCTGCGTTGCAAGGGGTGTTCGCCGTGGGCAGCAACGTCTACGCGGCGACGCTGAGCGGCCTGGGCGTCTCGACCAAAGGCGGAACGACGTACACCGTCAAAAACGCCACGAACGGACTCGGCAGCTCCAATACGTTCGGTGTCTATGCCATCGGCAGCACCGTCTACGTGGCGACCCTCCGAGGCCTGAGCATTTCGACCGATGCCGGCACGAGCTTCACGAACTCGGGCACCGCCAGCGGGCTGGGCGCGAACGCGTGCAATGGCGTCTACGTGAGCGGCAGCACCGTCTACGTGGCGACGGAAGGCGGCGTGAGCATCTCGACCGACGGCGGCACGAGCTACACCAACGCCACCACCGCGAATGGGCTCGGCAACAACCTCGTCAGAGGCATCTACGCCAGCGGCAGCACCGTCTATGCGGCCACCGACGGCGGCGTGAGCATCTCGACCGACGGCGGCACCACCTACACCAACTTCACCACCACCAGCGGGCTCGGCAGCAACACCGTCCGCGGTGTGTTTGCCAGTGGCAGCACCGTCTACGCGGCGACCCAAAGCGGCTTCAGCATCGGGAGCCCCGATTCGCTTTCGCTCATCTGGAGCGCGACCAGCGGCACCTGGAGCGCAACGGGCACCACCTGGACCACGGGCAGCGGTGGTGCAACCGTGTTCATGGCCGGCGACACGGCCACTTTCAGCGGCACCGCGGGCGGCACCCTGACCCTCTCGGGATCGCTCGCCCCCGCGTCGCTCGTCGTCTCGGCGACGGCCGGCACCTACACCTTCAGCGGCAGCGCCGGAAACCTGATCTCCGGGTCGGGCACGCTCACGAAGAGCAACGCCGGCGTGGCGGTGTTCGCAAGCGCCAACGACTGGACGGGCGGTGCGACGCTCTCGGCCGGCACGATCCGCGTGGCCGCCGACGGGGCCCTTGGCAGCGGCTCGCTCGCCCTCAACGGCGGCACGCTCGCGTCGGCCAACGCTTCGGCCCGCGGGCTCTCGAACCCCGTGACCTTCGGCGGCGACGTGGCGATCGGCGACGGAACGGGCACGGGGGCGATGACCTTCAGCGGCGGGGTCGATCTCGGGGGCGGCACGCGGTCGCTCACGACGGTGGCCGACACGACCTTCAGCGGCACGCTCGGCAACGGCGGTCTGACGAAACTCGGCGCCGGGCGGCTCACGCTCACCGGCACGGGCACCTGCACCGGCACCACGACCGTCTCGACAGGCCGGCTGGCGGTGAACGGCATTCTCGGCGACACCCCCGTCGCCGTCCTCGCTGCCGCCGAACTCGGCGGCTCGGGATCGATCGGCGGCCCGGTGAGCGTGGCGGGCGGCGGCACGCTCGCCCCCGGCAACAGCATCGAGTCGCTCGCCACGGGCACGGCGACGTTCGCCGCGGCCGCGACATTTGCGTACGAGGTCGATTCGACAAACCCGCTCTCGCTCGGCACCGCCGCCGATCTGCTCGTCGTCAGCGGGGACCTGAACCTTGACCTGGGCGACGCCTCGCTGCTCACGCTCACCGACGTCGCCTCGAGCATTCAGCCGTTTGCGAACTTCACGACCGTGTTTGCGATGATCAACTACTCCGGCACCTGGAACGGCGGCCTCTTCACCTTTGGCGGCACCCCGCTGGCCGACGGCAGCCGGTTCACCGTGGGCAGCCAGCAGTGGGAGATCGACTACAACCGCACGTCATCGACGGGCCTCGACAACTTCACGGGCGATTATCTGCCCTCGAGCAGCTTCGTGACCGTCACCGCCGTCCCGGAGCCGGGCATTCTCGCCCTGATCAGCATCGGCCTGGCCGGCCTGCTCCTGGCCCGCCGCCACGGCCGGTCTTGCTGAAGCGGGCCCTTCACGAGCGCGGCCCACGCCTCGCGGCGTTGGGCTTGTGAGCTGCGTCCCTTGAACGTCGCGACTTTCGGATGTCTTGCTTCCGTCGAACCTGGAATCTCCGCGGGCAAGGTTTAGCCTACCCTTTCCCCCGGAGGATTCCATCCCATGACCCAGAAGCGCAAGCGGCTGTCGGGCCCCGAGAAGCTCGCCATCGCCAAGCGATACCTCGTCGAACG
>VGYR01000443.1 GCA_016872925.1 Planctomycetota bacterium
AGCGGCCGATGCGGCGCCGGGCGGACAAGTTGTGCGCCGACTCTCCATGCCGAAATGGCAGTGCGGCGCGCTTCGCACTCGCTTGTTTCAGGCCTAGTGCCGCCCGGACCACTCGCCAAGAGGGGGGGCGGGCCACGTACACTTGGGCCGGGCAGGCACCTCGTGAGACGGACTCCGACATGGCCGACGACGGCGACAATGCGTCAGCGAAGGGCGATCGTCCCGCGCCCGAGATCGAAGACCTTCGTGCGCTCCGATGGATCCTGGAGCGGGATCCTTCGGGTTCGGTCTCCGGGCTGCCCTTCGCCAAGGAAGACGTCCACGACTTTCGGCCGATCCATCGCCCGTCCGTGCCGGTGCTGACGGTTCTCGACGACGCCTCGCACCAGCACGGGCAGTCGATCCGCCTGCGCGGCGAGACCTTCACGATCGGCCGCACGGCCGGTGATCTCGTGCTCCCCAACGATCCGGCGATTTCCGGCATGCACGCCGAGATCCGCCGCATTCCCTGGAAGGGGAGCTACCAGTGGCAGCTGGTCGACCTCAACAGCGTCAACGGCACGTTCGTCCGCGCCGTGCGGGCCGTGCTGCACTCCGAGGCCGTCGTGATCCTCGGCGCCCGTCGCTTTCGGCTCCGCAACCCGCTGGTGTCCCATCGGGGCACTCCCCACGGCCCGGCGACGCGGCTGATCGATTCCTCCGGGCTTCCGCAGACGGTCTGGCCGACGCTCGTGGAGGCGTCGAAGAGGGCGACGGGATTCGAGTTCCCGCTGCGGAGTGATTCGGTGTCGATCGGTCGGGCGGGCGGAGGCGCCGACATCCAGCTCGACGATCCCCTCGTCGCCAATCGCCACGCGCAGTTCGAGCGGCAGCGGGACGGGTCGTGGCTGATCGTCGCGGAGACCACCCGCAACGGCGTCTGGGTGTCGACGCCCGCGGTGACCCTCTCGGTCCACTGCCACTTCCGCTGCGGCGAGCAGCTGTTCCGCTTCGAGATCCCCTGACCCGAAGAGGGCCAGGTCGGGCTCAGGGCACCCGGGCGATCACGCAGGTCAGGTATTCGCCCTCGAGGCAGCTGGCGCTGACGGGGTGATCGGCGGCCGCACCCCGGCTTTCCAGGATCTGGACCGGTCGTCCGGCCCGCTGCGCCACGCCGGCGAGCATGTGGTGGAAGTCCTCTCTCGTCACGGAGCCGGAGCAGGAGCAGGTGACGAGCACTCCGCCCGGCTCCAGCAGGCCGACGGCGAGGCGATTGATCCGGTGGTAGGCCCGCAGGGCGTCGTCGACCGCCGCGCGACTGCGGGCGAACTTCGGCGGATCGAGCACCACCATCCCGAACCGCTCACCGGCGGCCGTGAGCGCGTCGAGTGTCTCGAAGGCATCCGCCTCCTCGACCACGACGTTGGCCGCCCCGTTGAGCGCGGCATTCTCACGGGCGAGGGCGGCCGCCCTGGCGCTCGAGTCGACCGCGAGCACGCTGCGGGCGCCGCCGGCAGCGGCGCAGGCCACCGCGAACCCACCTGAGTAGCAGAACATGTCGAGCACGCGTCGGCCGCGGGCGTGGCGGGCCGCCGCCTGACGGTTGTCCCGCTGGTCGAGGTAGTAGCCGGTCTTCTGCCCTTCCGTGAGATCGACCCCGAACTTCAGCCCGTGCTCGTGGATGAAGATCGGGCCCTCCGGGGCCGCCCCGCGGATCAGCCGATCGGGAAGAGCCAGGCCCTCGAGCTTGGCAAGGCCCCGCTCCGCTCCGCGCAGCAGGATTCCCCGCGGATTCAACTCGGCCGCGAGGGCGTCGCAGATCGTCTCCAGCCGGCTGGCGATCGCCAGCGCCGTCACCTGCACGGCGAGGTATTCGCCATAGCGGTCGACGATCAGCCCCGAGAGATCGTCCCCCTCGCTGTTGACGACCCGAGCCGCCGCGGCACGATCGTCGAGCCCGAGGTGTTTTCTCAGCGCCACCGCGGCGGCAATCCGCTGCCGCCAGAACTCGGCGTCGAGCTTCGTGGCAGCGTCGAACGCGTAGAGCCGGACGCGGATCCGGCTCCGCGGGTTCCAGAGGCCGCGGGCGATGAACCGGCCGTCGTGGGTGGCCAGGTCGACGACGTCGCCGTCGTCCGGCGTGCCGTCGACCGCCGCCACCGCGGAGTCGAGCACCCAGGGGTGCCGGCCGAAAAACGGCCGGGCCCGCTGCGGCTTGAGCACGACGGTGGCCGAGGGCAGGCCCGAGGCCGGCAGGGCGGAGGGGGCCGGGGTGGTCATCTCAAACTCTAGTGTAGTGTCTCCGAAATAACGCAACTTATTGCTGTCAGTGCCGTTGAATCCTCAACTCATGGAGGATTCCGTCATGCGTGTTGCCAAGCCAGTTGTTCTGACGGTTGAGCAGCGAGCGACGCTGATGAAGTGGTCGCGGGGCCGGAGCACTCCGGCGCGGTT
>VGYR01000444.1 GCA_016872925.1 Planctomycetota bacterium
CCAACGTCCTTCGTCTGGACGAAGAAGGCCGAAGACATCCTTCAAAAAATCGCCCGGGCGAGGAAGGCTCTCGATAAAGTCCCATCTGCGTGAGACGCTACACTAGCGGCGGGTCGCGTCGCGGTCCGACGAGTCGGGCCTGTCGGCGACCATCGTGGGTCCCGAAGCGGCCTTCATCGGGCCGTTGAAGGCGGCGAAGCCGCCGGGCAGGACCACGCCCCAGGCGCGTTCCTGATAGATGTTGAGGGCGTGCAGCGCGTGCCCGAGCGGGCCGAGCTTCCAGGCGCGGGAGGGCTCCGACGACAGGGCCGCGCAGAGGAACTCCGCGGCCGCCACCACCCGGGGCTCGTAGAGACGCTCCTGGTCGAGCGACGCGACGAGCCACTCGAGGATGTGGCCCGTCGTCTGGATCTTGCGGTCGACGTCGTCCTCGCGATCGGCCGGATACTTGAACCACTCCGTGCTGAACGACCCGTCACGATTCTGCAGTTTCGTGAGGGCGAAGTTCTGGTAGTCGCGGACGTACTTGTCGGCGCGGAGGTAGGGTCCGTCGAGTTCGCCGGTGGCCCGCAGCCGCCGCTGGCAGCTGTAGGCGAGCCCGAACAGCCGGTGCGTGCCGCCGCAGGGGGCGCCCCGGATCGGCTGGGCGATCTCCTCCTCGACGAGCCGCGGCAGCGACCACTGCTCGCCGTCGCGGCTCTTCCACTGGGCGTCGGTGGGCAGGTAGTGGGCCAGGGCAATGAGGGCGAAGGTGAGTTCCGAATGCGGCTTGCAGGCGAGCTTCTCCTCCTCGATCAGGTCCGTGACCGTGAACGACTTCTGCTGCACGGTGAGCGGCGAGTTCGCCGCCACGCGGCACTGGGCGAGGATCGCCAGGTATTGGGCCGAGTGCCCCTGGACGCCGATGCCCTTCAAGGCCGTGATCCGGTCGCCGGCGGCGGCGAGCATCACCTGCCCGCGGCAGCGGCCGCCCATGTTGGACCAGCCGATCGCGCTGACGAGGTCGCCCGCCGGTCCGCCCACGCGGATCTGCGTCGGGATGCCGAAGGCGATGAACCCGTGCATCACCTCCCACGGGGTGTTGTCGGCCGTATTCAGCGGCCGCCGCTGGTAGATCGCCAGGGTCTGGGCGATCCGGCCGCTTAGCCGGTCGAAGCGGCGCGTCTTCGGCGGTGGGGCTCCGGTGGGTTGAAGCCGGGTGACCACCAACGGCAGTGTCTGCCGCCGGGCGGTCGCCGGGGGATTGATCACCGCGGTGCTCGAGACCTGCGGCGGCCGCGGCTTGGCCCGATACTCCGGATTGGCGGCGTCTTCGACCACCTTGCCGGCGGCACTTCTGAGCGCCACACCGAAGGCGATCGCATCACTGAGCGACGGTCTGTCGGCAGGCTTCGTCGGAGTCGCCTTCGCGCTGCCGGAGGGCTTCTTGGCGGCCGACGGTGACTTCTCGGCCTTGGCGGCGGCGGCGCGTGCCTGCGCCGCCTTCCGCTCGGCGGCGAGTCGCTCCACATCCGCCTGGGTCGGAGGCTGCGGCAAGGGGATGAACGCCGGAGTTGGCTCCGCCTTCTTGAGGAGCCCCTCGAGAAACCGGGTCGTGCCGCCACGACCTCGGGACGGCGGTGCGGCGGAGGAACTCGGGCCGACGCCCGCCGTCATGAAGCAGACGGCCACGATCGCGCACACCAGGCCGCCCGGCCGCCTGCCGAAAGGTCCGTGGTTCGACACCGTGGTACACGGCGCCGGCGATGAGGCGTCTGGGCTGGGCATCAGGTCGGGCGGTCGATGCATGGAGTGAAGGCGTGTTCGGGGTATCGACCTGCCCGCCGTACGAATCGCGGCGTCCTTCCGCACAGCCCCGAGGGTCGCGGCAGGCTCCTTCTCCGCCCCAGCCTTCCCGGCTTTCCACTGCCGGAGAAAGCCGGCCAAGACGCGGCTCCGCCAATCAGCAAGCCAGCCATGAGGAAAAAGACCGAGTTTCTTGATGGCCTGGGCATCCCACCTCTCCCCAGACCCACGGCGGGGCTGCCCGTGCTCCGAGAGCCGGCGTATGCCGCCAAGAGCAGCCAGGATGGCGAAGCGCGGGCGGCATCCGAGAGAGCGTCGGGCACGATGCCCGACGCGAACGTCCGGCGACGGGGCACGGGCAAGCCCCGCCAGCGGCCGGGGCCGGCGCAGACGCGCCCGTCGGCCACACCATGCCCGACGCGGCTTCAGCCCCATCGCTCACGCGAGCGGGCTTTCGAAGTCGCGTTCGAGCGGCGGGCCCGGGGATCCTAGTTCTACTACGTTAGCTCAACTGGAATCGACCCGCACGAGTTCGTCGTTGATCGGTCGATTGCAGATGGGGCAATGATGTGAGAAGCACAGCAAAAGCGACTGAAGGAGCCGGCGCACACTGGGCAAGCT
>VGYR01000445.1 GCA_016872925.1 Planctomycetota bacterium
CATCTGCGCGAGCACTTGGTTGGTGAAGCTGTTCGACATCACGAACGACGGGTGGCCGGTGGCGCAGCCGAGGTTCACCAGCCGCCCCTCGGCGAGCAGGTAGATTGAGCGCCCGCTCGGGAATGTGTACTGGTCGTACTGCGGCTTAACGTTGATCCGCTTGGCATCCGACTGGTTCAGTCGCTCCACCTCGATCTCGTTGTCAAAGTGGCCGATGTTGCAGACGATCGCTTGGTCCTTCATCCGCCGCATATGCTCGAGGGTCAGGATGTCACGGTTACCCGTGGTCGTGACGTAGATGTCGGCGGTGCCGAGCGTGGACTCGACCGTGTTGACCTCGAAGCCCTCCATCGCGGCCTGCAGGGCGTTGATGGGGTCGATCTCGGTGACGATCACCCGCGCGCCGAAGCCGCGCAGCGAGTGGGCCGAGCCCTTGCCGACGTCGCCGTAGCCGCAGACGCAGGCGACCTTTCCCGCGATCATCACGTCTGTCGCCCGCTTCAGGCCGTCAGCGAGCGACTCCCGGCAGCCGTACAGGTTGTCAAACTTCGACTTCGTCACCGAGTCATTCACGTTGATGGCGGGAACGCGGAGCTTCCCCTTCTCCATCATCTGGTAGAGGCGGTGGACGCCGGTGGTGGTCTCCTCGGAGACGCCGCGCCACTGGGCCGCGATGCTCTTCCAGCAGCCGGGGCGCTCGCGGCTAACCTTGATCAGCAGGTTCTTGATGACCTGCTCCTCGTGGGACGAGGACGGGGTCTTCACCCAGTCGCTGCCCTCCTCGAGCTCGCAGCCCTTGTGGATGAGAAGCGTGACGTCGCCGCCGTCGTCGACGACGAGCTGGGGGCCGAGCCCCTGAGGGAACGAGATGGCGCGCAGCGTGAGGTCCCAGTACTCCTCAAGCGTCTCGCCCTTCCAGGCAAACACGGGAGTGCCGGCGGCGGCGGTGGCGGCCGCGGCGTGGTCCTGGGTCGAGAAGATATTGCACGAGGCCCAGCGCACGTCGGCGCCCAGCTCCTGCAGCGTTTCGATGAGAACCGCTGTCTGGATCGTCATATGCAGCGAGCCGGTGATGCGCACGCCGGCGAGCGGGCGCTTCGGGCCGAACTTGCGCCGCACCGCCATCAGGCCGGGCATCTCGTGCTCGGCGATCGCGATTTCCTTACGGCCCCAAGCGGCGAGGGAGAGGTCCTTGACCGCGTGGTCAGGGGCCGCGGGGCGGCGTTTCTGGGCGGAGGAGGTTGCCATAGAGGAGAAGGGAGCGGTTTAGCGGAGAGCGGCCTTAAGCGCCGCGACCTTGGTGGTCGACTCCCAAGGCATCCCGGGCTTGCCGAAGTGACCGTAATTGGTCGTCTGCCGGTAAATCGGCCGCTTGAGGTTCAGCGCCGCCACGATGTCGGCCGGCTTGAAGCTGAATACCTGCTGCACGGCCGCGGTGATGCGCTCGTCCGAGACGCCCGGCCTAGCGGTGCCGAAGGTGTTGATGTGGATCGAGACCGGCTGCGGGTGCCCGATCGCGTAGGCGAACTGGATCTCCGCGTGTTCAGCGAGGCCCGCGGCGACGATTGTTTTGGCGACCCAGCGTCCCATGTAGGCGGCTGAACGGTCGACTTTCGAGGGATCCTTGCCCGAGAACGCGCCGCCTCCGTGCCGGCCCCAACCGCCATAGCTGTCGACGATGATCTTGCGGCCCGTGAGTCCCGAGTCGCCCTGCGGCCCGCCAATGACGAAACGGCCCGTCGGATTGATCAGGTACTCGGTGTTCCGCGTCAGCAGCTTCGCGTCGATCACCTTCTTGATGACGTTCTCGATCAGGTATCGCTCGATCGTGGCGTGGCGGACGTCCGCGGTGTGCTGAGTGGAGATGACCACGTTGACCACCTCGACCGGGCGGCCGCCCTCGTAGCGGACGGAGACCTGGGACTTTGCGTCGGGGCGCAGCCACCCGACCGCGCCCGACTTGCGGATCTGGGTAAGCTTCCGCCCGAGGCGGTGCGCGAACATGATCGGGCTCGGCATCAGCTCCGCGGTCTCGTTGCACGCGTAGCCGAACATGATTCCCTGATCGCCCGCACCCTGCTCGGCGGTCTTCTTGCCCTCTGCCTTCCGGGCGTCGACGCCCTGAGCGATGTCGGCGGACTGCGCCGTGAGGTAATTGTTGATGAACACCGAATCGGCGTGGAAAACGTCGTCGTCGTTCACGTACCCGATGTCGCGGATCGCATCGCGGATGACCTGGCCGAGATTGATCGCCTCCTCGATCGGCTTAGTGCGGCCCGTCCGTTTGTCCTGCAGCTTCGGGATCGTAATCTCCCCACCCACCACGACGACGTTGGACTTGACGAACGTCTCGCAGGCCACGC
>VGYR01000446.1 GCA_016872925.1 Planctomycetota bacterium
ATGAGCGTCATGTCTTGCCTCCCACGGTTGTCTTCATGCGGTCAAGAATGGTGCCGTTGGCGTCGAGGACGACGACCACGGCGGGTTTTGATTCGAGGCTGTCGTCGGCGACGACCATCGCGGCTTCATCCTTCTTGGCGTCGTAGGCTTTCGGGCCGCCTACGATCGTCGAAGCCGAGTCACGATCGGTGAGCCGCAGGTCGACGGAGATGGGCGATACGCCGCCGCCGACGGTCACGCGGCACCGCATTCCGGCCCAGCGCAGGTTCGTGATCTTCGCGGTCTCCGAGGGCCCGAGCCGCTCCACGAGCAGTTCCGGCGTCACGCACTCCTGCGGGCTCACACCACCGTGGGCGTAGGCCTCGTTCGCGCGGAACGCTCCCGCTCCCGGCGGCGTCGCCACCCGGTCGGTGTCGTTCCAGTGCCAGTGAACGACCGGCACCGTCACCTGTGATGAGCCTTTGACCGCTGCCGCGCGAGACCATTTCGATTCCACGACGGACTTCGGCACGTCCACCTTGGGCAGGCCGCCGGGCACGAGCAGCCAGCCGTGGTCGGTGACGATCCGCACCCGCGTCCAGCCGGCATCGAGGAGGTCGGCCACACGGCGGGCGATCCGCTCCACCTGCTCGTCGAGCGAACCGGCCAGCTCGACGCCGAGTTTGTGGCCCAGCTCGTCGATCCGGCCGACTTCCGTCCAGCCGTCCCGCTCAGCCGTGGCGGCGCCATCGGTCTCGTCGGGCCCCAAGACAGCCACGCGAAGCTCACCGAGGACCTCGTGTAGTTCATTGGTCGTGGCGGGTTTTGTTCCCGCGGCCGTTCGCACCTGCGGCAGGAACGTCTCGGGCATCGGGCCGCCCACGATGGAGCCGTAGCCGCTGGCCGGCAGCGGCATCACCGCGGGCTTGGCCGTGGCTGTGACGCTCGGCAGCGGGGAGATCCGATGGCTCAGCCGCGCCACGAGCCCGCGGGCCTCGAGCTTTTCCTGGAGGGCTACGGCCACATCGAACCGCAGCCCGTCGGCGAACACGAGGCACTGCTCCCGCTCGGCTGCCACGGGCGTGACGAGCGTGGCGATCGCGGAACCACCCTGGCAGACCGATTGAAAATGCGCCGCCGTCTTGTCGAGCCACGGCAGGTAGACCGCTCGCACGACCTGGCCGACGAGTTCTGCATCCGGTGACCGCTGGGCGACCGCCAGGGCCCGCATCGCGTGGCGGTCCACCTCCCAGCCGTCCTTGGCGTAGGCGCGGGCGATCGTGGCCACGTCGGGGCCGCCGAGCGGGGATGTGGCGGCGGCCGCCAGCCTTGAGAGCGGTACGAGCGTTTCAGCGAGCAGGCTCTCGCCGAGTTTCGCCCACGGTCGGTCAAGCCGCTCGCGGTGCTCCCGATCGAGTTTCACGACCGCTGCACACGCTTCGGCGTGCGGCAGGGCCAGCACGTCTCCAAGGGCCTTTCGCAGCGTCGATTCCGCAAGCAGGTTGTTGCGTGGGCTGCGGTCGAGGCACTGGATGGAAAACTCTTGCTCCGGCACCGCGGCCATGAGCACCTGCATCTTCGGGTAGGCCTGCGGGGCGTCGGCATACCGGCGCCAGATCGGATCCCACGCCGTTTCACCACGGGCAATGCACCGAGCGGCATCGGCTGGCGACTGTTTGGCCGGATCGACGCCGTACTCTCGGCCCATCTTGCCGACGAACGTCTCGAACGCTGCCTGGTCGGCCTGCTTGGCCTTCCGGTATTCGGTGGGCTCGGCCATCCACGCGAGGATCTCTCGCTCGATGTCGCTGACGGAGAGTGACTCGAAGAAGCCGACGTCGAGCCGCCGCCCGGCCAGCGCCGCCAGCGGCTCATCGGCGAGCCGGTCGATCGCGCGGAGCATGGCCTGCTGGCTGGCGGCGTCGCGGGCCACGTCGAGAACGAGGGCGTCCTTGCTCGTGAGAAACGCCTCGATCGTCCAGTCGCGGCCGTTCCGCTGGTGCCACACCTTCCCGCGGTATTGGAGTTCCACGAGCGGTTGGTGGAGGACGGGGCAGTCGGCGCCAGCCCGGAGGTCCTGCCGCGCCACCCCCGGCAGGTAGAGGATCGGCACGGTGCCCATAGGAGGCGAGTGGTCGGAAAGCGCGCGGGCGACGGCGCAGACGAGCCAGATCGCCGGGCCGATGTGGTCGTCGGGCGTGAACGTTCCGTTCGTAAAGGTGCGGCACGCGGCCCCGTAGCAAGGCCACGAGGCTCTTCCACTGCCCCTCAGCGTCGGGCCAGAGGATCGCGGCCGGCGGTACCTCGCCATCGGGCGTGGAGACGAGCCGCGCGAGCGATTCGAGCACAGCCTCGGCGAGCGTG
>VGYR01000447.1 GCA_016872925.1 Planctomycetota bacterium
GTATCTCCAACGAAGGCTTTGACAAAAAATCCTGACAAAGCCGATCATCGCAAACACGGGCTTGCCGCGCCAGCCCAGATTACCCAGAGTGCGCGCCGGCCCTGGGGATCACCGCCGTCCTCTCGCCTCGGTCGCGCTCGACCTGGGCTTCTCGTCCCAGAGCCACTTCACGAGGCTGTTCAGCAGCCTGACGGGCATGACGCCGGCGAAGTATCGCAAGCAGTTCAGGCCCGTGACGGCCTGACCGGGCCTCCTGCCGGCCTGATTTGGCGAGTCGCGTCAGCCGCCGATCGTCCGCTTCCCCATCCAGGGCACGAGCGGCTCGGGCACGGTGACGCTGCCGTCGGCGTTCTGGTGGTTCTCCAGGATCGCGATGATCGCCCGGCTGATCGCCACGGCCGTGCCGTTGAGCGTGTGGACGAAGTGCGTCCCCTTCTCGCCCGGCTTGCGGTAGCGCAGGGCCAGCCGCCGCGACTGGTAGTCGGTGCAGTTGGAGGTGCTCGTCACCTCGCCCCACTCGCCCGATTCGCCCCGCCCCGGCATCCAGGCCTCGAGGTCGAACTTGCGGTAGGCCGGTCCACCGAGATCTCCCGAGGCGGTGTCGATCACGCGGTAGGGGATGCCCAGGCCGTCGAAGATCCGGCACTCGATCTCGAGCAGGTGGTCGTGCATCGCCTCGCTCTGCTCCGGCAGCGTGAAGGCGAACATCTCGACCTTCGTGAACTGATGGACGCGGTACAGGCCGCGGGAGGCCCGGCCATGGGCTCCCGCCTCGGTGCGGAAGCAGTGGCTGATGCCGCAGAGTTTCAGGGGCAGTTCCGCCCCCTCGAAGATCCGCTCATGATGGGCTCCGCCAAGCGTGATCTCCGCCGTGGCGATCAACGACAAGTCCGAGCCGGTGATGGAGTAGATCTGCGTCTCCGGCCCGCGGGGCATGAATCCCGTGCCCTCCAGGATCGAATCGCGGGCCAGGTCGGGCGTGGTCGTGACCGTGAAGCCTTCCCGGATCAGCAGGTCGACCGCATACCGCTGCAGGGCGAGCTCGAGGAGCACCGCATCGCCCATCAGGAAGTAGAAGCCGTGGCCGGCCACCCGGGCGCCCGCCTCGAAGTCGAACAGCTTCAGCCGGCCGCCGATCTCGACGTGGTCGAGCGGCTTGAAGTCGAAGGTGCGGGGCGGATGCCGGCCGCGGCGGACCTCGACGGCGGCATCCTCGCCCCCCACGGGCGCGGCGGGGTGCGTCAGGTTGGGGATCGCCCGAAGGATGCCGTCGGCCTCGGCGACGATCTCGGCCGACTTCGCCTCGAGCGCCGAAACCTCCTCCCGGAGGCGGCGGCCCTCCGACTTCTTCGCCTCCCGCTCCGCGGCATCCGCCGCCTTGCCGATCGACTTGCTCACCTGGGCGGCCGCGGCATTGAGGCGGTCGATGTCGGCCTGGAACTGTCTCCGGAGCCTGTCGAGCGCGGCGAACTTGGTGACGTCGGCGGACGAGCCGCGTGCCCGGCAGTTGGCGGCGACGAGGTCGATGTTGTCGGCGACGAAACGGCGGTCGAGCACGATGGACTCCGGCGGCTCTGGGGTTTGGCGGGGACGTGAAACGCCCGGTCGGCCCCCCTATACTCGGGTGCAGTTCACGGGTTTTATCCGGGGTTGGGAGTTTGCCAGACCCATGCCTGCCTCCGCCAGTGCCGTCGCCGATGCTCCAGCCATGCCGGGTGCCGCCGTGGCTCCCCGCCAGGACGGGCGGCCACAGCGTCAGCCGCGGTATCACGTGGTGCTCTGGAACGACGACGACCACACCTACCAATACGTGATCGCCATGCTGCGGCAGCTGTTCGGCCATCCGCCGGAGCGGGGCATGCAGCTGGCGAAGCAGGTCGACCGCGACGGCCGCGTGGTGGTGCTGACGACGACCAAGGAGCACGCCGAACTGAAGCGCGACCAGGTTCACGCCTTCGGCGCCGACCGGCTCCTGGCCCGCTCCAAGGGCTCCATGTCGGCGACGATCGAAGCCGAGATCGAATAACGCCTCAGCGCGGGGTTGCCCGTGCCCCCGGAGCCGGGCTATGGGAGCAAGCGCAGCCACGATGGCGAAGCGCCGCGGACATGCAGTGAGCGTCGGGCATGATGCCCGACGCGAACGTCCGGCGACGGGGCACGGGCAACCCCGCGCCCCCCAAAACGGCCTCCTCAGCAGAATCTGTGGGTTGATTCTGGCTCCGGTAGTTTGCCAAGGACATGAAACAACGCGATTTCAATGCCTTTCGCGGTCCGAAAGCCGAACGCTTTTCTGGTGGTCAGTTTTACGA
>VGYR01000448.1 GCA_016872925.1 Planctomycetota bacterium
GCCTGTTAGCGGGCCGGTGCCGTTGGCCTCGATCACGCTCCGGGCCCCGGCCACGTTCGATTGGAGCCGCACCTGCCTGTTGGTCGCGGTCTCCTCGCCGATGTAGCGAAGAGTGGCCTCCTGGTAGCCCGCGGTACCGGCCATGTTGATGATGGTGCCGTTCGTGGCAGTCCCCAACCCGAGCGAACTCTCGAAGCCGGTGTTGTAGAGCGTGTTGATCACGACCGTGCCCACGCCGACGTTGAACTGCCCGGTGAACTGGTTCAGCCCCAGCAGATGCACGGTCGCCGGCCCTTGCATGCCGCCTGCGTTACTCGTGTTCAGCTGGCCGATCACCCCGGTCACGAACAGCTCGCCCGAGCCGGAAACAAACAACCGGCTGTTGGAACCCTCGGCGGCGACGTTGCCGCTGATCGTGAGCCGGGCTCCCGCGTCGACGTTCACGATGTTGCCCGTGACGTTGCCCAGCGTCATCGGTCCCGAGATCTCGCTCGTGCCCGAGACCGCCCGAAGCCCGTCTCCGTCCCGCCAGGAGACCGGCTCGGTCAGGGTCACGTCGCCGTCGAGATAAAGCCTGGCGCCGGCTTCGGCCCGCACGTTCGAGGCGATCGTCTGGGTGCCGGGAATCCGCAGCGTGCCGGCCGCGACCGTGGTGGCGCCGGAGTAGGTGTTTCCCGTCGGGGCGAGCGAGAGGGTGTTCGACCCGGTCTTTCGCAGGCCGATGTCGCCGGCGAGAGCAGGCGCGGTCCGGTCGCCGGCGGAAGTATTGAAGCCGATCACACCGCCCGGGGCGAAGTTGCCGGTGGCCAGGATCGTGGTCACGTCGGCGTCGGTGACCGCGTTTTCCACCGACAACACGGCGTTCGCGGCCACCGAGTAGCGGCCCGCGACGTCCCATCCGGGCAGGGCTGTCGTGCCGGCGATGCCGAGGATGCCTGACGAGACCTGCGTGGTGCCGGCGTAGGTGTTGGTGCCGGCGAGTGTGAGCGCGCCGGTGCCGACCTTCTGGATGCCGCCATTCGAGAGGCCGCCCGCGTACGTGGTGCTCTGATTGTTCGCGCCGATCGAGATGGTGCGGCCGCCCAGGTCGAGGTCGCGGGCGCCGGAAAGGCCACCGAGCGTGGAATCCTGAGAGAAGGTGACGGCGCCCGAGTCGTCCGCGGCCATGTCGAGCGTGCTGCCGGCCAGGGCGGAGGGATCCGCCACGGCGAGCGTGCCCGCCCCGACCCGCGTGGGGCCCGTGAAGGCGTTCGAGCCCGCGAGCGTGAGCGTGTTGCCGCCCAGTTTGACCAGGCCGATGGGCAGGTTGGCGATCGGCGTCGAGTAGGTGCGGTCGCCGGCGGAGGTGTCGAACCCGATCGCCGCCCCCGAGGCAAAGTTGCCCGTGCCGGTGGCGAGGATCGCGGCCACGTCGGCGTCGGCCACCGCATTCGTGACGGCCAGCACGGCGCCCGACGCCACGGAGAAGCGGCCCGCGGTGCCGAAGCCGGGCAGCGCCGCGGTGGTGGCGATCGCAAGCGTGCCTTGGGAAATGCGGGTGGTGCCCGTGTAGGTGTTGATCCCGGCGAGGGTGAGCGCGTTGGTGCCGAGCTTAACCAGGCCAAGCCCGCCGGCCGGAGGATCGGCGATCGCGGCCGAGTAGGTACGATTGCCGGCCGTCGTGTCAAACCCGATCGCTCCGCCCGAGGCGATGTTGCCGGTGCCGAGGATCGCGGCCACCTCGGCGTCGGTGACCGCATTCGTGACGGCCAGCGCCGCGCCCGACGCCACGGTGTAGCGACCCGCGGTGCCGAAGCCCGGCAGGGCCGCGGCGGTCGTGATCGAGAGCGTGCCCGCCGAAACGTTTGTGGTGCCCGTGTAGGAGTTGACCGCGGAGAGCGTCAGGGTGTTTGCCCCCTGCTTGACCAGGCCGAGCCCGCCGGTCGCCGTGTCGGCGATCGCCGCCGCGTACGCGCGGTCGCCGGCGGCCGTGTCGAAGCCGATCGCTCCGCCCGAGGCGAAGTTGCCGGTGCCGAGGATCGTGGCGATATCCGCGTCGACCACCGCATTCGTCACCGTCAACGCCGCACCCGACGCCACGGAGTAGCGGCCGGGCGTGTCGAAGCCGGGCAGGGCCGACGTACTCGAGATCACGAGGGAGCCGGCCGACACCGTCGTGGTGCCGGCGTAGGTGTTGGTGCCGTTATTGAGCTTTGAAAAAGCGGCTTACGGATTGCAGGGGTAGTTTCGAAGTCTTGAAGAAGGAACGCAGGAGAGGCTGGTCGTCCCGCGTCTTTCGGAGTCGGGAGGCGACCTTTCGTCCAAGATGA
>VGYR01000449.1 GCA_016872925.1 Planctomycetota bacterium
GAGTCCAGCAACTCCATGGCTTTCAGCCTGCGCGTTTCCGCGTCTTTTCGTTTTCCGCTGTATGGCATGCATGGGGTATCGGCCACCCGGCCCATCGGCCATGAATCTTTTTTTCAAGCGTCAATAGAACGGTTCAACCACCTGTCCGAGTCGAAGCTGAACAGATCGCCGCCGGGGTGCGCCGCGATACCGAACGCGTTCCGCAGGCCGCCGGCGACCATTTCCCAGGTGCCGCCGAGGCGGTCGAACCGGAGCAGGAATCCCTCCCGCTCCGGAGCCCCGCGGCGGCCGGGGCGGAGCGGAGAGGTGAGGTCAAGGACGCCCGCGGCGGGCGGTGTCACCTGGTCGCCATGGATGGCCAGCAGATGCCCGGCCTGGATCGCAAGATCGTTGCGGCCGTGGCTGAGGCCGCCGGGAGAAGCCAACAGCGGCTCGACGTGGGAGACGCCCCCGTCGGCGCCGACCCGGAGCCGAGAGAGCGCTTTCGAGGCGTTCGCATTGGCGTACAGGAAGCCGTCGGCGTAAGCCAGTCCCCGGCACTCCTCGAGCGGGGTTTCGATCCGCTCGACCTGCGATCCTCCCCCGCCACGGTCAGGCGGCCCTCGGGATCGAACGCCATGGCGATCCAGCTGCCTTCGTCCGCGGCGGCGGTCCGGACAAGCGTCGCCTCGAAGCCATCCGCCGCCCAGAGTCGCGGCGGGCGGCCGGGGGCCGCGGGCGTCTGCTGCCACTGCTCGTAGTTTTCGACCGCGGCCAGGGCGATGTCCCGCCGCCCGATCCCCCAGAGTTCGGCCGGCACCGGGCCGCCATCGACCGCCGGCTGCTCGGCACCGCCGGCGGCCACCACCCACCGGGCGTCGGACACGAGCGTCTTCCGCGGTCCGGCGAGCGGTTGCCAGGCGAGCGAGACCGCGAACGCCGCCGGCCCGGCCACCGGCTCGAGGGCGACTTCGAGCCGATTGCGTCCGCGGCGGAGCAGGCCCGTCGCCGCCCTGGTCTGGAGCGGGCAGTACGGTTCGACCCGGATCAGCGTCCGGCCGTTGATGCGCACCGTGGCCCGGGCGTAATCGGCCGCCAGCCGGAGTTCGGCCTCCTGGATCCCCTCGGGCGAGTCAAAGTCGCGGCGGAAGACCACCGCGGCGGCGGCGGCGTCCAGGGGGACCGCGAGCCAGCGGGGCGGGACGGCGGCCTCGGGCTCCAGGCAGCGGCCGACGGCCGTCGCTCCCAGCAGGATCGCGATGCCGATGGCGAGCCATCTCCCGAGGCGGCCTGCCCGCTTCCCTCTCCCGCGCAGCGCTGCCCGGCCAGGCCGCCGGGCGGAGCCCGGCGGCATTCCGGCAGGGCCGGCAGCCGATGTTCGAAGGGCGTTCACTCGGATCTGGCTCACAACTCTTTCATCGCGGAACTGGCTTCGGCTTTCGGCGACGCAGCCTGCTCCAGCCAATTCTGGTCGTCAGCCGAGTCTGGGCGGGGCGAAGGCCCGGCGGAAAACCTGCGCAACTACAGCGAACCAATTTCGTCGGGGGCGAATTCAACGGGCCAAGTTTTGCACCGACCCTGGCCCGCAGTCGGGGAACAGACGATGCGTTCCGAATCCCGCCCTGATCCTTGCGCCAAGGCGGGGCGGCTCAGGACAGCAGCAGCTCCACGTCTTCGGGCGTCAGGTTGCCGATCATCCCCGAGTCGGCCCGGACGATCGACTTGGCCAGGTCCCGCTTCTTGTCCTGGAGGGCGGATGCCACGCGGGACAGGCACCGCGGCCAATGACGGCAGGCAGGGCGAACACCGATCACCGGTCGTCGCCGGGCAGGGACTGCCGCCCGCGGTACGTCGCGTTGTCGGCACGGCTTTATGGGAATATGGTTTCCAATGTGAGGACGACGATCGAACTTCCCGACGACCTGTTCATCGCCGCCAAGAAACGGGCGGCTGAACTCCGCGAACCCTTGCGGGCGCTCGTCGAGCGGGGCCTGCGGGCCGAGCTCGGCCGCGGCAAGGGTCGGCCCGCCGCGAAACCGCCAGCCGTGCGCTGGGTCACGGTGGCGGGCGGGCTGCCCGCCGGCTTGGACGTCGCCGACCGCGCCGCGATGCACGAGTGGCTGCAGCGGCAGCGATGATCGCGATCAAGCGCTCCTTGTGAAGAAAGCCTCCTCAGCAGAATCTGTGGGTTGATTCTGGCTCCGGTAGTGTGCCAAGGACATGAAACAACGCGATTTCAATGCCTTTCGCGGTCCGAAAGCCGAACGCTTTTCTGGTGGTCAGTTTTACGA
>VGYR01000450.1 GCA_016872925.1 Planctomycetota bacterium
TGACACAGGCGAAACGACGTGCGGCCACCGCCGCCCGCTTGCCTTTCGACGACTCACCGCAATACTTGTGCCGCTCTCAGAAGATGCGATTGCCCTGGGGTGAGGGTGCCCCCGCCCCGCCAAATAATTCCCCTTCCCCGGAATCACATGCCGCACGCCGCCGCGAGGATCGCCCATGTCGCCGGCATACCGCGGGATCACGTGCACATGCACATGCGGCACAGTCTGACCGGCGGCGGCCCCGGCATTGAAGCCGACGTTGTATCCATCGGGCTTCGGCTCGAGCCGCTGATCAAGTAGCGCCTTCACCTCGCCGACGAGCGCCATGATCGCCTGCTGCTCCGCGGCCGTGCACTCGAAAAACGTCGGCACGACCCGCCGCGTGATCACGAGCACGTGCCCCGGCGACACTGGGTAGGAATCGAAGATCGCGAAACAGAGGTCACTCGCGCAGACCCACTCCGCCTCGGGGATGTCCAAAAACGGCGAGGGGGCGGCCAGGTCCATGGCCGGCAGTGTACGACCCCGCGGGACAACCTTGGTCCGGGGTCGCTGCCGGCAGATGCGGGGCCATAAAATGCGGTTGACAACAAAGTGTACGCATGTACCCTACTGCTATTGCCGCTTGCGAAACTAACGATGTACACGATCGAGTTTGTGGCCGGAGTAGTGAGCGACTTGGCGGCTTTGCGTCCGTACGACCGCCGTCGTGTGGTCGACCGCATCGATACGGAGCTTCGCGATTCCCCGACCGCGGAAACCCGTAACCGCAAGCTGCTCCCCGGCCTACAGCCTCCCTGGGATCAGGAACTCCCAATCTGGGAATTGCGTGTCGGCGAATACCGCGTGTTCTATGATGTGCAGGAGCAGGCGAGGCTTGTCGCCGTGCGTGCGATCCGCCTCAAGCCGCCCCACAAGACGACGGAGGAAATCCTGTGAAGACTCTGGGAATTGAACAGGCAACCCTCGACTCATGTGTGCGAGAGGCACAGGGCGATCGCGTATTGCTCACTCGAGATGGCCGCCCCGTCGCAGTGGTCGTTGGCCTCGCGGGCCTCGACGACGAACAGATCGCGCTCGGCGTGAGCGACGATTTCTGGCGGCTGATCACGGCCCGGCGGCAGGAGCCGTCGATCACTCGCTCCGAGCTCGAACGCCGCTTGAGCGAAGCCGACCAGAGCCGGTGATCGCAGAGTCGCGCGGAGGACAAGCGAAGATTTGTCGTGTGTTGCATGTATATCCGATCCGATATATTTTACCGGAGTTGGGCAACGAGCAGCGGCAATTCTGGAAGGCGACGCCATGACCATGAAGAGCAAGAAACGAAAGGCTCTCACCGCCGCCGGCTGGCGGGTGGGCGACGCGGCGGATTTTCTCGGGCTCACCGCTGAGGAACGACAGCTCGTCGAACTACGGTTGACCCTGGCTCTCGCCATTCGGCGGCAACGCCAGGCGAGCGGCCTCTCCCAGAAGCAGCTCGGCGAGCGGATCGGCACCACGCAGCCGCGGGTCGCCAAGATCGAGGTTGGGGCCCCGGATGTCTCCCTCGACCAGCTCGTCCGGGCCTATGCCGCTGCCGGCGGCCGAATCCAATGCCAGCCGCCACGGTCTCCCATAACGACAAAGTCGAGCCGACTGAGAGTGGCTTTATAGCGACGGTCTGCAAAGGACCCGTTTGGGTGACGCTGTGATTTCAAACGCCGCAGAATACGAGAAGGCCCATAGTGACCTGCGAATGCTCGAGCAGCGCATCGCGGAGCTCGAGCAAGAGCACCCGGGCGACGACAAGGCATTTGCCAAGGCGGGCGTGCGAAAGATGATCGCCAGGCTCAACGAGGAACTCACGGCATTCATGCAGGCCAGCGTGCGCGAAGGTTTTTCCCAACTCGATGAAGGCCGATCCGTGCCGGCGGCCGAGGTGTTTGCAAAGGCCAAGGAGCTTATCGAGATGGCCCGCCGCCACCGGCAGGCATGAGCGATGGGCTTACCGCCCCCTACTCGGGAGACACATACCGATGATTTCCTGGGATCGATGCTGGGCTGTCGAGCGCGATCCTGAGAAGGTGAGCGGCGATTGGGTGTTTGTCCACACGCGGGTTCCGGTGCAGGCCTTGTTCCGGTGTCACCCGCTCGTGGCCCGCCAACCGACTGGGGCGAGTTCGTCCAGGCGCATGACGACCGCGAAGCGGTTCAAGTGTCGCCCGACGAACTGCCCGTGATCGACATCCACAAGCTCTGA
>VGYR01000451.1 GCA_016872925.1 Planctomycetota bacterium
CCCGGGTGGGGGAGGAGTTTCCACTCGAGTGCCCGAACTGCGGCGCCGACATCCGGCTGATCGCGTTCATTACGGAGCCGGGCCCGATCCGGAAGATCCTCGCACATCTGGGCGAACCGCTCGAGCCACCACCGGTGTCGCCCGCTCGTGGCCCGCCCACCGACTGGGGCGAATCGTCCAGGCGCATGACGACCGCGAAGCGGTTCAGGTGTCGCCTGACGAGCTGCCCGTGATCGACATCCACAGTCTCTGACCGGTGTCGGGCGCGAGGTCAAACCAAAGCCCCCAAGCGGCCAAACTCGGAGAGCCTCCGCGCCGACGGCAGAAAAACGCCACTCCAGGGGGAGGCAGCCGTTCCGGGAGCAGCTGATCAGGTGCCAGAAAACGCGGTACCAGCCTCACCAGCCGCCCATCGGGCCGGAAATGCCTATCGACATGGTTGCGGAAGTGCCATTGGCCGGACTATCCTTCAGTGCTCTCGACCGGCAGGGTTCTTCCCGTGCGCTTCATCGGCGAGCAGCACGTCCTCGAAGACTTGGGCAGGATCCCAACGCTCCAAGACTGGCTCGGCAGGATTCAGCCCAAGAGTTGGATGCTGGGGCGAGGGACGGCGTCGGCTGAATAGCCCGCTCCAGATCGGCCTGTGCGTTCTTTGCCTCGCCGCCCGACCGGGAAATCCAGCCAGAGTGCTTTCAGAGACAGGTTTACGTCCCGGATGAAAAACACGAGAGAGCCGATCAATGAGCACATGCACCCGACGAACAGCGCCACGATCACACCTGCGATCTCCACCCGGAACAGAGCCCCGCAGAAGAGCAGGATCACGAGAACCGCCACGAGCAGCACGCTGAAGGCTGCCATGGCAATGCTAGCCCGCAGAATCTTCGCCCTCTGCGAAAGAATTTCCAGCTTGGCATAGCAGACCTCCAACTCATCATGCCCAACGATCTCACAATCGGCGGCGACGATTCGGGCGCGGTCGATGACGCGGGCAATTCTGTTGGTCATGCACAACAGCAATAGGCCCACACCGGAAATCAGAATGACCGGCCCTACCGCCAGTTGCAGCGTTGGGATCAGTGATTCGAGCGAAAGAGATTGCTGTCCCATGTGGCTGCCCTGCTTCAGACCCCCAGATACTCGTGATCCAACGTTGCAGGCGCAATCTGTTCGGACTCGGCGTGGAATTCCGAGGGGAGGTGTTCAGACCGCTCTCCGTAGAACTCGGAAAACGCCTGAACAACTGCCACGTATTCGGCGAAATGAGCATCCATGAGCATGACCTCTTTCCCTTGCGAACCGCGGTAAATGGCCTGACGTAACGCCGCGGCCTTCACTGCTTCGCTAATTAAGGCGATGGAGGGCCGGCGCGAAGAGCTTCAGAACGGTGCTCGAATTGGGCAACAGATCGATAGACATGATGCCCGCGATACGTAGCCTGAGCGGAACGTGGAATCGCTTGAGCGTCCGCAGCACCGGCAATAAAGGCTGAACTGTCCGCCGAGCCGCCCAAGCGGATTGAACAGCGGACATGCTCACGAGCAGTCCAGATTCGCCTGCCTCGATCACGACCGGGCGACCATTCACCGTTCCCGTGAGTCGCCCGGCCAGAATCAGTTTGGGGACGTACCCGTGTCTCTCGTCCGGATTTTCATTGTCCCGTGCAGCACCCACTCGGCATGCTCCGCTGAAGAGCCTGTGCCGCTGGGAATCTTGATGTGCATGTTGTCGAACTCATACGTGATCTCGGCCCGGCGACCGGTGAGATTGTCGTAGAGGCCAATCAAAAGGTCCGGCCACGTGTTCGTCTGCTTGTCTGACACGGCTGAGACTCCGGTAGGGGTTTGCTGCCTGACTGGTGGAGTATAGGCCCCGTCCCTGATGGTGGCTGCGGCTTCTACCCGTGCCTACCTCCAAAACAGCCAACCAATGCGTGCCCAAGAGCGGCGACAGTTTCGACCGCCGCGGGGCTATTTCAGCCTCGTAGTGCCCAGATTCTCAGTTTCGCAGTCCGAGAATCCGCCGCCCGACCCACCCCCCACAACCACAAGGACTTCGATGGCACTCCTGTTCGGCACGAGATTTGCGCCAGGCAGTCTCGGTAGTTCGGGCTAAATAGGTGGAGTTGCGCGCTGCGGACAAGGCTGGCATAGTGTGGCGCATGGCTGCCGCTCGCCACAAGATTCGCGCCGAAGACGTGCAAGGCTTCAAGTACTTC
>VGYR01000452.1 GCA_016872925.1 Planctomycetota bacterium
CTCGACGGCTACGGCATCCCCGGCTACGGCTTTGCAGACCTCGACATCCTCGACCTCTCCGCGTGGACATCCCCGTTGACGGTGAGCTACCTCGGGGCGCTCGACGCGAGCTTCGTCGGCTCGGCGACCGGCACCGGCGGCGTGGTGAACCTCCGCCACGTGATCGGCGGCACCAAGAACGACATCCTCAGGGCCGGCGGGTTGCCGGTGTGGTTCGAGGGCCGGGCGGGCAACGACACGCTTGCAGGCTCGATCCAGGACGACCTGCTCGACGGTGGCAACGACGACGACACGATCACCGGCAGCTACGGCAACGATGTGCTCAAGGGAGGCTGGGGCAGCGACACGCTCGCCGGCGGCTATGGCAACGACACCTACTCCTTTCTCGACCTCTTCGGCACCGACACCATCATCGAAAACCCCGGCGAGGGCACCGACACGATGGACTTCTCGGCGGTGCTGACGGCCCTGACCGTGAGCCTCGGCAGCGTCACCGTCACCGCTCCGGGCGCCTCGGCCACGCACGCCGGCACGGCGATCGAGTCGGTGATCGGCGGAGTGGGCGACGACACGTTCGTGATGACGGGCCCGGCGGTCACGTTCCCGGGCAGCCTGAGTGGCGGCGGCGGTGCCAATACGCTCCGCTACGACAACGCCACGCCGGCGATCGTCGCCCAGGTGAACAAAGGCCAGACGCCAAACGTGGGCGCAGCCCTCATGTTCAGCACCGTGACCGCCGTGTCGGCCTACACGCCGGTGACGCTCACCGTCCCGTCGCTCTCCACCGTGATCGATTCGAGCGTCCGTTCCGGCAACCAGCGGATCGTGAAGCAGGGCGCGGGCAAGCTGATCCTCTCGCTCGCCAACTCCCACACGGAGGGCACGTCGGTCGAAGCCGGCGAACTCGTCGTGAAGAACGTCTCGGCCCTCGGCACGGGCGGGCTGGAGATCGCCGCCGGCGCACGGGCCACGCTCGACGTGGGCACCGCCGGCATCAAGATCGGGTTCATCAAGCTCGACGGCCTGCTCGACCTGGGGGCCGGATCGCTGACGGTCACATCGGGGATGACCGTGCCCGGCCTGCTCTCCTCGCTCCGCGCGGGCCTCGGCGACGGCTCGTGGAACGGCACCCAGGGAATCACCTCCGGACCGGCGGGCATCGCCACCGGCAACGGATCTCCGCGGGCCATCGGCTGGCAGGACAACGGCGACGGCTCCTTCACGATGCGGTTCACGGTCCCGGGCGACACCGATCTCGACGGAACCGTCGACATCCTCGACGTCTCGAACCTGCTGGCCGGGGACAGATTCAATAAGGGCGCCGGCAGCGGCTGGACCGAGGGCGACCTCAACTACGATGGCTTCTTCGACGTTCTCGACGTCCCGGATTTCGTGAACGCCTTCGTCTCCGGCGACAGCGTGCCAAGTCAGGCCGCGGCAGCGCCGGCCGGCTCGGGCAGCGGTGATGCCCTATCGCCGACCGATGCGGCTTTCGCGGCCTTTGCCGTCTCGACATCCGGCTCCACGGGCGACACGACCCTCAGAAAGAAGCGGTCGTCACTCTGACGCTTCACGCAGCGGGCAGCCAATGGCGTCGTCGAACTCACGCCGTTTGAGTTCCTCGACCGGCTCGCCGATCTCGTGCCGTCGTCGCACAAGCACCGGCATCGCCTGCCGACTTGAAACAGGCCAGGCGTCTTTGCCCCCAATCACAAGCTCAGGCCCGCCATCACGGCGCCTGACAAAAAGGAACATCATCGGCAAGCAGCCTCTGATACGGGTCACGCGTGATCCTCTCGCGTCTGCGAGGCTCGGAGCTGCCCGTGCCTGAGAGGAGCGCGGGTTTCCAACCCGCGGCGCACCTCCGCAGACCTCGCACCGGAAGCCCCAATCGCGTAAGCGATGGGGACTGGGTCACACGTGGCGCGGGCTCGGGGCGTTTCGAGAAACCCGCTCCGGACGCCCGGGCCGCTCCTCCCGACGCTCACGAGTCGCTCATCAACCGGAAGAACGGTGCGGAGGTGCCATTGCCCGGGCTATCCTCGAGTTGCCCGTTCGTTGACCTGCCCCCCCTCTCTTTATATGGGTCTTCAGCAGAATTTGTGGGTAGAAAGCCTGTGTTTCTGCGCGGGGCTCTGCCCCGGACCCCGAGGTTTATGAGCCATGGCACAGGCATCAGCC
>VGYR01000453.1 GCA_016872925.1 Planctomycetota bacterium
TCGGGCTTTTGGGCCCAGCTTGGAGGAGAGGGGGCGCCGCGGGGGCCGGGACCAGCACGTTCCCGGGAGTAAAACCGACGATTTTCCGGGATCCAGGCCCCCCTGCCACGAAATTCCCGGAAGAACCAAATTCCCGGAAGAACCGACAAAACCCTGCCCGCACGACGTACAGCGTGCCCTGCCGAATCCGAAGCAGAGGATGCCACAGGTAAGGCATGACCGCAGCTCCCGTTCGACGTGCGCCGAAACGGGCTGCTCAGCGACCGCCCGAGTCTCGAGCCAGCCTTCGAGGTGCTCTGAGACGACCTTGTAGAGCGGCGTCTTCTCCGGTCGGCGTCGCTCGTAGCGGCGGGAACTCGCAGTGCCGACGTGCGGGCGGCCTTTGGACCGCGTCGGCGACGCAGTCAGGACGGCGACCATGGGCGCACCGGGGCATGGACGAGAGAAGTGGGCGCACGTACACTAGTGCGGCGACAAGGCCGACGCGAGCGACTCTCACCAGAGCCCCCTGCTCAACTGCTGCCTCAATCCACGTGACGTCTCGGTTCAGGAGGCCTGTGGCGCACGCCCCTGCGGGCGCCACAGGCTGCAACTGCAGTCACGCCCCCCGCGACTTGCGTTTCGCGGCCCGGGATTCATTGCTCCACTTGTAGGGAGGACGCGTCGGCTTCCGGCCCTCGCGGGCTGCGGCGGCGGCCTCGTCGCGGTTCGCGAAATCGTAGGCCCGAGGAATAGCCCGGTCAACGGCACTTCCGCAACCATGCCCACAGGCATTTCCGAGCTGATGGGGGGCTGAACTCAGGCTGCTCGCCGACAACCAGGCGACTCCTGCCCTGGAGAGCGACATCAGCTCCTACGCAGGCGGCCAGTTGATTGGTCCCGTCTCAGCTGCCTGGACCTATGCCGGTCCCACACGCATCCTGGCAAACGGCGTCACCGCCCCCACTCCCCCAACCTCCGGGTTCTTCAAGAAGGGCGATGTAATGAACTTCGCTGTACGCTTCTCGGATCCGGTGTTCGTGCCGAATCCGGCGGGCGTCTCGCTGCCCTTCGTGCTCGGTACCTCGACGGTCAATGCCACGTACATCGGCGGTACTGGCACGAGCGTACTGACGTTCCGCTACACCGTGCAGGTTAACGACGAAGACCGCGACGGAATCCTGCTTGCGGGCTCAGTGACCGCTCCTACCGGCTCCGTTAAGGATTCCACAGGCGCCGACGCCGAGTTGACGTATTCACCGCCGGACACCTCAAGCACATTCATCGATGCGGTCAATCCGACCCTACTCTCGCTCGCTGGCCCCCCAAACGGCACCTACGGAGCCGGAAGAAGCCTTACCTTCACTGCGACGTTCCAGGAGCCGATGCTCGTGTCCGGATCGCCGCGGATCGCGCTAACCGTCGGCACGGCCACTCGCTATGCGACCTATCTTGCAGGTGCGGAAACACGGGTGCTGGTGTTCGAGTATCTGGTTCAATCCGGTGACACGGGTTCGAACGGAATCGTGGCGGCCAGCACGATCTCGCTCAACGGCGGCTCGATTACCGATCTCGCCGGCAATACCGGCGGACTGACATTCACACCGCTCTCAACCGCTGGCGTCATTATCGACGCCATGCCGACGACAATCACCCGTTTTGTCGTCCCGGTATCGAGCCCCAACGGTTCCTATGGTGCAAACAGGCAACTGCCTATCGAGGCAAACACGTCGAGATCCGTGAGAGCAGGCTCCAAGATTGCGATCACGCTCGACACAGGTGCGATCGTGGAACTGACGGCGGCGGCAACGGGCACACTGCTCCAAGGGATCTATACGATTAGTCCAGGCGAGAATTCGCCCGACCTCACTGTGACGGCGTTCGACGACCTTTCGATTGCCGATTCGTTCGGGAATAAGCTTGGAAATACGATCGTTCCAAGTGGAGTCAACAACATCGCTGGCGCTCGGGCCATCGTGGTAGACACGTCGGCGCCCGCTGCGCCCACGATCACTTCCGTCACTGATGACGTCGGCAGCATCGTCGCGCCGCTCACCTCGGGCGGCCGAACCAACGACACGAATCTCGCCGTTCGCGTCGCGCTCGCGAGTACCGGCGCTCTCATCGGAGACAGGATCCAGCTCTTCAACGGCTCCGCCCCCATGGGATCCGCCTACACGATCACTCCGAATGACATCGC
>VGYR01000454.1 GCA_016872925.1 Planctomycetota bacterium
GAAATCTGCTCGTCGGTGATCTGCAGCGACATGCCCCCTGTGTCGCTGGAATCGGCTCCCGAGAAAAGGCCAATTTCCGGAGATTTGACGCCCCGGGGTGTGAACGGTTACATAAAGAGAAGGCTACTCGCGACATCGACTTGTTAGTGGGCAGAGAAATTAACGGACGGTGGAAGGTATACCGCAAAAGCTATGCGAGCGGCGCCGAGCGAATGCTCAAGACGCTCCTCACGGAGAAGGCCTATATAACAGAGCGAGGGCAACGCGAGTTCAATGCTCTGTTTGGCGTAAGGGAAAAGCTTTTTCAATCGCCAAAGTCTCCGCACCTAATCGGCGACTTGATCCGGACATGTACGGCCGACGGCGATATGGTTCTGGATTTTTTTGCCGGCTCGGGCACTACCGCTCACGCAGTCTCTCTTGCTAATTCGGCTGACGCGGGCATACGCCGCTTCGTGTTAGTGCAGTTGCCTGAATCCTGTAGCCCGGAGTCGGCAGCTGCAAGGAATGGCTATCGCACTATTGTGGAACTATGCAAGGAACGCGTGAGGCGCCTTCTGAAGCCGGAAGGCGGCGACACAATCGAAGGACGTTCCACAAACGGGTTCCGTGTCTTCACGCTCGCTGAATCCAACTTCACCACGTGGGACGCAGCCGTCCCGCACGACACCGCAGCGGTCGAACGGCAAATGGAGATGCACGTCGATCACGTGCGGGAGGGGCGAACCGACGAAGACATCGTCTATGAACTGCTCCTCAAGAGTGGCTTTCCCCTTACGACGCCGGTCGAGAAGAAGACACTCGCCGACAAGACGGTCTACAGCGTCGCGGATGGAGCGATGCTGGTGTGCGTGGACCGCGACTTGACGTTGGAGGTTATTCGGGCGATCGCAGCCGAAGAACCGCAGCGGGTCATCCTGCTTGACGAGGGATTCCTCGGCAACGATCAACTCAAGGCAAATGCCGTGCAGACATTCAAAACCAAGGGGGTCGTCAAGTTCCAGACGGTATAGCCTGGCTCCATACGGCGCAGCATTTTTGCCACCTGGCAACACCAGGCGTTCGGCGCCGTCCTGCGATCGCCCGTCACTTCGCTCAAAACGCTGAGTCCTATTCCAAAGTCGCATGAAACTCCAGTTCGACCCCAATCAGAGTTACCAAGCCGACGCGATCGCCGCGGTCGTTGATCTGTTCGATGGGCAACCCCAAGGCGGCCCGGATTACGCCGTGATCGACCTCGGCTCCTGGGACAACGCAGGGTTGTTCGCCGGCCAGTCTCGGTCTGAGCTAGGGATCGGCAACGCGCGATTGCTGCCGGATGACGTTTTGCTCGCCAACACGCGGCGCATCCAACTTCGCAACGATATCGAAGCGCTCCCGCCCAGCGGCGGAAAAGCCGATGCGCTCGAGTCGTGGGAAATCTTCGACGGACCGGCCAATACGAAGCGGCCCTGCCCGCATTTTTCGGTCGAGATGGAAACCGGCACTGGCAAGACGTACGTGTACCTGCGGACGATTTTTGAACTCTCTCAGCGGTATGGCTTTCAGAAGTTCGTGATCGTCGTGCCGAGCGTCGCCATCCGCGAGGGCGTCTTGCACTCCATCAAGGCGATGACCGACCACTTCCGGTCTCTCTACAACAGCCTGCCTTTCGAGCACTTTGTCTACGCCGCCGACAACATCAACCAGATGCGGCAGTTCGCTGTCAGCAGTACGCTGCAGATCATGGTGATCAATATCGATGCGTTTCGGCGGAACTTCACGGACGCCGAAACAGAAGAAGAACGGCTTAAAGGCAACCTGTTTTATCGGGAAAGCGACCATTTGCCCGGCGGCCGATCCCCGATGGAGTTCGCGCAAGCAGCGAGGCCGATCGTCATCGTCGATGAGCCGCAAAGCGTCTTGGGAAATGATGAGGGCGAAACCAGCACGTCCAGGAAGGCGATTACATCGCTGAATCCACTCTGCACGCTGCGGTACTCGGCCACGCACAAGAACGTCTATAACCTCGTCTACCGCCTCGATTCCGTGCGGGCGTTTGACAGGGCAATCGCATCTTCTGAGAGCGGCACAAGTATTGCGGTGAGTCGTCGAAAGGCAAGCGGGCGGCGGTGGCCGCACGTCGTTTCGCCTGTGTCACGGAGGACGACTTGTGATTGTTTCA
>VGYR01000455.1 GCA_016872925.1 Planctomycetota bacterium
CTCGTCGGCACGCTGGCATGACGCATATGCCCTCGCGACGACGATCTGAAAGCCCTCGTGGTCTTGGAGGAGGCTGGAATCAAGTTCGGCCTCGATGGTGCAGGAGGCCGAGGCACTGGAGAAGCCGGGTAAGCCGACTTTAAGAATAGTCCGGCCAATGGCACTCCCGCAACCATGTCGAAAGGCATTTCCGGACCGATGGGCGGCTGGGCTGCCGACCTCGTGTCCCTCGCGGGCAAGCCGGCGGATGAGATCGGGATGCTTTTTCGCCACCCAGCCCACCGTGAGGAACGTCCCCCGGGCACCGGCATCGTCGAGCAGCCGCATCAGCACTTCGGTGTCGGCGACCACGCAGGACGGCGCGTCGTCCCACGTCCGCGGGTCGTTGTAGCGGCTCCGGATCCCGAAGGAATGAAACCATTCCTCGAGGTCCACGCAGAAGGCGTTGAGCGGCCCGCGACCTGGTGTGACGGGCTGGCTCGCTGCCGGGGAAGCGGCTTGGATCATCGCGTGGCCAGTCCTTTCCTACCGTTTGGATCCGGCCGCTCGCGCGGCCCGCATTCGGGAATGGTTCCGCACCATTCGTAGAAACTGCCAACACGAAGGCGTGGTGTACGACTTGCCGCCGGTCTGCTTGACGGCGTGCTGCTTGAGCGTGGCGTAATCCGTGCAGACCCTCACCATGGCGGCCGGGGAACGGTCCCGCCCGGGCACCAGGTTCGCCGCGACGGTTTCCTGCAGACTGTCGCGGAAGATGATCGGCCACTTCTCTTGAAGGAGGATGTCGCCATCGTCGATCTTGCGGTTGACCTGGTGAATCGTAAACCCCGTCTCGGCGACGTTCTCGTAGATCGGCCAGATGACCGCAGACGCCCCTTGAAAGGCGGGCAACACCTCGGAGTGCAGGTTGACCATGCCATGCCGGGGAATCGAAAAAACCCGCTCGCCGATGTAGCCGTTGCCGAGCGACAGGCCGAGATCGGCGTCGGCCTCGCGAAACAGGCGGACTGTCTCGTCGCAGTTGATGAAGGGCGTCTCGGAAAACGGCACCCCGTGCGTGCGGCAGAGATCCTCCACGTCCGGGGTCGAGGGGTCGCGATACCACGCCCGCATCCGAATGCCGTTGAGCGCGCCAAGGGGGCCGATCCGCAGGATCTTGAGAAACCGGCGCCAGCGGTGCTTCCGCGCGTTCGGCGAGACGCCGTGGGCCAGCACCACCCGCACGACCTTCAACTGCGGGCACGCGCACAGTGCGGGCAGGATCCGCGAGGCCGTGCCCCGCCGCGAGCAGGTGAGTACGACGATCCTCATCCCGCGGCCTCCATGTTGCCACGCGCAAAGTACTCGACGTGGGCCGGCAGCCACTGCGGCTCGAAGTGGTGCCTCGGAATCCGGAAGCGGTCCGTCGCACCCGGAACGACCGTGCCGCGAAAGGCGCCGAAGCAGGCGTCATAGCCGGCCGTCTTCGTGAATCCCACCGAAGACGCATCGGCGTCGGTTATCTTGCCGTACGGCCAGGAGATGTAGCGGCAGCGATATCTCAAACCCTTCTCCAGATCCTCCTTGGACCCGAGGATCTCGGCCTGCAGGCGGTCGTGCTCGGCCGACATCGCCGAGAAGCGCGCGTGGGTTCTGGTGTGTGATCCGATCTCGAATCCGGCGTCCAGCATCGCTTTGAGATCGTCCCAGCGGAGGGTCTCGATGACGGTGCGATAATGGGTGACGTCGAGGCAATAGGAGCGGGTTCGCTCCCAATCGGCACCGATCAGGTCAGACGGCACGAAGAAAATGGCGGGCACCGCATGCCGCTGCAGGATCGGCATTGCATTGGTGAAGTTGTTTCGAAACCCGTCGTCGAACGAGAGATGAAAGTACCGGCCATCCACCGGCCGGCGGCCCGTGAGCATGTCGAGCAGGGCGTCAGTGGTGACGAAGGTGCCGAGGCAGGGCAATCGCATCTTAATCGGCCTGTTTTCCCGTCAGAATTCCTTCCAAGACATCGTTACACCAGCCTGCTTGGAGTCGTTTGCCCCGAATCGAGCAATTTTTCACGGAAGTGTCTCGCTTGAGAATCGAGAGCGCCAGCCTCCGAAAGGCGCCGGCGATTTCGGGGGCGTTGCCGCGGCGGATTCGGCTCTTGTCCTCTCCGAAGGTGACGT
>VGYR01000456.1 GCA_016872925.1 Planctomycetota bacterium
GGTCACGGCCGCTGGCCAGTCGGTCCTTGGGGCGTGTGTCAGACTGCATTACCACGGCCTGGCAACCGCCATCTGAAAGATGCGCGCAGACGACGTGCGTGTGACGGAGTAAGAATCTAACGAGCAGGCCGTCAACACGGCCCTGCGGCAATTTCTCGCGGAACACCCCCACAAAGATATGGATGGCATCTGATGTCGCTCGAAACATTGATCGCAAGCTTGAGTCACGACGAAAAGTTGGTGGCGATGGACCTTCTCTGGCAGGGTCTGTCTGCGGATCCCCGGGCATTTGCCTCGCCTCCGTGGCACGAGAAGGTGCTTTCCGAGCGGCTCGCCAATCCAGCCCCCGGCGAGCCGCTGGGGATCGCAGCTGCCAAAGCCGAAGTGAAGGATTCGCTCGATGCGCGTCGAACTTCGCGTTGAAGCCCGGCGAGACCTTCTCGAAGGGGCGTGGTTTTACGAGCAGCAGCGTGAAGGGCTCGGGAGCTACTTCACGGATCGCTTGTTCGAGGATCTGGAGCGACTGGAGCGAGAAGCCGGCATCCATGAATCCGTGTTCGGTTTCCATCGCAAACTCTCGCGGCGTTTTCCGTACGCCATCTATGACGCAATCAGTGGGCCGGTCATCGATGTCGTGGCCATCCTCGACTGTCGGCGCGACCCCGCGTCCATTTCACAACGCCTGAAAGAACAGTCCGGGTGATCCATTTTTCAAAGTTCACTGCCCGGTCGATGACTGGAATCGCTCGTGCTGCCAGGTGATGAATTCTAGCTCGCTCGCATGCTTTCTCTTGACCACAACTTCGAGAAGCGATTACCTGCCACGCATCGGCTGATGCAGACGGTGGGCACGCTGCGCGAGTATCGAGGGATGGAGGCGAAATATCGGCAGCAGACACCGCAGGTGCTCGAGTCGCTGCGGCAGGCCGCGGTCATCCAGAGCGTCGAGAGCAGCAATAGAATCGAAGGCGTGATCGCGCCGCTCGGACGAATCCGGGCCATCGTCGCCGACAACGACGCTCCGCGCGACCGCCCGGAGGCGGAGATCGCCGGCTATCGCGACGTGCTCGACAGGATCCACGGTTCCCATGAGGGAATCAGGCTCACCAGCGGCGTGGTGCAGCAGTTCCATCGGCAACTGTTCGCGCGTACGGATGTCCGCGGCGGCGGTGAGTGGAAGGTACAGCCCAACGACATCGTGAGGATCCATGCCGGCGGTCGGCAGGAGGTGCGATTTTCACCCCCTGCACCGCATCTGGTGGGCGGCCTGATGCAGTCGCTCCACGACGGCCTCCATGCGTTCCGCGATGCCCACGCCGTTGATGAACTGCTCATCATCCCGGCCTACGTGCTCGACTTTCTTTGCATCCACCCGTTTCCCGATGGCAACGGCCGCATGGCCAGGCTGTTGACACTTCTGCTGCTTTACCATGCGGGCTATGAAGTGGGGCGTTTCATCAGCCTCGAGCAGCTGATCGAGAAAAGCAAACGCAGCTACTACGACACGCTCCACAAATCGTCGCAGGGCTGGAACGAGGGCCGACACGACCTCACTCCATGGACGGAGTACCTCCTCGGAACGCTCGTCGAGGCCTATCGAGTGTTCGAGTCACGTGTCGGCCAGGTCACCACGGCGAAGGGAGCCAAAACGCACCTCGTTGAGGCCGTGATCGAGGGCATGATTGGCGAGTTCACCGCCCAGGATGTTTTGGCGAAGTGCCCCACGGCCAGCCTCGATCTCGTGCGTCGTATCCTTACGCAGCAGAAGGCTTTAGGACGCATCGAACGAATCGGAGAGGGCCGTGGATCGCGGTGGCGAAGAACTGCGTAGGCAAACAGAAACTGCGTAGTAAACTGCGTAGCACGACCCTCCCTTCAGGGGATTCTTCGCAGGCCGTCTAGGTGCCGTGGAATTAGGTAAGAACAGCCGGAAATTACGTAGCGAACTAGTGTAGCGTCTCACGCAGATGGGACTTTATCGAGAGCCTTCCTCGCCCGGGCGATTTTTTGAAGGATGTCTTCGGCCTTCTTCGTCCAGACGAAGGACGTTGGGTTCGTATTGTGGTGGTCGACGTAGCGACGAATTGCGTCGACCAACTGAGCGACGCTCCTGAACACGCCGTTCCGAAT
>VGYR01000457.1 GCA_016872925.1 Planctomycetota bacterium
TCACACAGGTCTGAGATCGGCACCCGTTCGACGAGGTATCGCTTGACGATGGCGAGCTTCTCGGGGCCCGACAGCCGCTTGCGCTTCTGGGTCATGGGATGGAATCCTCCGGGGGAAAGGGTAGGCTCACCCTTGCCCGCGGAGATTCCAGGTTCGACGGAAGCAAGACACAGCGATCTACTGCAGACCAGCTGGCCCGTCCAGCGCCTACGACGACTCGTTCGTCGTCTATCAGGCGGCAATCATCCAGCCCGGGGGTATCGGCGCCGTCGTCTGGGATGCAACCGACTACGAAGAACACGCAAACCCGCCGCACGGCGAGCCCGTTGACCTCAAGCCCAACTTCCTCGGCTACGAACGGTGCCCGCCGATCGTGCGGGCGTTGCTCGTGGCCCATGCCGGAACCTTGCTCGAGCGATTCATGGGCGACGTACGCCTGCTCGGCTGATAGTCGCTGATCGCTGCCTTCGCGACAGTGCGATTGATCTCCGCTTGCCGTCACTTCTGACGGCAGGACCGGTCTCGTGGAGCGTTTCCACGTGACCTTCTTGTTCGCGCCGCCGGCCGCTCTGGTCGTCGGCATTTCCCTTGCCTCCCGGCCTTCCGGGAATGGAGTGCGCAGATGCTCTATGTCGAAAACGATCGTGACCTTATCGCTGCCGTCTCTCGGGCCCTCGGTGAATCCCGGAGCCTGGTCCGCAACCGCGGCTTCCAGTTGATCGAGATCGTGGTCTTCAACGGTGACGAGTTGATCCCCGACGGCGGCGATCCGTCGATGACGGATGACTCGGGTGACAACGACGCCGTCGATTTGGCCGCGGTCGCCGGCCTGGATTGGGACTGCCACGATGACTCGAGACTGCTTCGCCGCTCCCGCGGCCGGCGCCGTCGACGAGTCGCCTGAACTGAACCGAAGTGCTGATGTTTTCTGACCGGTGGCGTGCCGACTGGGGCCGATGCGGCTCCCGGGCACGCCACCGGTCTTTTCTTCACGGAACTATGACCATGGACCACAACAGCAAATCAGACAACGACCCGCTCCCACGGGACAACACGTCACAACCGAAGAAGCGTATTGATATTAACCCTCCCTATGGCTCCGAGTCCGCGCATGCGGTCGAGGGCTTCCGCAGGCTGCTTGCCGCGCTCATCGCTCGACAAATCGTCACCGAGCGAAGGGGGCCGCCGCCCGGCATGGTCGGAGAATGATGCGGCGGAATTCCTTGCTTTTTAGGGTCTTCAGCAGAATCTGTGGGTAAGAACGGGTTCTGAACGCGCCTCAGCATGATCTCCAAGAGGTGCCGGCAGCCGCGTGGTCATCGCGTAGCGTGGCGAGCCCTCGGTGCGTGGAGGCGTTGGCGATCTTGGGCCAGGCACCGCTGCCTCGGCGGCCCGATGCGGCTCGCCGCTTCGCAGCGGCAGCCAGCGTGCGGCGGCGTTCCGCCGCCTGAAAGCACCGCCCTGCCGGGCGGGCCATGGAGAGGAAGAAGCATCCTGCGGCGTCGTGCGGTAAAGATGCGGTTGCTTAGTCAGCCCCTTTGCCGGAGCCACCGCAGGATGCATCTCAAGAGTATTCTCAACCGCGTCGAGCGGCACAAGTGTTTCGTCTACAAGCAGGTCCGCATCGTGGACGGCTTGGTCGAGCCGGAGATCGAGGTCGAGATCGAGCCCCGGGCCAACAGCCGGGCGATCTGCTCGGGTTGCGGCGAGAAGCGGCCGGGGTACGACCGGCTCCCACCGCGACGGTTCCAGTTCGTGCCGCTCTGGAACATCGCGGTGTTCTTCGTCTACGCGATGCGACGGGTCGATTGCCCGACGTGCGGCGTGACCGTCGAACGCGTGCCGTGGGGCGAGGGCAAGGAGCATCTCACGACCAGTTACCGCTGGTTCCTGGCCCGCTGGGCCAGGCGGCTCTCGTGGCAGGAGACGGCCAATGCCTTCAACACGACCTGGGACAACGTGTTTCGTTCCACTACTGTCCGGTTATAAGTCGAATAATCGCAACTGGTTACGATCGGCGTCCTGTTCGGATGCGTCAATTTCGGCCTGAAGGGCCTGAAAAAGCGGCGTTTTTTCAAACAGCGTGAGGCTCAGGAC
>VGYR01000458.1 GCA_016872925.1 Planctomycetota bacterium
CACCTCGGCGAGCCTGTGCATCAACGAGAACGCCGACCCGGACGTGCCGCGTGACCTTGAACTCGCCTTCCACGAGATCGCCCGCGAGGATTTTTCCTACCGGCACACGATCGAGGGGCCGGACGACATGCCGGCCCACGTGAAGGCCGCGCTGATCGGCAGTTCCATCACCGTGCCGATCACCGACGGCCGGCTGGGCCTGGGCACGTGGCAGGGCATCTACCTCTGCGAACACCGCGACCGAGCGGGCCCGCGGCGACTCGTGCTCACCGTCGAAGGGGACGCGGGCTGACATCGCGCCAGCGCGTGCCGCCATGCACTCCCGCCGGCACCCCGCCGATGGCTGCTCGAGTTTTCCCGTGGTCCCGGGGGGGTCTTTTCTTGGAATCTTGGTGTTCGCGGCAGCGTCCGGTATCGTTCTGGGTGGATTCAGCGCACCCGTAGCTCAATTGGATAGAGCATCGGTCTACGGAACCGAAGGTTGAAGGTTCGAGCCCTTCCGGGTGTAGTTGCGATTTGGGCTTTCTGGCCCGGCCGCGGGGCCGTTACGCTTCCGGCATGGCGTCCCAGCGGCTCGTGCCGAGTTCCAGCCCCGCCGCCCCGCCGCCGTCGGGCGTCGAGCGGGTGGTAGGCTT
This sequence comes from Planctomycetota bacterium, assembly GCA_016872925.1. GTDB lineage: Bacteria > Planctomycetota > Planctomycetia > Pirellulales > UBA1268 > QWPN01. The sequence continues at coordinate 636 of VGYR01000458.1, forward strand.
CGATCCCGGGCTGAACGTCACCGGCTACGGGGTCGTCGAGTGCCACGGCGGCACGGTGCGGCTCGTCGAGGCAGGCGTCGTGCGGTCGAAGGGCGATTCGCTCGAGGACCGGCTGCACACGATCCACGCCGGCGTCCGCGAGGTGCTCGAGGCCTGCCGCCCGACCGCCATGGCGATCGAGCAGGTCTTCGCCCACACGAAGTTTCCCAAGGCTGCCCTCCTGCTCGCGCATGCCCGCGGCGTGATCTGCCTGGCCGGCGTGCAGGCCGGCCTCGCCGTCCACCACTACCTGCCCAACCGCGTGAAGGGCACGCTCTGCGGCTCGGGCCACGCCGGCAAGGAGCAGATGCAGGCGGCCGTGAAGCGGGAACTCGGCCTCGCGGCCACACCCAAGCCCGCCGACGCCGCCGACGCCCTCGCCGTGGCCCTCACCGACTACCACCTTCGCCTGCGTCCCTTGTTCTTCGGCACCGGCGTCGTCCGCATCAGGAGCAGCCGCGCCTGACCCCGCGGCCCTCGGCATGATCACCCGCATCACCGGCACGCTCGAGCGGATCGACACGCCGACGAGCTGCATCGACCTCGCCGTCGGTCCCGTGGTCCACGAGGTTCTCGTGCCCGACCTGGTCCGGCGCAGCCTCCAGGCGAAGGTCGGGCAGACCGTGACGCTGTTCACGCTCCAGTTCCTCGAAGGCACGCCCGGCCGCGGCAACCTCACCCCCCGGATCGTCGGCTTCCTCTCGGAGGTGGAACGGGAGTTCTTCGACCTGATCTGTGAGGTCGACGGCGTGGGCGTCCGCAAGGCCCTGCGGGCCATCATCCGCCCCGTCGGGGAGATCGCCGCGGCGATCGACGAGCAGGACGCGAAGACCCTCGCCACGCTTCCGGGCATCGGGGCGGCGACGGCCGAGCGGATGATCGCCAAGCTCCGTCGCCGGATGCCGAAGTTCGCCCTGCTGATCGCCCGCGACGCTCCGGGCGAGGCCGCAGCGGCCGGCGGCGACGTGTTCACCGAAACCTTCGAGGTGCTCCGTTCGCTCGGCCATTCCGATTCCGACGCCCGGCGCCTCGTCGATACTTTGCGGCCCGAGAAGAAGAAGCCGAAGGACGTGCAGGCAGCCCTCGAGGCGATCTACCGGCAGATCCACAAGCCGCGGTCGTGATCACGAGGCCGACCGGCCCGGGGCTGGACGTTCGCGTCGGCCTTCCAGGCCTCGATTCCGCACGAACCGCCATCCGCACCTTCGGAAGCCCCAATCGCGTGAGCGATGGGGGCGGGGCAACGCGTCGCGCCGGCCCGGAGCTGTCCGTGCCCTCTCGCTGGACGAGTAGGCCCGGGGGCTTTCGCCCCCGGGCTTCTTTCAGGCCTCCTCAGCAGAATCTGTGGGTTGATTCTGGCTCCGGTAGTTTGCCAAGGACATGAAACAACGCGATTTCAATGCCTTTCGCGGTCCGAAAGCCG
>VGYR01000459.1 GCA_016872925.1 Planctomycetota bacterium
GTCTGCGAAACCGGCACGATTCTCGGGGTTTTCGCCGTAAGCCGAGTCTTCACAGCGGGTTCTGTTTTTCGGTGCGATTCCCTGCCAGACCCCGCGGGAACGTGCCTCTGAATTGGCACACCCATCACCGGTTGGCGAGCTCTTTCCAGGCCAGCAGGCAAGCCAGAAAGAACTGCCGTTCGTCGGTGTTTGGCGTTGCATCGAATTTTTGGATTTCGTCCGTGACTTGTTCGATGACGGTGAGCACTTCCGATCGGCAAAACCGCTCGGCGAGATCGTAGTCTGCCATGCAACGCTTCTGCTGCAGTTCGTGGAACGTCGCAGCGATCGCCTTGATCTCGTTCGAAACGACGACAGCACTCCCGCTGGCACCCGGAAGCGGCTTGGCGACGGCGGTTGGCAACTGGCACGAGGAGAATGACCGACAAGCCTTACTCATCGTGGTGTGCACGTAGGCACGAGAAAGTGCGTCGCGATACCCGCGTTGGCCGCGGTGGGCGCCGATGATCGCACGGCAGGATTGGGACACCAGATAGTGGAACAGGGCGTAATAGGCGGCCGACACAGCCCGCCGAAGGCTCGCCTGCTTCGGTTTTCCCTTGTCGAGCGTCGCCAGTCTCTTCGCCTGGTCGAGGAGGTCGTCGTGCAAGCGTCAGCGCTCCTCACCGTCATCGTCGTCGAGTTCACTTTGCTTGGCGATGAACACGTACGCAAATTGCCGGATTCCGCCACGTCGCAGACTCTCCCGAATCGCCGACTTCATGTTGCTGACGTCGCCACCGCTGACATGCTCGACGTCCACGGCGTCATCGATCACCGCGAGAATGCGCAGAGCCGGCTCTCCATCGGTGTCGGTGTATTCCTGCACTTCGAGACGCTTGACACGCAGGCTCGCTGGAAGCGCGAGCATGTCAAGGTTCAGTGCAATGCGAGTGGCATCGATGACGGACATTGAGTTACCTCACCAAACATGTCGAACGAGTGCGGCCTACCCCCCGAACTATTCTCGAGTATGGCCCGGTTACCGGCACGGCTGCAACATTGCCGAGGTGATTGAGCGGCTCGCGAGCCCTCCGTCGAGGAGCCCTCGGGCGATCTCCGGCCGGAGAAGGCGGCGTGAACCCAGGCGACCGTCGAGCGGGTCTGGAGGGCAGTGGCGGCGGGGCCCTTCCACCCAACGCCATCACCGGAGGGTTGCACGTCGTGCGGCTGCCGGCGGGCGGCGCTTCGCCGGGCCCAGAAATTTCCCGAGCGGCCTCCCGAAGGATCACATTGTCCAGCTCCGCGTCCGCCAGAAGCCGCATCAGGCTGGCGTTCTCCTTCTCGAGGTCCTTCAATCGCTTCGCTGAGGCCATCCGACGGCCGCCGTACTTCAACGCCCTGAAAAGCGCAAGGGTGTTCCGCCGGACGGCCAGTGGTTCCCGGTCGGCATCCGCCGGGCGCTGGCCGCCCGGGAACAGGGGTTCCCCGCGGAGCCGATCCCCGACGGCCAGTTCCGCAGCCGGAGCAAGCAGTTCCGCAGTGGTATCGCGTCGGCTGTCAGGTTTGTGCCCGTTCTGCCACTTCAACCAACCCTTGTCCGCTTCGGAGCTCCCGCACGACGTCGCCCCAAAGCGGTTCCAGCCATTCGAGCAAGGCGGGGTTGGTGCTGTTGCCGATCCGAAGCCAAACCCACTGCGGGCCGCTCGGGTCGGCGATCTGGCGAAGCGCGAAGTCTTCGTCTTTGGTGACGATGCAATATCCCCCTGCTGTCGCGTATCGCCAGATCTCGCCATCGTCGGCGTCTCGCAGCCCCTCGTCCCGACACGCCGTCGCCTCTTCGCCGAGTGCCCGCAGGAATCGGGCCAACGACGGCGGCAACTGGGCATCGACCAGAAACCGCATGTCAGCGGCCTAGGACGACGGGATGATCGAGATACCGGGCCGCGTATCCGAGGCACGCGCGGATGTCTTCACGTTCCAAGTCGGGGTAGTCGACGAGGATCTGATCCTCAGTCGCCCCGGCGGCCAGCATCTCCAGAACGTCTTTGACGCGGATGCGCATGTGGCGA
>VGYR01000460.1 GCA_016872925.1 Planctomycetota bacterium
GCGTCCACGTCCCGTAGGATGCGGACTTTCTCCTCTGTACTGTAGCGTTTTCCTTTCATGATCTGGGTCCTTTCTGTTGGACCCAGACCGAACCTTCAAGCGGCTCGAATTTCCGGGATCACGTCAGGATCATAGTTACATAACTGCTTTAGTTTTGTTAACAGCGCGAGCATGTGGGCAGTCGTGGGGCTTCGACCTTTCTTGAGCGAGAGATTGTGTCGCGACTCCCAGGTCCTATCGTATGCGGACTTCTGCAGCGTTCCAAGTTCTAGTTCCAAATTCTGATTAATGATCTCGGGCATATCAGAGGCAACACTTGCTTTGGTCCGCCTCAGGAAATGCGGTTTGATTCTCTTGTGGAGTTCGATCCTTGAGATGCCTTTATAGAGCAAAGTGCGATCGAGGAAGGAAAATAGGGCTATGATATCATCGCTCTTATTTTCGACGGGGGTTCCGGATAAGGCCCACGATCGGGATCTGGGAATTCCTCGACACGCGATGCTGGTGCTCGACGAACTTTCCTTTATGCGTTGAGCTTCATCCAGGATTACCACGTCGAATCGAGACTCTCGATTTAGCAGATCGGAATCTATTCGTACCTGTTCATAGGTGGCAAGTAGCACCGGCAGGGGCAAATTATAATAGGCGCGGCGATTGTCACCCCCCCCTTCCACTTGCCGAACAAGTATGTCTGGTGCCCAAGTACTAAATTCTTGTAGCCAGTTGCGTGAAAGGGATCGGGGAGTTACGATGAGTATGCGGGCACCAGGTTTAATTGAGCGAAAGAGCCTCACGGCTAGTATGGTCTGAACTGTCTTCCCGAGCCCCATGTCGTCAGCAAGAAGTGCGGCTCGGTTGGAGAGGAAGAATTCAACTCCGAGCTTTTGGTAGTCCCGCACGGGAAACGGTAAATTCCAGCGGTCCAGCATCGAACCGAAGCTAGGGGTGCTTTTCTTTCGGTCTAGTTTTCTGAGCACCATTTAGGTTTCGAACTCAGTTGGTGTTAGCGAAGCGGTGCAAGCAATGGCTTCTTCGTTGTCGAAGGCGTCTTTTGCGCTACAGGAAGTCCGGTTCCTACCGGTAATCGATTGTCGGGGCCGCGGCGACGGGAGCGCGGAAAGGGTCGGGCTGAAACGTCCAACTCAAAGTACAATGGACTCGAGTGTTGTGCGGTTGCCGGCCGGATTTCGGTTTATCCGATGATTCGGACTCCGCGGGCGGTGGTGGGGGTGGGTTCGGGGAGGGGCATCAGGCAGAGGACCGACGAGGCTGATTTCTTATGAGTGACGCTAATCCGTTGCGCAAGCCGCGCGGAGCGGCTGCGCGAAGAATTTCGGAAGGCGGCCCGCCGGATGGATCATGGGTACGCTACGTCGCGCCCCTTCGGAACCACACGCCTAGGCCACGGCGGGCAGAGGTGGCGTCGGCGGCGGCGGGGCTCGCGGACCAGCTCGGCGGCGTAGTAGGTGCTGCCGGGGTGCTCGCCTTCGACGATCCGGACCCCGAGGGCGAGGAGGTCTTAAGAATCCCAGCCGCGGAAGAACTCGAGCGCCGCGCCCTGGGGGCCGGACGTTCGCGGGATGTAATCATCTTCCTGCGCCCAGTCGGGTTCCTCGCGCAGCCATTGCCGCACGTCCCGGATCACGGTGCGGAGCGCGCGGGCCGAAAGAGATTCCAGCCACGCGGTAACATCGGGCGGCCCACCCGCCTCGTCTCGCTCGCTGTCCAAGTGCCAGTCGAGCGGCGGACAATCCTCGGCGGCGCGAATGAGATCGCGGGTGTCTTCCAGCGACTTCGGATCCAGATCGTAAGCCTCGGCCCGGGTGTTGGGAAGTTCGACCCCCTCCATCAGCAACGTGCCGGCCTCGAGCACCTCGAAGATCGCCGCACAGGGCGGTGGTCCAGGGTTCTCCTCACCGGTGATCGTGGCATCGTCGAGGGTGCCTGAAAAGAGGCCTGAACAGTCGTCGCCTCCCACGTACAGGTCGCCCTTCCCGGAACTGTTGAACCGCGCACCGACCCGGAAGCGACGGCCTTCGTACCAAC
>VGYR01000461.1 GCA_016872925.1 Planctomycetota bacterium
TGTTTCTGGAACGACTTTTTGAGGCCCTTTTTGAGGCCAGGAAGACCGGGCCCTCAGCTCACGCGCCGCTCATCAGCTCGGAAACCGTTGAAACCGTTGCGGACGTGCCATTGGCCGGGCTATCCCTGTCCGCACGTGGTATCGCGGCGTCGTGCCCGCGGTGGCGGCGGCGTCGATCAGGCTCGTCGCCGTCCCCAGCGGCGTCGGGTTGACCCGCACGGCCGGCCCCTCGCCCTGCCGCCGGTAGACGTTGAACCGCACGTCGTCGGCATCCGTGCCGAACATCCGCCAGGAGACGAACATGCCCCCTTCGCGGAGCGGCACCGCCACGATGCCGCGGGAGAGGTTTTCCATCTGCCGCTCGCCGCGGGCGTCGACCGCCAGCAGCGCCACGACCGTCACGACCACGACGGTCCGAATCATGAGGGCCTCTCCGGGGATCGCCGGCAGGCCACCCACGGCCTGCCGCGGCTCATCATACCGGGCCGCCGGCGGCGCTCAGGACGCGGCGACGCGGGCGAGGTCGGCCGACGCCCCGGCATAGCGGGTCAGGCACGCGAACCGGTCGATGCCGGCCCGTACGGCGTCGACATCCGCATCCGTCCACGCCACCTGGGAGCGGGTGCGTCGCGGGCTGGCGAACAGGGCATTCCGCACCGCCCGGCGATGCTCGTCGTCGAGCTCGACACCAAGAAAGCCGCACAGCCGGGCGAGTTCCTCGTCGGGCGTCGCCAGGAGGTCGTCGTGGTGACTCTCCAGGAACCGGTCGGAGGGCAGACGCGCCCGCAGCGCCTCGGCGGCGTCGCAGTGGATGAAGTACCACCGGATCCGATCCGCGAGCGGAGCCCCGCTGCGGCGGTGCATCGTGGCGATGGTGTCGAACGGGTTGCGGACCGCATAGATGAGCCGCACGGGCACCGCGAGCCGCTCCTCCAGCGACGGGATCAGGCCATGGTCGCCGTGCAGGAGGAGCGTGGCGGGATTGAAGATCTTGTCGCCAGCCACGACGACCTCCCGCTTCCGCGACGGCGCGGGGCCGATCTGGTACGAGTAGCCCTCCGAGGGGCGTCCCAGGCCGGCGTTGCGCTCGGCGTTGTCCCACACCTCGCGGAGGATGTCGCGGCCGTCGAGGCCGCGCCAGAACGTCGCCGACGCCGACGTCTCGTTGGCGATCACCATCCGCGGGTGCCCATCGAGCACCGCCCCCATCAGCGTCGAGCCGCTGCGGGCATTGCCGACGATCAGCACGAAGCCTGCCAGGCCCGGAAACGGTTCCATGGATTCCTGCCGCACCGCGGCGCTCCTGTCTGGACGCCGCTGATCATAGGGCATGCGGCGTCGGCGGCGTGCCCCGGGGCCGACTCGTCAGCCGGAGAACACCCGCAGCGTGTCCCCCGTGCCCACGCCGACCGCTGCCGCTCGGGCCGACAGCTCCCCGAGCGCCCGCGCGCCGGTCGCGCCGAGATCATCGGTCCAGGCGTTGACGTAGATCTCCACGTGCCGCATGAGCACGTCGTCGTCGAACTCCTGCGCGTGCCGCCGCATGGTGGGGAGCGCCCGCTGCGGGTCGGCGACCGCGGCGCGCAGCGAATCCCGCACCACCGCCTGGACGGTCGCGATCGTGTCGTCGGGCAGGCGGCGACTGGCCACGATGCCCCCGAGCGGCAACGGGCACCGGGTGTCCGCCTCCCACCGGCTCCCGAGATCCTCGACGAGACCGAGTCCCTGCCGCTGCCACGTGAAGCGTCCTTCATGGATGCAGACGCCGAAGTCGGCCGCGCCGGCGGCGAGCCGGGGCATGATCTCCGAAAACACCACGTGCTCCACCCGCGTCGTCCCCGAGTGAAACAGGTCGAACAGCAGGGCGGCCGTCGTGTGCCGCCCCGGGCAGAGGGTGACCTGCCGCGAGTCCTGAAGAATAGTCCGGTCAATGGCACTTCCGCAACCATGTCGATAGGCATTTCCGAGCCGATGGGCGGCTGGTGAGGCTGGTACCGCGTTTTCTGGCACCTGATCAGCTGCTCCCGGAACGGCTGCCCTC
>VGYR01000462.1 GCA_016872925.1 Planctomycetota bacterium
TCACCTCGCTTTCCTTGGCCTTCCCCGGCTCCTCCCCGGAGGAAAGGGCCACAGCGAGACCACCGCCCCGGAACCCAGAATCAGCCGACAGCACGGCCCGTGCCGAACAGGAGTGCTGAAGACCCCTTTTTCTTTTCCCTCTACGGAACACGACTTTCGGTTATAGCTCACCCACCCCGAGACTGTGCCTTTGTCGAACCTCCCCGAGGCGATGAAGTTGGAGAGGTCGAGTAAGTCGATCGTGCCATCGAGGTTGGTGTCGCCGTAAGCCGCGAATCCGACCGTGATGCTGCCGTCGTCGTTGACGACGTAGCCGACGTTCCCACCTTGAACGCTCCCAGCCGATCGGGTGCCGAGCCCGCCGACCCCGGCCCAGACGACGGTGCCGCTCGTCAGCATCGGCTACCAAATTGTCGACCTCGCCGCACCGGTGCCGCTCACCGCCAACGACGGCATCGCGGTGCTGCTCACCTACGGCACGTCGGGGGCGGCTCCGGTGGCGGTGGGAGGCGATGGCCTCTACGGCGTCACGACCGGCTCGAACGGGCTGCCCTCGTATCCCGTCGCAAGCGGGCTCTCCTACTACCTCGCGAACTCCGGCACCTGGGTCGATTTCGCGACGAACCAGTATGCGGCGACGCCCGGCTACGGCTCGGCCGACACGCTCGGCGGCGTCGTGTTTCTGAAGGGCTTCATGGCCGTGCCCGAGCCGGCTCTGGGGCCGCTGGCGGCGCTGGGCATCGCAGCAGGCTGGAGCTGCCGTCGACGTGGACGTTTTTGACGAGCCGCCTACGATTCCACAGCCGGTTATCGTGAGGGACTCGTTCATGTGCCGCTACCCTGACCCGACGACGCTCTCCCAGATCAATGCCCTCTGCCGGGAGGCGATCCAGCACCAGCGAGAGCGGGAGCAGAGGCACGGCTACGGCCTCGACGACTACACGGAAGGTCGCATCGTGGGTGCGGCCAATCTGGCCCGTAAGCTGCTTCGCCTTATGAACGGCGAGCGTCTGAGCGGGGCCGGCCGATCGCCGTTCTCCGGAAGGCCTCTGGCAGGGTGACCGTCGCCCCTCGGGCACACCGTCACGCGTCGGGAGTGCCGGGCCGTGGTCGAAGGGCACGAGGGTCTGCCGGTCGGCGGGGGCGATCTCGCGCGTGTTTGCGAGGCGGTCAGCCGCCAGCCAGCGTCGGATCGGGTCCTGGTGCATCGCCCCGCGGCGATCCTTGCGGCTCCCGTGCCGCTCGGCCACCGTGCGGGCCTCCGCTCGGGCTTCGCGGTCGTTGCGAACGCCTGCCAGCCGCCGCTTCGCCTCCCGCACTGCCTCCGCATGGTCGACGATCGGTGACGGATAGTCGCGGCCGATCACACACCCGGCGGCGATTTGCGTGTCGTGCGGCATGGTCCACGGCATGTGCACGTGGACCACGGGCACGCCGGCAAGCTCCGGCAGCCAGCGGCGGATGAAGATGCCTTGCGGATCCTGGTCGATCGCCTGCTTCGTGGGGTTGTAGATCCGCAGGGTGTTGATGCCGGTCGTGCCGCTTTGCATCTGCAGCTGCGACCAGTAGATGCCGGGCTCGAAGTCGAGGAAGTGCCGGGCCAGGTGGAGCCCCGTCGGCCGCCAGTGGAGCCAGAGCGAGTAGCTCGCGAACGACACGAGCAGGGCCCGCATCCGGAACGTGAGCCAGCCGGTGGCCACGAGGCTCCGCATGCAGGCATCGAGGATAGGACGGTCAACGGCACTTTCGCAAGCGATGGCCGGGGCACTGTCGCCCCGTGACCTGGAGTTTGGCCTCCATGGACCGGATGGTGGAGCCTGCCGGCACTCCGCCAGACAGGGATGGAGCGGGATTGCGCGGCGATTTTCAGCCTAGTGTAGTGTCTCCGAAATAACGCAACTTATTGCTGTCAGTGCCGTTGAATCCTCAACTCATGGAGGATTCCGTCATGCGTGTTGCCAAGCCAGTTGTTCTGACGGTTGAGCAGCGAGCGACGCTGATGAAGTGGTCGCGGGGCCGGAGCACTCCGGCGCGGTT
>VGYR01000463.1 GCA_016872925.1 Planctomycetota bacterium
CGGCCGCGTCGCCGGCAGACGGCTCGCCCGACGCCGCGCCACCCGGCATGAAGTCGGATTCTGTGGACCGGGAAAACACGCGAGACGCCTCGCGGCGGAGTACGTCGGGCGAGATCCGGCGAAACTCATCCGACGCGGCGAGGAGCCGCTGAGAGAGTGACTCGTCGGAGAGCAGCGCCACGAGCAGCCATGCGCCGCGGACCTTCTCATCGCCGTAGTCGACGCTGGCGATCAGCCAGGCCTGCTTGATGAGATCGCAGACCTCCGGCGACAAGAGCGGCGGCCGGGCGTTGCCGGTCTTGAGGCGATCGATCGCCTTCGTGAGGTCCGTCAGCACCCTGCCCTGGTCGATGTCGAAGTGCTTGAGGAGCAGGCAGATGTCGTTCCCAGGCTGCTCGAGCAGTTTTGTCAGCCAGTGTTCGACCTCGACGTTGTAGTTCGTCCGAGATAGGCACAGCCCGGCCGCGCCTTCAAGCGCCCGTTGGCAGACGGGGTTCAGCTTCCCGATGAGCCCCTTGAGATCAAGCCCGGCCATGCTGCGGTTCCCTCACGCCTGCGCTGATCGCGATCCGTCATGTCCGGAGGATTCGAATGACGCTTCGTAGTGGCAGGCAGTATACCAGCAGCAGCGCCCTGCCGGAACCGTCCAACGCCCAGCACGTTTACGCGAAGCGGCATAACGAGATAACGCTACCGTCGACGGCGGCCTGCGGTCGCTTTCTTCGCCCGCGCGGCTGGCCGCATCCGGGCCACAGCCGCCCGCTTCGGTGCCGCAGGCGCCCGCCTCCGAGACGCCCGACGCTTCTGCCCTGCAGGCTTCACTGGCAGGAGCGATTTGAGCGTCGCCATGGCCGCCGCATAGTCGGGCTCGTCGGTGATCTCGGGGACGACCTGCTCGTATTGCACGATTCCAGCGGCATCGATCACAAAGACGGCCCGAGCGAGGATGAGCGGCTCTTCGATGACGACGCCGAAGGCCCGGCCAAAGCTCTGGTCGAGATAGTCGCTCAAGCCTATGAGGTGCTTGAGTCGCTCCGTCTCCTTGAAGCGATTCAACGTGAACGGCAGATCGGAGCTCACGAGCACGGCGGTCACGTCCTCGTGAATCGGCCGCAGGAGCCGATCAAACTTGCGGGCCTGGATCTTGCCCACCGGCGTGTCGACCGAGGTGATCACACTCAACAGGAGTGGCCTGCCCCGCTCTAGGAGATCGTCCCTACCAAATGGGCTACCCTCCTCACCTTTGTTGAAATACCAAAGGCGGAAGTCCGGCGCGGGCGAACCGACCGCCGGAGCCTCACCCAGTAGTGCGTACTCTTCACCGAGAAATGTAATCACACGTTTAGTAGTCACTGAAACTTGGCCTCAAGGTGTGGGGTTCTTCCCCTGCCGAACGTTTTTGAAACGGTCCTTCAGATTGGTACGCACCGCTCCACGCCCACTCGCCGATGGCCATGGATCAATCCTGAACTACTCGCCACCGATCAAGCTCGAAAGATGCTTGGCACCTCAAAAGCCTCCCACAAGCACTTCCTCAGCGTCGTACCCGCGGTCGCCTGCGCGTACATGGCATCATAGATAGCATCTCGAGCATCATCCCCGCTCCACAGCTTGCAGGCATCCCACTCAGCCTGCGTCATTGAGCTGTAGATTCGATTCCTTGGCGCCGTCTTTGCTACTCCGCACCACTTGCGGGCCAATCGACAAAATATCTTGGACCCGTCGCTGGCGACAAGAAAGATATTCAATGTGTTTTCATACGCTATCACCGCGGTCATGAGGAGATTCTTGGCCGCGCCGTCATCATCGGGCACGCACCACCCAAAGACCCACCCTGCCGAGAGTGGGAGGGAAACAGTCACCATGGTCTTCACGAGAACCGGCGCAAGGCCCGCGTGTCTTGCTTCCGTCGAACCTGGAATCTCCGCGGGCAAGGTTTAGCCTACCCTTTCCCCCGGAGGATTCCATCCCATGACCCAGAAGCGCAAGCGGCTGTCGGGCCCCGAGAAGCTCGCCATCGTCA
>VGYR01000464.1 GCA_016872925.1 Planctomycetota bacterium
CGAACGTATCGTGCGAGGGGATGCCGTTGGGAAGCTCGAGAAATCGGGCAAACCATTCCCTCTTCTTCTTGCCGAACCGCTCGACGTCAGCCCAGCCCTCCGCCCCGCAGATTGCCGCGCTCAAGGCGATGGCCACCATGTCGATCAGCAGATGGCGCTTCGTCCGCGTCATCCGCGGGTCGGTCAGGTCCTCGAAGTGTGAAAGAATTACAGGCGTCGTTGAAACAATCACAAGTCGTCCTCCATGACAAAGGCCAGGTGGCGTGCGGCCACCGCCGCCCGCTTGCCTTTCGACGACTCACTGCAATACTTGTGCCGCTCTCAGAAGATGCGATTGCCCTGGCCGGCGGGCACCGTGTAGTTCCAGCCGCCATTCACCACCGGCACCGTCGCCGCCCGCTGCCCGTCGATGACGAGCCGCACCTGGCTCACGTCGCCCACCACCCTGCCCATCAAGGCCGGGGTCCGATCGAACGTGACGTTGTCGGTGCTCGAAACCCCCGTGTCGCTCGCCGCCACGAGATCGGGAAGCCGAGCCCGCATGCCGGCGTCGAGCATCATCCGCGGCTCAAGTTGCTCGCCCCGGTAGTTCACTCGCGCCGCCTTGCGACGGCGGCCACGCCCCACGCGCTCCGGCTGCTGGCCCGCCACGCCACCCAGCCAACTCCGAACCGCGATCAGGCCGGGGAGTCGAGCGAAATCCGCATCATGGCAAGAGGTCCTTCACGTGAGGAAAACAGGGGACGGACGGTGTGCGCGGAGAAGCAGCCCCGCTGGCTTGCGCGAAAGGGTAGCGTTCGGGAGTATCGGCCGCAAGCATTCGGTCGATGAGCGTTTGGGGCAGGAATCGCACAGGTGGTGCGAGGGCGGCTCGAGCCCCTCGGCCCCCATCACCCCCCGGCCCCCGATTACCCGATCGGACCCGATTGCCCTCGGGTCTGCAGCAACACGGTACCGAGCGTTTTCAGGTCGTGGAGACGTTCCTCGACAACCCGCTGCAGGATGGTTACCTGCAACTGCTGGTAATCGTGGACGGCGATGTTGCGGAAGCCCACCATTGCCTTCATACGCTCGGCGAGGGGCCGCTCGATCAAGCGTTCGGCAGCCAAAATATCGAAGGCGCTGCGGGCATCCTGGGGAACGCCGAGGCGGCGAACGGCGATCACGTGCATGGCCATGTCGATCGCCGCCTCACAGGCGCGTTGCACGTTGAGAACCACCGAATCTTGAATCGTGAAGTTTTCCAGCCGGGCGGGATCCCTGCGATATTCCTCGGCCACCCTGCGGAGGCAGCGCTCGATGATCGCCAACTTGTTGAGGCTGACGTCATCCGGCATGGCCAGTGCCCAAGAAGGCTTCGAGCACCTCGCAACGCTCCTCGTTCGTCCGGGCGTAATCGCTGAGCACGTACATTTCAAACTCTTCCCGCTTTTGGTGGTCGGTGACATACAGGGCGGTGCCTGTACCGAGCACCTGGGCGCGAAACACCGCGGAAGCCCTCGACAAGTCGATCAGATCGACATTCCTCCCCAGATCGCCCGCGAGCTGCTGGGCCGCGTCGAACACGGCCATCGGGTCGCACGGCTGGCGAGGAAGAAACGCGATGTCGACGTCGCTCGACGCCGCAAGCCTGCCAGTTACGGCGGAGCCAAAGAGGTACACGACCGCAGGCTCAAAGTCGGCCAGGCGAGCGACCAAACGCGGTATGTCGATGGTGGCAGCAGTCAGCATGGCCATGGCTATAGTCCAAGGATACCCGGATCAACGGCACCCGCGTAACGGACACTCGACGGCAGTCGCGGCAGGCCTCTTTCAGCGGCCCGGGCGGGGAATCGACCCTATCGGCAGAAACATCGGTCGCGGCTCCGGGCGGCTGAGGAGCGCCCCTGTCTTGGTTCAGCGTGAACTGGAATCGCGAGGGCAAGGCGTAAGGGAACACCGTGCGGCTCCATGCCGCTTGAGTCGCGGCCTCCGGCCGCGAAGGTTTATCGCATAGGTGCCGATCCCGAAGGGA
>VGYR01000465.1 GCA_016872925.1 Planctomycetota bacterium
CTTTGAAGGTGAATGCAGTGGGTTTCGGCCCCACTGATCACGCCGTCCGCCATGCACTTCCCCATTCTTGAACCTGTACGCCCGTCGACACTCTGCAGCCACGGAAATCCCCGAAGAGCCTGGATAAGGCCTAGGCCAGACGGCGATGTCGCTCTTCGGGTACCACGAGAGCGGCGAGTTCAGCAAGAAACTGTCGGAACGAGTCGTGCTGGTCCAGGCTTCGTTGGCTCGCAAGGGCTACAGCACCGGCGGCCGGCCTCCGTATGGCTTTGGCAGGTTTCTCGTCGACGCGACTGGCACCTCGCTGGAGGAACTGCCGCCAGGTCACAAGGTGAAGGAGGCTGGCTGCCATGTGCGGTTCCTTCCCAACGACGAGGCGAAGATTGGAATCTGGGTACGGATCCTCGAGTGGCTCGAGGCGGGTTGGGGCTACAAGCGGGTTGCAGAGCATCTGAACGAACTCGGTATTCCCGGCCCCGATGCTGGACGCCACCGAGGCGGCCGGAAGTTCGGCGGCCGCGTGTCGGGAAAGTGGAATCACAACACGGTGCGATCCCTCGCCATGAACGCCTTGATCATCGGCGAGAAGGAGTACGGGCGTTTCAGTCAGGGGATGCATCACCGCTTGGGGCCGAATGGTCCACGAGCCGTGAATGCAGATGAGCTTCTCGACGACGGCGCGGGCCGCATCGTCGAGAATGATTCGGATGTGCGGATCCGCGCGGATTCTGGGGGTGGGGCGTTTTTCGATCCGGAACGCTGGCACCGACTCCAAGCCAAACTCGTCGAGCGTGGTCGTGCCCAGCGAGGACAGCGTCGGGCCCCGGATGCCGGTGCCTACCCGCTTGCTGCGCGGGTGTTCGACCTGACCGACGGCTGCGGCTCGATCATGCAGGGGGCAGCCCGCAGGGACCGTGGGGGTGGGCGACGGCTCTACCGGTGCGGCATCTACATGAAGCGTCGTGGCTCGTGCCACCACAACGCCGTTGACGCCGAGGGCCTGCTGACGTTCACGATTCGTACGATTACCGACCTCGTGACGGCCGGCGGCGGCGTTACCAAGCTCGAGGCGGCCGTCAGGAAGCGGATCCAAACGACCGTTGCGGAATCGCGATCTCCGCACCAAGCAATCCGCGACGAGCTTGCCGCGAAGGCGATGCGGCTCCGCAGGCTGGTTGAGCAGGCTCCGCGGCGGATCCTCGAGGAGGAGAATGACGCGATGCGGACGCAGTTGCGGGTCGCATCACGTGAACTCGCCGCCGAGTTGGCCGACGTGGAAGAGAGGCTTGCCGAACACGATGCCCGGCTCCCGTCAGCGGCTCCTCTCGATGTCGATGCAGAGGTGCGGAAGGCGATGCAAGTCATTGAACGGATCGATGCCGTATGCGGGAACGCAGTCGCCCGCGGAGAGCTACCGAGACTGCTCGACGACCTGGGAGTGAGGATCGGCCTCACGTTTCGGGCCGGTATTACCAACCGGCGGGCAACGCGGGTGCTGCAAGGCGGCATCATGGCGTTTGGCAACCGGCAGCTGCCATGCACGCTGCGAACGAGCGGTGGTAGGCCGCTCGCCGGCGGCCTGCCACCACAGGATTCAGCACACGATCATTGCGATGATCACGTGGGCTGCCGCGATGACGGCGGCCATGAAGAACACCGCGGCGGGGCTCGGAGCCCGGCTGGCGGCAAGACCGCCCCTTCACGTCGAAGGGGCAAGTCGACCGGACCCAATGGCCCGTCGCGGGGCGGCGGAGCCAGCAACCCGGTCGATTCCAAAAACCCTCGTCAACCGTCGGGGACCGAACGGTTATCCAAGGGAACTAGTGTAGCGTCTCACGCAGATGGGACTTTATCGAGAGCCTTCCTCGCCCGGGCGATTTTTTGAAGGATGTCTTCGGCCTTCTTCGTCCAGACGAAGGACGTTGGGTTCGTATTGTGGTGGTCGACGTAGCGACGAATTGCGTCGACCAACTGAGCGACGCTCCTGAACACGCCGTTCCGAAT
>VGYR01000466.1 GCA_016872925.1 Planctomycetota bacterium
ACCCATGCCGCCAGCGGCTTGGTGCGATCGCTGCCGGAAGCATCAGCCTCACGCCGACAGACTCAGGCTGATGCCTGTGCCATGGCTCATAAACCTCGGGGTCCGGGGCAGAGCCCCGCGCAGAAACACAGGCTTTCTACCCACAAATTCTGCTGAAGACCCAGTTTTGAGGGTCGTGGTGTACGATTCCGCCTGTCGGCCCCCCCGGGGCCACCGAGGAGCAGAGTTCACGATGAACGCCGTCGATCAACCGCCGCGGGAAGCGCCGCGGCCTGCGGAGGCTCCGCAGGATCGTTTGGCCGCGGTGGCTGCCGGCCGGGAGGTGGAGGCCGAGGTTCACGACGGCGTGCTCGCCGAGCCCCCGGTGCTGGAGGTGGACCGCTTCAACCTCTGGTACGGGGCCAAGCAGGCCCTCCACCGGATCACGATGCCGATCCCGCTCAACAAGGTGACGGCGCTCGTCGGCCCGAGCGGGTGCGGCAAGTCGACGCTCCTGCGGAGCGTGAACCGCCTCAACGACCTCGTGCAGAGCGTGAGGATCACCGGCGACATGCGGCTCAACGGCGACTCGATCTACGACCCGCGGATGGACGTCATCGAGCTGCGGAAGCGGATGGGCATGGTGTTCCAGAAGCCCAATCCCTTTCCGATGAGCATCTACGAGAACGTCGTCTACTCGCTGCGGATCGACGGCGAGACCAATCGCGGCGTGCTCGACGAGGTCTGCGAGCGGAGCCTCCGCGGGGCGGCGCTCTGGGACGAGGTCAAGGATCGGCTGCAGGAGAGCGCCCTGGGCATGTCGGGCGGCCAGCAGCAGCGGCTGTGCATCGCCCGGGCGATCGCCGCCGAGCCCGAGGTGCTGCTGCTCGACGAGCCCTGCTCGGCTCTCGACCCGATCGCCACCGGCAAGATCGAAGACCTGATCCAGGAGCTTCGGGGGCAATACTCCGTGCTGATGGTCACCCACAACATGCAGCAGGCCAGCCGCTCCAGCGACTACACGGCCTTCATGTACCTCGGCAGGCTCATCGAATACGGCGCCACCACCGACATCTTCACCAAGCCCGTCCTCCGCGAAACGGAGGCCTACGTGACCGGCCGGTTCGGCTGATCCGCCGCCCAGACCCATGACCAAGCACATCGAACGCCAGCTCGAGACCCTCAAGGAACGAATTCTCCGCCTCGGCACCCTGGTGGAGGAGGCGATCTCCAAGTCGATCACGGCACTGATCAACCGGGATACCGCCCTCGCGCAGCGGGTGATCACCAACGACTCGGAGATCGACGCGATGGAGGTCGAGGTCGAGGAGGAGTGCCTCAAAATCCTGGCGCTCTACCAGCCCGTCGCGGCGGACCTGCGATTCGTGGTGGCCGTGCTCAAGATCAACAACGACCTCGAGCGGATGGGGGATCTGGCGCACAACATCGCCAAGCGGGTCACGCAGCTCGAGGGAGGAGATCCTTACGACCTGCCACCGGAGATCCGCACCATGGCGACGCAGGCGCAGGAGATGGTTCGGCAGTGCCTCGATGCCGTCGTGAAGCGTGATCCGACCCTCGCCCGCCAGGTCCGCGAGGAGGATGACATCGTCGACGAGGCCCGGCAGCGGATCAACCGGCGGGTGATGCAGGGAATCAAGGATCGCCCGGAGAACGTCGAGAATCTGCTGCGGATCAACTCGGTCGCCAAGCACATCGAGCGAATCGCCGACATGGCGACGAACATCGCCGAAGACGTGGTCTACATGGTCGAGGGCGACATCGTGCGGCACCGGGCGGAGGCCTGACCCGGCCGAGATCGTCCCGCGGAACACCTGCCGCGCGTCCGCGGGGCTTCAAAGCACGGGCGGGGCGGGGTAAGTTCGGCTTTTGCAGTTTACGCTGCCAAGCCGACCGCGTTTTCCAGGATGCGGAAGAGTTTCCGGGGCCCCAAGGCATCGAGTGGCAGTGAAGAAACATACCTGCGGACGCTCA
>VGYR01000467.1 GCA_016872925.1 Planctomycetota bacterium
ATGAGACTTCCGACAACACGAGCCACTCAAGCGGCCGATGCGGCGCCGGGCGGACAAGTTGTGCGCCGACTCTCCATGCCGAAATGGCAGTGCGGCGCGCTTCGCACTCGCTTGTTTCAGGACTAGGTGACTCATCCGGGGCATGGTCGGTCTTCATCGATGGGATTGCCGGTGCGTTTGAAAAGGCTTTCGGCGAAACGGCTACCACACTCACTTGCCAACCCGGGCGCGCTGTCCAAGCAGACGCGACGACACAAACGATTTCCCGAGGCAAGTGCGTCTCAACAGATCCGCCGTACTACGACAACATTGGCTACGCGGATCTTGCTGACTTCTTTTACGTGTGGCTTCGCAGATCACTGAAGGACGTCTTTCCAGAACTCTTCGCGACCATCAGCGTGCCGAAGTCAGAGGAACTTGTGGCCGTTGCTTATCGGCACCGAAACAAGGAAGCCGCTGAAGCCTTTTTCCTGACCGGCATGACACATGTCATGCGCCGACTTGCCAACGACGCCCAGCCGGCTTACCCGACTTCCATCTACTACGCGTTCAAGCAGTCGGAGACGAAGAACGCAGACACCAACAGCACGGGTTGGGAGACCTTTCTTGCAGCTGTGCTCGATGCCGAGATGCAGATCACCGGCACGTGGCCTCTGCGCACCGAAAACAGTAGCCGCATGCGGGGCATCGACTCAAATGCCCTCGCCTCCAGCATCGTCCTCGTGTGCCGGAAGCGTTCGACGACGGCGGAGACGATTTCGCGTCGCCAGTTCATCCGCGAGTTGAACGCCACGCTGCCGCAGGCACTCGACGCGATGACGCGGAAGTCGGAGGGCGAGCATTCCCCGGTCGCGCCGGTAGACCTCTCCCAGGCGTTTCGGTCCGGGCATGGCCGTGTTCTCGAAGTACACCGCGGTGCTGGAGGCCGACGGGTCCCCGATGACCGTGCGGACGGCGCTGCAGCTCATCAACCGTTTTCTTGCCGAAGACGACTTCGACGCCGACACGCAGTTCTGCCTCCACTGGTTCGAGCAGTATGGGTGGGAAAATGGAAAGTTCGGCGAGGCCGACACGCTCGCCCGGGCGAAGGGGACGAGCGTGGAAGGTGTAAAAAACTCGGGCGTCTTGCAGTCGGCCGGCGGCAACGTGCGGCTGCTCAAGTGGGCTGACTACAAGCCGGACTGGGATCCGGCGGCCGACGACCGGCTCCCTGTCTGGGAGGGTCTCCACCAGCTCGTGCGGGTGTTCAAGACCGACGGCGAAAGTGCCGCGGGCAAGGTGCTCTCGGCGGTGGCGGCGAAGGCCGAGCCGATCCGCCAGCTCGCCTATCGGCTCTACACGCTCTGCGAACGCGCCGGCCGCGCCGAAGACGCGCGGGCCTACAACGAACTGATCACCTCGTGGGCCCCGATCGAATCCGCCGCCACCGCCATGCCCTCCACCGCCCCCGCCCAGAAGACGCTCTTCGAATGACGCCGCACTCCTCCGATCACGAAGCGGCAGAAGCGGGCGGCCGCGTTATGCTTACGAAGGGCAAGGCCGGCCATGCCCGCCGGGCGACTCGTCGCGAGCAAAAAGGACCAAGAAGATGGCCGCTTCCCCTGACCAGCACGACGACAACATGCGGGACGAATATGACTTCCGGTCGCTCGAAGGCGTGGTCCGCGGGAAGTATGCGGCCGTCTATGCCGAGGGTCGCCGCGTCGTCCGCCTCGACCCCGACGTCGCTACCGCCTTTCTTAACGCGGCCTATCGGCCGCAACCAAAGAGGCAGCGGCACTGAGACGTGACGTCGTGCCCGGGCGCCGCAGTGGGGTGATTAAAAAACGGCGCTCTCGCCGAATGATGGTTGGATCTCACTCTAACCATAACCAGGAGAGCGCCGTGGATTCGTTTATCGAGAAGTTCGGGGGCTCGATCTCCTCCACATTGGAGTGCTTCGACCGGGTGATTTTCAAGGGCCACCTTC
>VGYR01000468.1 GCA_016872925.1 Planctomycetota bacterium
AAGTTCCCATGCTCCTGGCCGAGGGTTTTGAGGTGTTCGTCCCGAAGGTGCTTCCAGTCGGACCGAACGGTCGCACCGCCACCCGGTCGCGGGCTGTCGTCGCTGGTTCGGAAGTCGAAGATTCCGAGGTCCGAGGCAGTTCCTCAAGAAGATCGGTTTGTTGCGGTAGAAGCGGTTACCCGGAGGCGAGCAGGCGTGCGAATCGGCATCTGGTGTAGCTACGGTCGCACGCTCGTGCCCACCGAAGGAATCGGCGTCTTCACGCATGCGATCGCGCGAGGCTTTGCCAGGCTCGCCGAAGTGGAAGACGTTCAACTCGTCGTCCATGCCGGGGACGAGCCGCTCGTGGCATCGACGGTCGCGGCAAGCGCGGGCCGGATTCATGTGGCGTCGCTGCGCCGCCAGTCATGGGGTGATCGCTGGCGCTGGAAGGCGCTTCGGCGTCGGCATCGCAAGCTGTGCGATCGACTGGCTACCGGGGGCAGAGTGGACCGCCTCGTCGCCCGGCGAGACCGTGTCGAGCATGCCATCGACGCCGTCTTCGCCCGTCAGGTGATCGATGAGCCCGAGGGCGTTCCATCGCGGGATGTCTGGCTTCTGCCGCATGTCGCCGTGGAGCGCAGGTTCGCCGCGCCAGTGGTCGTGGTGGTCCACGACATGGTGCCGTTTCATTTTGCCGGCGTCATCAAGCCGAGGGATCTTGAGTCGTTCCGACGCCGCAGTTGCCGCATCGTTCACGAGGCCGCGCTCGTCGGCACGATGTCGCAGACGATTCGTGATGTCGACATCGTGGGCCACCTTGGTTCCCCACGTGAAAAAGTGCGGGTAGTGAGTCCTGCGGTGCCGGACGACCTCGGCTCGCCCGCGCCACCCGATGACGTCCTTCGGGCCATTCCCGCGGCGGCACGTCCGTTCCTGCTCTACCCGGCCGCGTGGAGGCCGTACAAGAACCACGCGAGGCTCGTTGATGCGGTCGCCCTGCTCAGGCAGCGTGGCTACCCCGATCTGGAACTCGTCCTCACGGGGTTCGCGGCGCTGCCTCACGAGCTTGCGGCGATCGCTGACCGGTTGGGATTGGCCTCGGTCGTGCATGCAGTCGGGCAGGTGGATCGCCCCATGTTGGCGGGGCTCTACCGCGCCGCAGCGGTGACGGTTGTGCCATCGCTCTACGAGCAGGGATCATTTCCAGTGCTCGAGGCGATCCAGTGCGGGTGCCCGGCGGTGGCCAGCGACATCCCCGCGTTCCGCGAGGTGTTTGAGGCATTCAACGGGGCGATCCCCATGTTCGACCCGCTCTCGCCGGCGTCGATTGCGTCGGGCGTGGGCGGCGTCCTGGCCGATCGCGCGGTGGTGCTGCGGCGGCAGCAGGCGGCAATGTCGAGTCGATCGTGGGAAGACGCGGCGATCGATTGGTTGGCCGTTCTCCGCGAGGCGGCGAGAACTCGGCCAGCGTGAGAGGGACGCCTTGGTGACGCGGCCTGCGCCCGGTGGCGTTACGCTGCCCGCGGCATGCGTACGCTGGATCGGTCGGAGCTGTCCCCCGTGCGGCTGGTGGCCGCGCGACTGCGGCGACGAAGGTGGGACTCGCCAATCTCGCGGATCGCCTGGCAAATATGCCGCACGTCGTCGTCTGTCATCTGCGGATAGGTCGGCAGCATGAGGCCGCGGCTGCCAAGTTTGTCGGTCACTGGCAGGTTGGTCTGGCGATTCCTGGCTGCCTGCTCGTAGGGCGGAAGGCGATGGATCGGAATAAACATTGGCCGCGTGTCGATGCCACGCTCTGAGAGGGCAATCGCGAGCTCGTCGCGCCGGCAACCGAAACGGCCAGGGGCAACAAGACACGAAGCCATCCAGGCCGCCGACTCGGCCCAAGGGGCGTCTTGTCGCAAGCTGATGCCCGGCACATCGGTGAGTTCGCGCTCATAGCGGGCGACGATCGCCAACCTGCGGGACACAATCGCCT
>VGYR01000469.1 GCA_016872925.1 Planctomycetota bacterium
CAAAGGGACTCGACGTAAGTGAAACGACATCGCGCGCCGAAAGCCGAATGGACATTGCCTCGCGGCCGCGCACCGCAACAATGCGGCTGCGGTCCGGCAGATGATCAGCGACACTGATCGCCGTAGCCGACAGGCTGCACCTCAGCCGCACGAAGCTACCGCGGCTGGAAAAGAGAAGAAATCACCGGCGAGATGTGCGGAAAGGCGGGTACCCTGATCGCCTTTTCGGGCTTTACAGGCGACAAAGCCGATGTCTCCACCATCCGCGCCGATGGCACGAATCTGAGGAAGATCACATCCTCGAACCCGGGCGAATATCAGTTCATTCCCGGATTTTCGCCCGACGGTCGACTCATCGCCTACGCATCGAGTCGCGGCGAGCCTTCGCCGGACGTGGCGCACCTGAGAATCATCGCAGTCGATGGCAGCGGTGATCGGCAGCTCACGGCCACCACCGACGGGACCTACGAAGACACGGGGCCGAAATTTTCGCCGCGTGGCGACGTGATCGTGTTTGGCAGTGACAGGGGGAACACCCGGGAACACAACGACATCTACACGATCAACGTCGACGGATCCAATCTGAGGCGATTGACTCACGGAGCCAACAACTCGTACTCACGCTCGTGGTCTCCAGATGGACGCCTGATCGTGTTCAATTCATAGGTCAGGCTCAACGGTGCCGATCCCGGATATGGCGAGTTGAGGATCATGAACGCGGATGGGAGTGCGCAACGAAAACTGACGAGCTTCAGGAGAAACCTGCGGTTTGATCCGGTCGAACCCGTGCCGGGAGGAGCCAACGCCCCGACACTGCGGGGCGACATCACCCCGGCCTGGAGTCCTGACGGGAAGTTCATCGTGTTTTGCGGCCAGTCGATCCGCACCGGGCAATATGAACTGTTCACCATCAATCTCGTCACCAGGAAGCGGACCCAGCTCACGCATTCGGCCCCGGGACTCAATCACATCTCGGCGGCCTGGTCCGTGCTGCCGAAGACCGGGCTGTCGCTCGGTTGACTGCTGGGGTAGCGCGGGCTGATGCCGAACGGCAGGGCCTCCCTGAAGGATAAAGGATAGGCCGGTCAATGGCACTTCCGCAGGCATCGCCCGACTGATGAGCGGCTCGTGAGTCGCGTGCTACTGCCTACCAGGGGCGTACCTGCGATACTGCGCCCGGCCGCCCTTTGCGCTGGAGCGGCTCTCTATCCGGCGTGGTAAGGACGGCCGCATCGCCCACGTCCGCTATGTGCTGCCACGACACAAGGTGGCCAACTGGGTCGGCCCGGGCGCAGGCGCAAGTCCACGCGGCGAGGCGCCAACGGTATCGTCGAACTCTCACCGTTTGAGTTCCTCGACCGGCTCGCGGATCTGGTCCCGCCGCCGCGGAAGCACCGGCACCGGTATCACGGGGTGTTTGCGCCGAATCACCGGCTGCGGAAAGGCGTCACCGCGCTCGCGATCGGCAACGTCGGCAAGCGGCAAGGGGCCGCGACCAGCGGGCATGGGGGCGATGGTCACGCCACGGCGGGCTGCTGCGACACTCAGGCGAAGCCCCGGTCGCACGACACCTCCCGAATAGCCTGGGCGAAACTCATGGCCCGGGTGGGGGAGGAGTTTCCTTTTGCGTGCCCGGGGTGTGGTGGCGACATCCGGCTCATCGCGTTCATCACCGAGCCGAGGCCGATCCGGAAGATCCTGACACATCTCAGGCCCGTTATTGACGCTTGAAAAAAAGATTCATGGCCGATGGGCCGGGTGGCCGATACCCCATGCATGCCATACAGCGGAAAACGAAAAGACGCGGAAACGCGCAGGCTGAAAGCCATGGAGTTGCTGGACTCTGGGAAGTCCCAGAGCCAGGTGGCTGCCGAGTTGGGCGTGACCCAGTCGGCGGTGTCAAAGTGGGTAAGCGCTCGGCGGCAGGGCGGTCAAGATGCTTTGAAGGCCAAA
>VGYR01000470.1 GCA_016872925.1 Planctomycetota bacterium
GGGATGGGCGAGCCTCGAAGAACTGGAACGCCATATCGAGTCACTCCCATAGCCTGTGTAATCGCTCCGCGCGCTCGAGGGTGCCGCGGGGTTCGCTGCTGCGCGGTTGGCGCCGCTCATAGACTTGAGACACCCTCACCTCGCTTTCCTTGGCCTTCCCCGGCTCCTCCCCGGAGGAAAGGGCCACAGCGAGACCACCGCCCCGGAACCCAGAATCAGCCGACAGCACGGCCCGTGCCGAACAGGAGTGCCCATCACCCCTTTTTAGGCGAATCAGGTTCCGGGAGCGAGATGCTGCGGAATCGCTTGGCGTCACGCCGCGGAAGCCCGGACGAATCGGGGGAAGTCGAGGCCTGTCTTGGCCGATCCGTGAAGGCCAAGACACGTATCCTCGCCTTCCGAAGCCGAGGCTTTCACCGTTCGTCCGGGCGGCTTACTCGGAGAGCCCCCGAACCGTATGATGCCGCACCCGGAACCCCGCGCGCGGAGCCCACCCATGGAAGCAGGCATCGTCGGACTGCCGAACGTCGGCAAGAGCACCCTCTTCAACGCCCTCACGATGTCGAAGGCGGCGCAGAGCGCGAACTACCCCTTCTGCACGATCGAGCCCAACGAGGGGATGGTGAGCGTGCCCGACGGCCGGCTCCAGCGGATCACGAAGTTCATCCCGCCCCAGAAGGTGATCCCCGCGGCCCTCAAGCTCGTCGACATCGCGGGGATCGTGAAGGGGGCGAGCGAGGGCCAGGGGCTCGGCAACAAGTTTCTTTCCCACATCCGCGAGGTCGACGCGATCCTGCAGGTGGTCCGCTGCTTCGACGACCCCGACGTGATCCACGTGGCCGGCAAGGTCGACCCGGTTTCCGACATGGAGACGATCGAGATCGAGCTGATGCTCGCCGACATCCAGCACCTCGAGAACCTGATCCCCAAGGCGGAGCGGGCGGCCAAGGGCCCCGACAAGGATGCGAAGCTGAAGGTGGAGGTCATGAAGAAGTGTTTCGCCTGGCTCGGCGAGCAGAAGCCGCTGCGGACGCTCGTGCTCGACGACACCGAGAAGAAGGCGGTGAAGGAACTCGGCCTGCTCACCGCCAAGCCGATCCTCTACGTGGCCAACGTCGACGAGACCGACGTCGAGGGGAAAAGCCCGCTCGTGCCGCTGGTGCGGGCGGCGGCGGCCAAGTCGGGGGCAGAGGTGGTGCCGGTGTGCGCGAAGCTCGAGGCTGAGATCGCCGAACTCGACGAGGCCGACCGGGCCGAGATGCTCGAGGGGGCCGGCCTTGCGGAGCCGGCGCTGGCGGTGCTCGCCCGGGCCGCCTACAGAACGCTCGGCTTGCAGAGCTACTTCACGGCGGGCGAGAAGGAGGTGCGGGCCTGGACGATCCCGGTCGGGGCCACGGCGCCGCAGGCGGCCGGCGTGATCCACACCGACTTCGAGAAGGGATTCATCCGGGCGGAGATCTATGCGCTCGAGGACCTGGAACAGTACGCGAGCGAGAAGGAGATCCGCGCCGCCGGCAAGCTTCGGGTCGAGGGCAAGGACTACGTGATGCGGGACGGCGACATCTGCCACTTCCTCGTCAACAAGTAGGGATTCCGCGAGTGCCGTCGTGACGGCCGGACCATGGTGCGTTGGTGGACGGTCAGCCGCTGAAGTCGATGTCAGCCAGTCGACTCCCGCCACGCCAAATCAAAAGGGCGTAACTCGCAAATCTCTATGCCGCAGCCTTCCCGTATAGCCTGTCTTGCTCAGTTTCGACGTGGTACTCGATGAATTCATCCCAGCGGCCGTTGAGGTAAACGGCCCGCAGGTGGAGCATGGCCTGGGCGCCCGTCACGGTCCACCGCATGCCGGTTCCCTCCATCCGATCCTTGACGAGATGGCGGCAGGCGCCTTCGGCGACCCCGCTGCCGATCGGGTAGCCGGCCGCGAGGTACTCGTCGTACTTCATG
>VGYR01000471.1 GCA_016872925.1 Planctomycetota bacterium
AACACGGCCGTGCCGCTGGCCTTGTTGCCACGGTCGAGGACCGTCTTCCGCGATCCGTCCGCAGGATCCACGAAGCCCTCCAAGATCACGCCCGAGTCGCCGCTACCAACCTCGATGTTGCGGACGAGGCGGTAGGTACCGGCGTCGACGTGGATCACGTCGCCGGCATCGAGGTCGTAGGCCGCCAAGAGCCCGCGGAGGCTCTTCATCGGCTGGTCTGGGCTCTTGCCGCTCTTGAGATTGTCGCCTGCGGCGGTGGTGAAGCCGTCGCCTGCGAGCCCGAGGTCGTTGACGTAGTAGTCGGTGCCGGCATTGGCCACGAGGAACGCGGCGTCGGACGCGTCGCTCGTGCTCCCGCTCCGCACGCGGACGAGCGCCGTGTTGCCGGAGGTCGTGGCGGAGGGCGTCCAAGTGGTCTGGCCGTTGCCATAGCGGTCGATCGCCACGCTCGAGGCGATGGTCGTCCAGGTGCCGCCGTTGTCGAGCGAGATGTCGACATCGGCGGTTGGCGACGTGGTTCCCTGGGGCGTGGCCCGCACGAGTTCGATGCCGCAGAGGAGTGGATCGTAGTTGTACTTGCCGCCGAAGTATTGGCCGGCTTTCTCGAGTGCCAGACTGACGCCAGCCCCGCCCGTGGCGGTGACCGCATACTCCCGCACGACGACCTTGCCGGTGGCACCTGCCGTGGCCATGAGGTCGAAGTCGTCGCCCACGACCGTGCCCTGCAGCCGGACGTCGAATGCCCGGGCATTGGAGGACGAATACGATGGCTCCACGAAGTGCAGCCGCAGCGTGTAGGCGCCGTCGGCGGCCGGGATCTGCCAGCCGAAGGGATTTGAGGAAGACGCATATGCATAAGATCGATAGACGTCATCGGGCGCCGGATTGATGGCGCCAGTTGTGATGATCGTGCTCGAAAAGGTGCTGGTGTTCTGGTAGCCCCCCGTGGCGTAGGCCGATCCACCCCAGCCGCTGGTCGCTCCACCACCGACGTTGACCAGAGCCACCGGCTGCGTGGTCGCCAATCCGGCCGAGCGGAACTGGATCGCCACGGGGCTGCCGACTTCGAGCTTTTCCAGGCCATTGGGCGAGAGCACCTGGAGGATTTGCGACGCGCTTGCCGCTGCCGCCAGGGTGTTGCCCGTGTGGCCGAGGTTCACGCGGCCGCCGTTGGGAGCCGGCTCGCCCGCGCTCGGCGAGAGCGGGTCGCCGGCGTCGATCGTGGGCGAGGAGGCCGTGACGGTGAAGGTGTCGTCACGGCCCCGGTCGCCCTCGATCTTCACCAGCCGGACGGCGTCGGCGATCACTTGCGCGTAGGCGTTGGAGAGCGTGACGGTGAGCCGGTCGCCCGAGACGTAGAACGTGCCAAGCCGTTCCCACGAGGATCCATCCGCCGTGAAGTCGTTGGGAGCCGCCTGCTGGTTCATGCGGATGGTGGCGACCGTCGCGCCGCCGTCGAGCACGCGGTACGGGGGTTGGAAGCTCGCGCTGTTCGAAGCCGGCCAGGTGACGGCCACCTCGTAGAAGGCACCGGCCTCGAGGCCGGTGAACTCCCATGAGGCGACCGCGGTGGGAGTGTCGGAGGAGGCGTAGCCGGCAGCCAACGAGCCGCCCCCCGCGCCGCCGGCGACTGCTGTCCACGTGCCGGTGGTCGAGAAGCCGGCAGCGCCGTTGTCGATCACCCGGCTCGTGGCCGGCACGACCGCCGTGCTGAAGCCGAGGATGCCGTCGGCACCGTCGGGATCAACCAGTTGCGGATTCGCGAATCGGCTGTTGGTGTCGAGCCCCACGTCGAACTGCCAGTCGACGAGCGAGCCGAACTCGATACCCTCCCACAGTCCGACCTTGCCGTTTGCGGTGTTCCAGAAGAGGTTGTAGTCGCTGGCGAAGCCAAGCTGGCTGCTCGAGTCGACGGCGATGGCGTATCCGGCGTCTGTCCAGAGGATGTT
>VGYR01000472.1 GCA_016872925.1 Planctomycetota bacterium
GAGGCAGCCGTTCCGGGAGCAGCTGATCAGGTGCCAGAAAACGCGGTACCAGCCTCACCAGCCGCCCATCGGGCCGGAAATGCCTATCGACATGGTTGCGGAAGTGCCATTGGCCGGACTATCCTTCGCCGCCCGCAGGGCATCAAACCTGTCATGGCCCGAAGAGGCACTGATCGCAGCGACTGCCTTGGACGGATTGCGTGGCTCGTCGAACGCACGAACAACTCGAACCGGTCTCGCGGCCTTCAACCCGTGCATCATCTGCCGCGACCGCTGCCGGGAGCTGACGGGCAGCGTGGTCGTCAGGCTCCTCGCCGTCGCCAGAGGGCGAAGCCGCCGCAGGCCAAGGCGGCGAAGGCCGTGGCGATCGTCGCGGGTTCGGGCACGAGCGCCTCAACCCGCAGGAGCCCGCGTTCTGTCCCCTGGTAGAGCACGCCGGAGGGGCTGATCATGCTCACCATCTGGAGCGGGTTGTCGCCGGAGGCGGAGCCGTAGGGCGTGCTGCTCACGAGATGGCCCGTGAGGGGATCCACCGTGATCAGGCTGTAGGTGCCGGACGAGAGTCCCACGGTGTAGATCAGGTTGTCGGCGAGCGACAGCTTCGGCTCGGCGGCCGAGGCGATCAATTGGGTCTGCCACGTGGTCGCGAGGCCGCTGCCGCCCGGCAGCACGTCGACCCGCTGCATGCCCCCCACGAACGGCGCCGAGGCGGGAATGCTCGTGCCGCTCTCCGCCGACGCCGGATACTGGTAGCCGTAGGTGCTCGGGTAGTAGATGCTGCTGCCGACGGCGATCGCCGCGTCCTCGTTGCCGCTGTTGGTGCCCGACATGAGAAACGGCACCGAGCCCACCAGGCTCCCGGACGTGGCGGTGTAGACGAGGATATTCTCCTGCGGGGCGGCGTTGTCGGTGATCGTGAGGTAGTCGTAGCCGGTGGTGGGCCCGAAAAACACCGGCGTCGCCCCGGTGCCCCAGCTCAGCTGGCCGGGCTTGCGGGCCGGGCCCCGGTCGTAGGCCTGCCGCCAGAGTTGTTCGGGGCCGCTCGAGCCCGACTGAAAGAGATACAGGGCCGACGTCGACGCCACGGCCACGCCGGTGGGCGACGACGAAATGCTGTTGGCCACCTGTTCGCCGGCGGGCAGCGTGAAGGCCGACGTCTGGTTCGAGGCGGGGTCGTAGTAGCCGACGACCGCGCCGGAGGTGCCGGATGTGCCCTGGGCGGTCGCGAACCAGACGCGGCCCTGATAATCGGGCACGAGGCCGACGACGTCGGGATACCCGATCTGCACCGACGAATCGACCGTGAGCGTCCACGTGCCGCTCTGCTGGGTGTGGGAGATCCGCTGCAAATCGCCGTTGGCGTTCACCAGCACCAGTCGGTCGTCGTTATCGAGGTAGGAATAGATACCGCCGGCCAGATCGCTGGTGGTCGACTTGACGAGCTTCATGGTCGCCAGCGACTCGAGCGTGGTCGGGTTCAGCAGGTAGACATACGGTGTCTGATCGGACCACTTGGTGGCGACCGACACGATCAGGCCGTCGGTGCCCGTCAGGATCGTCGGGAAGACGGCGTCGAAGTTCTGGTTCAGGATCGAGACGGAGCCCGATCCGGGGCCGGGGCTTGTGGTGGCGTTGGACGACGCCGCATTGGCGTGCATCGTGGCCGTGCCGGGTGGCCCCATGTAGGCATTCGCAGGCGGCAGCGTCTGGCCTGAGGCTTCAACGGCGGCAATGAAGGCCCAGGTGCACGCGCCGAAGAGTGTGGCGACGAATCGTGTGGATTTGCCCATGATGCCGAAAGTCTATCACGAGTGTCTTGGTTCAGCCTGAACTGGAATCGCGTGGGCAAGGCGTAAGGGAACACCGTGCGGCTCCATGCCGCTGCAGTCGCGGCCTCCGGCCGCAAAGGTTTATCGCATGAGTGCCGATCCCGAAGG
>VGYR01000473.1 GCA_016872925.1 Planctomycetota bacterium
TGCCTCGGGCAAGATACAAGGTTGTCCCTGCCATCTGGCATGCTTTGCCAGCCCTTCCCCGAGGCGTCTCCCGCGATGGCATCCAGCCGAGCCTTCTCCATCAAGATGTTCGTGCCTAACGGCGACCCCGACGGCCTCCGGCTGATCGAGAAGTCGAACTGGACGGGCGTGGGCGTGCTGTTCAAGCGCACGAACTACCGGGAGGCCATCAGCCGCCCGGAGATCGACAGGACGGGCGTCTACATCTTGGTGGGCTCCTCCGAAGAGAGCGCTCTACCGCTGGTCTACGTGGGCGAGGGCGACCCGGTGAAAGACCGGCTTGCCCAGCACCAGCAGAAGAAGGACTTCTGGGACTGGGCCGTGTTTTTCGTCACCAAAGACCACAGTCTCAACAAGGCCCACGTCCAGCACTTGGAGGCTCGCCTGTACGAACTGGCCAAGGCTGCCAAGCAGTGCAACCTTGAGAACGTCCAGTGCCCATCAGCGCCCACGCTCTCGGAGGCCGATCGGGCCGACACCGAGAGTTTTCTAGAGGATGTCTTGAGCGTGCTGCCGCTCGTTGGCTTGAGCGTGTTCGAGGCGGTCAAGGCGGCGGCCCCGTCGGACACCCAACTCCTGTACGCCTCCGGCAAGGGTGTCACCGCCACCGGCTACGAGGACGCGCGTGGGTTCGTTGTCTGCAAGGGCTCGGGGGTGTGTGCCGGGGAGACCCCATCCATGCAGGAATGGCTCCGCACGATGCGAAAAGACCTGCTCTCCACCGGGGTGGTGGCCGAACAGAACGGCTCCCTCGTCTTCACCCAAGACCATGCCTTCAACTCACCCTCTGCCGCATCCGCCGTCATTCTGGGGCGAAACTCGAATGGCCGAGAGGCATGGAAGACCAAGGACGGCATCACGCTGAAGGAACTTCAGTCCGCGGCTACCTAGGTGGCCGCGGTAATACTCCTCGCCGGCCATGGCCCGGCCGTCGTGGCGGAGTTCGAGGGCATGGCCGATCTCGTGGCTCGTGGTCAGGGCGGTCGCGTAGGGATCGCCGTTAAGGCAGTCCTCCTCGAACACGAAGCCGGGGGTGTCGGTATCCCAGGTGAAAGAGCCGCGGTAGGCCACGCCCGCGATGTCGGGCTTGTACCACTGGGTGCAGGTGCCGCCGATCACGATTCGCACGCCCCAGTTGGCGTCTTGCTCGCCCTTCCGCCGGAGCCTGTCGAGCGGCAGCGCCTGGGTGGTGACGTCGACGTCGAAGGGGGCGAAATCCTCCGCCACCCGGGCCCAGATGTCCTAGATGTTGGCGAGTTCCTGGTTGCTGAAGGCCGGGGAGGCATCGACGCTGTAGGCCGGCGTGGTGAAGTCCTCGTCGTCGTTGAACGTCTCGTTCCACCACGTGTCCTGCGTGGTGTGGCCGTCGAAGTCGAGATAGATGACGTGGGCGGCCGACGGGCGGCTGTGGAGCGCGAAGGTGGACGCGAGCGGCGCGATCGGCAGCGTTGGGAGATCGATGTCGATCACATCCCAGCGGGGAAACCCGTCGCAGTCGAGCACGGGGGCGGCCTGTTCGGCGGCGTGCTCGTCGTGCGGTTCGGGGCAGCGGGCGTCGTGGTCGGCTGCCGCGAGCGGCGGCCAGGAGACCGAGAGCATGCCGCGGCGCTCGAGCGGTTCGCACGACAAGACGACCCGGCGCCGGACATGGGCCGGGCCGCGACGATACCGCGAAAATCGAGCGTGCGATCGCATGACGAGGCTCCCGTGCCACAACGTCGGCGGCGGCCACGGAAACGACCGTCGCTATCACCCGCCGCCTGCAACAATACCACGGCCGGCCAGGCGTGACCTGCCTCCCTTCAACGAGGCCACTTCGGGAGCGAGAATCCTGGGTGGCCGCAACCAAGGGAGGGCCAGAAATGCCACGAGGCAAGGCGGACCAGGCAGA
>VGYR01000474.1 GCA_016872925.1 Planctomycetota bacterium
GCGATTCTCCTGACCGACACCGCTGCACAGTTGTGCGCTGCATTTTTCGACCGGCCGGGCTACCCCGCCCCGCGCTGCACTTTTCGACCGGCGTTCACACCCATCCCTGAACCCTCATCGTCCCTGGTAGAG
Source organism: Planctomycetota bacterium (assembly GCA_016872925.1). GTDB lineage: Bacteria > Planctomycetota > Planctomycetia > Pirellulales > UBA1268 > QWPN01. The sequence continues at coordinate 133 of VGYR01000474.1, forward strand.
GGAATCCAACCCGACAATTCGCGGACTTGGCCACGAGACGGCCGGCGAGGATAATTTTCGAATCGCTGGCCGAGATCCCGCACCGCGAAATGAGCGACTTCGGCCGCTTGGGTGTTGGCACGCGAGTTGATCCCGATCCCCGACTGCTTTTTGCCAGCGGATTGACCCATGGCCACGGTTTCAACACCGAGCGTAGCAGCCGACGCCGCGCCGTTTGCCCTCCCGCAGTCGTGGACGCTGGGCGATCTTCAGCGGCACCTCGGCGGTATCCCGATCGACCGCGTCCGGCTCTTTCCTCTGCCGGGAACCGGCACGGCCGACGATACCGAAACCGTCCAACGGGATGGCGAGCGCCTGTGCGAGCTCGTGGATGGCGTTCTCGTGGAGAAGCCGATGGGCACGCTCGAATCGCTGGTGGCGATGGAGGTGGCCTTCGCGCTGCGGCGGTATCTCGAGGACCATCCACTGGGTGTCGTCCTCGGCGCCGACGGGCTGCTTCAGATCGGGCCAAAGCTCGTGCGCGGCCCGGACGTGTCGTTCATCAGTTGGGAGAAGTTTCCCGGAAGGACGCTTCCCACCGACAGGGTGTGGGCCGTCGTTCCGGATCTCGTGGTGGAGGTGCTTTCGCCCGGGAATACCCAGGCCGAGATGGAGCGAAAGGTGACCGACTATCTCTCCGCCGGGACCCACGTCGTGTGGATCATCGATCCGGCCACGCGCACGGCACTCGCGCACACGGCCAGCGCGGCCGGTGTCGGGAAAGCACTCCTCACCGCGGACGACAGATTGACCGCAACGGCACTCTTGCCCGGTCTCTCGATACCTGTCTCGACGGTTCTTCGGTAGCGTATCGAAAGAGCCGATGCTGCGATCGCCACGGTCGGATTTCCGTCGGCGTGGGTTCTCCCGGCTCCTGAATCGCTACGGACCGGTCGTTCGCCGCGTGGCTCCCATGGACATCCTCCTTACCGGTATCGTCCGCTCGGGCACGACGCTCGCTTGCCATCTGCTCAACAAGGTCGCCGGCACCGTCGCGCTCCATGAGCCGATGAATCCGGCGACGCTCGTCGGGCTCGACGACAGGGGCCGGCTCGACGCGATCGCGGCGTTTTGCGCCGACCAGCGCCGGTCGCTGCTGTCAAGCGGCACTGCCACCTGCATGGCCGTCGGCGGAGCGGTGCCCGACAATCCGTATGGGAGCGAACGCGACCCCGACGGCCTGCGGCGGTCGATCGTGGCGCTCGAGAGCGTGCGGTTCGACAAGCCGCTCGGCCCGGACTTCGCGCTCGTCGTCAAGCATCCAAACGCGTTTACGGCGCTGTTGCCGCTGCTCGTGACCCGGTTTCCCTGCCGGGCGATCGTGCGCAATCCGCTGGCGACACTGCTGTCGATGCATTCGACGCAGGCCAACTGGACGCACGGCCGCGTGCCGATGGCGGAGGCCTTCGACGGTGCGCTTGCCGCCGCACTCGACCGCGAGACCGACGTCGTCGCCCGGCAGCTGCGGATCGTGGCGTTTTCGTTTGGCCGCTACGCCGAGTGCCTCCCGCGCGCGGCGGTGATCCGCTACGAAGACATCGTCGCCACCGGGGGCGCGGCGCTGGCGGCCGTGGTCCCGGCGGCACGGGCGCTCGCCGAGCCGCTCGCCGCGCGAAACTGCAATCCGCTCTACGATCGGAGCGTGGTCGAGGAGCTCGCGGACCGCGTGCTCGAGACAGACGCCGCCTGGCAGGACCATTATTCGCGGGCCGACGTCACGGCGCTCCGCGACGCATTGGTGGCGGGGTGAGCCGCTA
>VGYR01000475.1 GCA_016872925.1 Planctomycetota bacterium
CACCCGGGAGATGCACTCCTCGCTGATCTGCGGATGGCCGCGGAGGGCCCGGCTCGCCGTGCCTGGCGACACGCCGGCCGCGGCGGCGACGTCTCGAACCGTGATACTCAATCGGGGAATCCTCCGATCAGCGCACGAAAGCCTCGAGCAGCCCTCTGGAAACCTGACTTCCTCCGCCTCGAACCGTGGCCGAAGGAGGGTACGGTCGGAATCCGGCCCGTGATCCATCTGCCATGCCGTCACCCCTCGTTGAAGATCGCCCGGGGCCGACGTCCGCAACGACCGACACCGAGCACCTTCGACAGCGTAGCGATGGCCACGATGGACGTCATTTGACGCCGCTTGCATCTTTTTGTATTAATCGTTCATGGCAGCACCGAGCGAGACGCGGCGGTTTCCCGATCGCGTGGCAGCGCAGGTGCTGCGTCTGTTCGACGCCCTGCCCGACGTGTATCTGTTCGTGAAGGACCGCGAGAGCCGCTTCGTCACGGCGAACGCGGCGTGGCTTGCCCTCCACGGGTTCCCATCGGAGGCGGCGGCGGTCGGCAAGAGCGACTACGACCTCAACCCGCCGGCTCTCGCCGCCCAGTACGTGGCCGAGGACCAGCGGGTGATGCGGGCGGGAAAGCCGCTCCGTGAGCAGGCCTGGCTCGTGCCCGACCACACCGGTCTGCCGCAGTGGTACCTGTGCACCAAACTGCCGCTCTTCGCCGCTGACGGCGGGGTCATCGGCATCGCGGGAGTGCTGCGACCGTTCGGCAACGCCGGCCACGCCCCAGACGAATACCGGCGGCTGACGCCGGTCCTCGAGCACGTCGTCACGCAGTATCGGCGGCCGCTCGCCGTGGGCGACCTCGCCCGCCGGGCCGGTTTGTCGGCGAGCCAACTGCAGCGGGAGTTCCGCCGGCTGTTCGGCATGACGGTCGGCGACTACGTACTCCGGCTGCGGCTGCTGATGGCGCAGCGGCGGCTCCGCCTCACCACCGATGCGGCGGGGCGGATCGCGATCGACTGCGGGTTCTACGACCAGGCCCACTTCACGCGGGCCTTCAAGCGGCACACCGGCCAGACGCCGCTGGAGTACCGCCGCGGCCTGCGGCCCTTGGGCTGAGCGGCCCGGAGCCGCTCAGCCGGCCCCCCCTACGGGCCACGAGCCACATCTCCCCGCTCATCCCCTCCGCGCCGTGCCGCCTCGAGGATCTCGGCGACGACCACGTTGTACTCGAGGCTCGAGAGGGGATCGACCTCACACTCGCCTCGCACGACGTGCCGCAGGTACGTCCACTCGTCCTTCAACGCCGCGGGAAGCGCCGGCGGCCGGATCGATGTCGGGCCGCGGTTCTCCTCACGCACCGCCAGGTCGCCCCACTTGCCCGCGTGGATCGAGCCGCGCTCCGTGTGCAGATCCATCTCCTTGGTGTCGTGGGTCCACGCCCACGAGGCCTGGATCGTCGCGGTCGCGCCGGGGTACGTCAGCACGATCGTCGCGTCGTCGTCCACGTCGGGATAGCGATCGGCCTTGAGTGTCGAACGGCTGGCCACCACGCTCGTCGGACGCCGACCTTCCATCAACCACGTCGCGAGCACCGCGCCGTAGCAGCCGAAGTCGACCACCGCGCCGCCGCCGTTGGCCTCCGGATCGATCAGCCAGTCCACGAACTCAGCCGCGCACCCGATCTCCCGCGGACCCTTGTGGCCGTGCCGGAAGACCATCCGTCGGATCGGCGCCCGCTCGCCGGACATCGCCATCCGTCCCGCCTCCCGCACCGAGGCGTACCAACTCGTCTCGAAGTTCGTGAGCTCGGGTTTTGCACTTTTTGAGGGCCGAATCGCGGGCTGAAACTGGCCTCTGAAAAGCGGCGAGCCTCCTTCAAAGTGAGTGGACTTCAACCCCCATTCACTTTGAGCAAGGAGGCTCGCCGTGA
>VGYR01000476.1 GCA_016872925.1 Planctomycetota bacterium
GGCCCCGCGAAAACTGTGGATAGATGGGGTGCGATAGAGCGACGAGCGGGTGTCTTTCGCGGGGCTCAGAAACCAGTGCACCGGGTCGATGTTCACCCGAATGTCGATCGCGCGGGGCTTGAGCCGCTGGAACGTGGCGATAGGTGGGGCAGCAACCATGGGAAGCAGGATACCAATCCGAGGGACAACCTTGGTCCCCCGCGGGGGGATCGACGCAGGACGGTACGCATGCACACTGACTGGCATGAATCGCCGCCCCGCCGCGGAAACCACTCGTGCCAAGCGTCTACCTCGAAACCACGATCCCGTCGTACCTGGTCGCCCGCCTCTCGCCGGACGGCGAACTGGCTGCCAAGCAGGCGATCACCAGGGCGTGGTGGGAAAACCGTCGGCACCGATACGAGTTGGTGACGTCGGAAACCGTCCTCGAAGAAGCGATCGTCGGAGACGCCAACCAAAGCAGGCTCAGGCTCGGCAGTCTGGAGGGGGTGCGGATTCTCGGGCCGAGTGAGGAAGTAGAATTCATCGGTGGCGAGTTGGTGCGGAAAGGCTGGCTTCCGAACGGGGCGATGCTCGATGCGTACCACATCGCCTACGCGTCGGTGTACCTGATAGAATTTTTGCTGACCTGGAACTGCACTCATCTCGCCAACGAAGCAACACGCCGTCCGATCGAACGCTGGTTACGAAAGTTGGACAAGCACATACCCGTCATCTGCACACCGAAAGGCCTGATGGAGCGAAACGATGGCTACTGAACCCGGTTCCAACGAGCAGGACGATCCGATCGTGGCCGAGGTGCATGCCGCGCGACAGCAGCTGCTCGAACGGTACGGCGGCATCGAGGGTTACCTGCGGCACGTCCGCGAGGTGCATGCCCAGCGACTGGAACGCGAACGCGAAGAAGCCGAACGGCGCGAGGCGGCTGAGCTCGGCAAGTCGGCTTAAACCTGCGGTACGCCCAGGTCGGCGAGGTACTGGCTCACCCCCTCGTAGAACCCCGGGCTCCGCGTCTTGTCGCGTTTGGCCCCCGGCGGGACGAAGATCACCATCCCCTGTCGGGCCCGCGTGAGCAACACAAGGGAGGCGTTCTTCAGGTACTGCCGCCGCTCGGGCTTCTTCACGTCCGTCCGACTATTTTCAGCTTCTTGGGCCCCGCGAAAACTGTGATAGCTCCAGTCGTCGCCCGTCCAGCGTAAGTCGGCGTCCCACGTGACGATCGTCCAGACGAGCTCCAGCCCCTGCACCTGAAACTCCGTCGCCGCGTCTTCGAGATAGAGCGACGAGCGGGTGTCTTTCGCGGGGCTCAGAAACCAGTGCACCGGGTCGATGTTCACCCGAATGTCGATCGGATGAGGGGGCGCCGTCGAGGAGGGCTTTGACGAAGCGGGAGAGCGATTCGGCGCGGAAGGAACGCATCGAGGTGGCCAGGTGCAACGCCGGCTCGAACGTGGCGGCCGCCGCACCGGCTCGCGATTCCGTGAGCCGAGCGAGGGCACCGGTGGCCGCATACTCGGAGTCGGTCAGATGCGGCGAAATGAAGACGTCCCAGCCGGGGAACGCCGTGCGGACGCTCTCGAGCCACGCGCCGATCCCCGCCTCGCCCGTGTTGATCTCCTGGCCGCCCCCCACGAGACAGACCACCACGGCCCAGTCGTCATGCCGGTCGAGCGCCGAAAGCAACAGCCCCGACTCCGACTGCGTGAACCCCGGCCGCCCCTTCTTCCGCTTCATGAAGGATGCGAGCTGCCGGGCATCCCACGCCCGCTGGGCCTTGTCGAACACCACGACATGGTCGTCGGGTGGAGCGGGGTCGCGGAGCGTGTCGTCGCGAAAGTGGTGGACGTTTTGAATGAAGGCTTTGACGGCGCTTCGGGAGGTGCCGATGCGGGCCTTCGGGTCGGTGCGCCTCGCGCGGTCGAG
>VGYR01000477.1 GCA_016872925.1 Planctomycetota bacterium
AGCCTCTGAGTCCTGCCGGACGCGAGGTCAAACCACAACCCAGGACGGGCGACCCGGGAGACGGTCTGCGCCGACGGCAGAAAAACGCCACTCCAGGGGGAGGGCAGCCGTTCCGGGAGCAGCTGATCAGGTGCCAGAAAACGCGGCACCAGCCTCACCAGCCCCCCATCAGCTCGGAAATGCCTGTGGGCATGGTTGCGGAAGTGCCGTTGACCGGGCTATTCTTATTCTTTTCAGTCTTCGGCACGACCCGCTGCGGAAGCCATCCGATGTCCATGTTCTCCTTCCTGAGAGTCACGCCCGCCAACGGAGTCACGCCCGCCAACGCGGTCGCCCTCACGACGCCCAAGCCGCCTTCGTACATCGAGAAGCAGGAGTTCGCCGCAAACGTCCAGCAGCCGGGGCTCAACCGGCCGACCGATCGCTACAGGCCGCAGCGGGGCGAGAAGATCGCCCCAACGCGACTGAACCCGGCCTGGACCGACCTCACGGCGAATCCGATCGGATCCCCGACCTACTCATTCGGGGCCGTGCAGTCGGTGCGGTATGACTGGGTGCTCACCTCGCCCGATCTGCATCTGGTCGTCGGCCTCGAAAAACCCTGGGAGCACCCCGAGGCCTTCGGGTTTCGCGAAGGTGACCGAGTCTGGAGACGGATCGCGGCGGACATGCAGGGCTCGGGAAGGACGGGCCATCCGACGCTCGTCTGCAACTTCGCCGCCGCCGATCCAGACCATCCCGAGCCCTCGGGTGAGATTGAGTCGACCGGCCTGGGGCTGATCGGCGGCGAACTCGTGTTCCAAAACGCCGGCACCTGGCTGATCAACAACAACTCCGGCCGTTTCGGCATCGTGAGGAAACTCGACGCCAACGCCAAAAAGCACCGCCTCGCACAAATCGAAGCCAAGGCCGAGGAACGCTACAAGAAAAGCGGCTCGGACGACGCCACCGCGATGTATCACTCGCTGATGGAGGTGATGAGAGAGTTTGGCGAGAATTCAACGAACGCCGCCGATGAGGACTACGCGCAGCACGTGCAGCGGATCAACTCGCTCTTGGCGTTCGTGGCCAAGAAATTCAATAGTGAGGCGGGGCTCCAGGTGATCACCCAACGGATGAGCACGCACGCGGGAACCTGGGGTGACGTCAAGCGTTTCGTCCAGGGAAAGGCCGCGCAATGGGGGAAGGTGTCCTCCGGCCCGTCCTGGTGGACGGGACGCTAGGGAAAGCCGTGATCGCGGGCTGGATCGTGGCCCGCGTCGAGTGCCGGCTGGCCAATCGATCGACGGCATGCGCGTCGAACCCGGTAGCGGTCAACTCACGATCGGAAACGGTTGCAATGCGGCTTGGCCCGGACTACATTCCGCGATCATGGCAATCGAAACGGCCGCCTACGTCCATTTCAAGGTCAAGTTCAACGCGGCCGTGGCCGACCCCTGGGACGAGGCGAAGCGCACCGCCGCCCGACTCGCCTTGGAGGAGTTTCCTCAACTGGTTCCGGGCCAAAGGCACCATTTCGGCGGGAGTTGTCGAGGGTTTGAACGGCGTCGTAAAACTGACCACCAGAAAAGCGTTCGGCTTTCGGACCGCGAAAGGCATTGAAATCGCGTTGTTTCATGTCCTTGGCAAACTACCGGAGCCAGAATCAACCCACAGATTCTGCTGAGGAGCACTCCTGTTCGGCACGAGATTTGCGCCAGGCAGTCTCGGTAATTCGGGCTAAATAGGTGGAGTTGCGCGCTGCGGACAAGGCTGGCATAGTGTGGCGCATGGCTGCCGCTCGCCACAAGATTCGCGCCGAAGACGTGCAAGGCTTCAAGTACTTCAAGGCGCTGCGTGGCCTGATTGAACGATTGCACTTTGTCGGCACTGCGCGGGACAAGGCTGGCAATCGTGATCTTCATA
>VGYR01000478.1 GCA_016872925.1 Planctomycetota bacterium
TCCCCAGGGCGTGGCCGACCGCGGCCACGCCCCTGCCGATCCGGCCGTAGCCGACCACGCCGAGCGTGAGCCCGGCGAGCTCCACGAGTTCCCCGTCCCAGTAGCAGAAGTCGGCGCAGGCCGCCCAAGCCTCTTCAACGTGGAATCGAGCCACCGCTGGAAGTACAGCGCCGCAACGCCTCAAGCGGCTGGACGTCGCATCAAGTTGTCTGCAGATCGTCTTCCGTGAGACCTGTGGAGAACCGCTCTGTCCCGCGGATAGTGTACGGCCGTTGACTCCCGCCGTCCACCTGCCGGTCTGCCCATGGTCGCCGCGGTCACAGGGTTTCCCGCGCGAAGCCGACGCCGCCCGCACGGAGGCCCCGCGGCGTCCCGCCGCTACGAGCGGCGTCGGCCCGAGAAGACGCCGCTCCACAAAATCATCTCCGAGAACCTCGAGCGCTGGCTCGAGTGGCGGGAAGCTGCCGAGCGGCCCGTGCCGGGATACGTCCAGGACGAGCTCCGCGGCTATCTCGAGTGCGGGCTGCTCTGCTTCGGCTTCGCCCGCGGCCGGTGCACAACATGCGGCCAGGGATTCGTCGTGGCCTTCTCCTGCAAGGGCCGCGGCGTCTGCCCGTCCTGCAACGGCCGCCACATGGCCCAGACGGCGGCGCATCTCGCCGATCACGTCATCCCGCCGGTACCCGTGCGGCAGTGGGTGATCTCCGTGCCCAAGCGATTGCGGGGCTTTCTCGCCGACCGACCCCGAGCCGTCGCCCCCGTCACGAAGATTTTTCTTGACGAGATCGAGCGGACTCTGTGCGCTGCGGCAGGGGTCACGAGCGATGCCCCCGCATCCGCCCGCCCGCGACTCGGTGGCATCTCCTTTCTGTACCGCTTCGGTTCGGCGCTCAACCACCATGTCCACCTCCACGCTTGCGTGACCGACGGCGTCTTCGTGCCGGCTGCCGACGACCCAGCGTGCAACGCCCCGCCGGCGTTCATCCCAGCCCGACCGATCACCCAGGCCGATCTGGCCGTGCTCGCAGAGCGGGTGCGCCGTCGGGTGATCCGCTGGTTTCGCTTGCAGCGACTGCTCGACGCCGCGGCCGCCGCCGACATGCTCTCCTGGGAGAACAGCGGGTTTTCAGTCGACGCGAGTGTCCGGATCACGCTCGTTGACCGCGATGTGCCGAGCTATTTTCGGAGTCTCGAACATCTTCTCCGATACTGCGCCCGGCCCCCCTTCGCCCTCGAGCGACTCTCCGTGATCCGCGGCCCAGACTGCCGGATCGCCCGCATCCGCTACGTGCTGCCCAGACACAAAGCCGCCACCTGGGTCGGGCCCGGCCGCGGCCGCAAGTCCACGCGGCCGGGGGCGAACGGCGTCGTCGAGCTCTCGCCGTATGAGTTCCTCGACCGGCTCGCCGATCTCGTCCCGCCGCCGCGGAAGCATCGGCATCGGTATCACGGGGTGTTTGCACCGAATCACCGGCTGCGGAAAGCCGTCACGTCGCTGGCGATCGGGAACGTCGGCAAGCAACGCGCGGTCACGATCGGGGGACATGGAAACGACGGTCACGCCACGGGAGGCTGCTCCGGCGCGCATCAAAAACCCCGCTCGCACGACACCTCGCGGATTGCCTGGGCCAAGCTTCTGGCCCGGGTGGGGGAGGAGTTTCCGCTCGAGTGCCCCAACTGCGGTGGCGACATCCGGCTGATCGCGTTCATCACCGAGCCGGGCCCGATCCGGAAGATCCTCACACATCTCGGCGAACCGCTTGAGCCACCGCCAGTCTCGCCGGCCCGCGGCCCGCCCACCGACTGGGGCGAGCTCGTCCAGGCGCATGACGAGCGCGACGTCTTCCAGGGACGGATAGACGACCTGCCCGTGATCGACATCCACA
>VGYR01000479.1 GCA_016872925.1 Planctomycetota bacterium
GAGGATAGGGCTCCGGTGAGGACCGACCCGAGCGCCGCTCCAGGGGCCGAGACCGAAGGACGGGCGGATGTCCTCAAAGGCACCGCCCGACCTTCCCTTCGGGATCGGCACTCATGCGATAAACCTTTGCGGCCGGAGGCCGCGACTGCAGCGGCATGGAGCCGCACGGTGTTCCCTTACGCCTTGCCCACGCGATTCCAGTTCAGGCTGAACCAAGACAGCCGAGGAGATCCGGCGTCGACCATTCGGTGCACTCCGTCAGGATGCCAGAGATGGGCTGGCGTTTTATTATGAAAGCCGCTCTCCACCAAATATGGCGAGAAGGAGCGGGCAAAAGCGCAAAACACGGATTAGCGAGGGGATTTCTGCCCTGCGAGTTGCATGCTGAGTGGCCGACAGCAGTGAGGGAAGGTTCCAAGAAGGGCGTTCAGATATCTGTATCGCCGGAGCAGCGATGTCGCCGCGTTGCGTTGGGGCTTGCCAACAGCCTGTCTTTTTCGGCCCGGCTAAGCCTCTTGATCGTCGCCTCTCGCTTGAGGGCCGCCGACTGGGACTTCTGGGGCTCGCTGTAGGACAGTTTCACGGGGAGACGGCTCTCGAGGCTCTGCCCGAAGCGTGCGCCTTCAGCCGCTTGGGCAGGTCGTTGGTAATGCCCGTGTACAGCGAGCCGTCCGAGCAGCGAAGGATGTAAACAAGCCAGCGTGAGGAAGGGTGGTGACGAGGCGAGGGGGCGGGCATCGGAGGCGTCGACCCTGACGGTACGTAGGCGTTCACGAGTTGACCGGATAACTGACCGGATAACGGTGCAAACGATGCATCAATCCGGTCAAAGGCACGCAAGTTTGCACATCCGCCAGAGATGCGATAAAGTGCGGTCATTCCCGGGGATATAGGCCCTTTCGCCTGCCCCTCGCGAGCCCCTCCGGAACCGGCTGGGGGTCAAGAGGTCGCAGGTTCAAGTCCTGTCGCCCCGACGTTTGTTCCTTGATGAGTCTGCTCCAACCCGGAGTTGGACTCATCCGTGCGGTCGTTTCCGGCTCCCTCGCCTGCAGAGGAGCCGGGATCGACCGACGGTGCCCGGCAACACGCCGGAGCTGAGTGAGTGTCGTTGGTGCCGCCGTCGCCGGCGGCGTCTGGGGCCGGACAATCGGCCCGGCTGTGGCCGTGGATCGGCACGGGCAAATTGTTCTCGCCGAAGGCGATCACGCCGCGGCGGAGCCGGCGGACGAGCCGCTTGCCCCATCGGCCTTCCTCGAATTCGAGGCCGACGAAGATTCCCAGCCGGAGAACCAGGTCGCGAACCTTCTGGTTGGCGTTTTCGTCCTTCGCGAGTGTCGCCAGGTCGTCGATTGTCGCGATCAGGGCGTCGACCTGCTCCTCGGGGCTGATGTTGGCTTTCGTGGCGGGCCTCGGCGTGGCCAGTTCAGCCGCCTCCCGCGCGACCGCGGCCTTCTCCGCCACGAGGCTGTCGAACGTCTTCGCTATCGCCTCGTAGCGGGCCTCGTTCTTCTCGGTAGCCATCCGCCGCTCGGCGGTCGCGATGTTGTCCTCCAGGTCGGCGAGCCGCCGCCGCAGGTGCACGAGGGCGGCGGGTTCCGCGGGCTCGGCGTCGCGCTCAGCTTCCGCGCGAGCCTTCGTCAGCAGTCGGTCGCGGATAGCCTCACGGCCCCCGGCCTTGTTGACGATCTCGACGAGGGCGTCGATGAGCATGGTCGTGACGGCCGTGGCCTCGACCCAGTTGTGGTTGCACTCGGTGTATCCGCTGTTGTAGTAGCGGCCGCAGGCGTACTTCAGCTTTTCCCCGCTGGGGATGCCGTGCATGACGCTGCCGCAGCCTTCGGTCAGGTCGATGACCCTCGTCGAGAGCGGAT
>VGYR01000480.1 GCA_016872925.1 Planctomycetota bacterium
GATCCGCGGGGCCGACACCTGCGGCAGCGTGATCACGGGCAGGGGCAACTCGTAGACTCCCCCGCCGGTGCGGATGATCGCGGTGCCGGTGACTGTCTTGGTCCCCACGCTGTCCAGGGGCGGGGTCTTTCCCGCCATGGCGATCGCACGTGGCCACGAATTGGACGTCCCGCTCCAGGCCAGCGGCAACGCCAGCTTTGCCCTCATGGCGAACGGCAAGGTCGTTTCGTGGGGCACGAACAGCGGGGCGCGGAACACCGTGCCGGCGGATTTGGCGGACGTCGTGCGGATCGCGACGGCCGGTGGGTATTTCGGCAAGCCGATGGTCAACATCGCGCTTAAGGCTAATGGAGAGATCGTGCATTGGGGCGGCCCCGGGTCGTCCTTCGGCACCTCGCCGGGAGGAAATCCGGTCGATGTCAGGGCTCGGACTTGGTTCGGCTTCGCGGTCGGCGTTCAAAGACTGTGAGCCGACACCGCATCATCCGCGGTATCCGAGCCATCCGCGGTCAAAAACTAGGGCGGTCGGAGAATCGTGACGAAGCGAGGTGGATTGCCCGCGGAAGACGCGGAAAAAGGACAAAGGGACCAAAGGACCAAGGGACGGGACGACCGGGGATCTGGGTTACAACCAAATACACCAAAGCCACGAAAGGGATTATCGGCGGCATGGTGCTTCGTTCGCGGTCGGCCGGCGCGACCTGCCTATCCGCGGTATCCGCCGCAAGCGGGACTGCGTTCGGCCATCGCGGGGCATAATATCCCGACAACTGCAGCCTCGGCTGCGCCCCACACTAGGGCGGAGCTTCAGGGCAACTCGTAAACCTCGACGAGCGCCGTGCCGGTCTGATCGCCGGGACCAGAGACCTGGGCGGTGTAGGCGCCGGGGAAGAGGTTGAGGATGAGCGCGGCGTCGCGGCTGCCGGCGGCGAGCGCGAAGGCACCCACGGCGCCGGAGGCGGCGGCGATCGATCCACCCGCGGCACCGTCCTCCCAGTTGTCGTTGCGGCCGATGACGGAGCCCTCGCGGAACAACTCGAGGCGTGGATCGGCGAGCGCACCGGTCACGCCGAAGGCGGTGAGCGCGGGGCCGACGCCGCGCACCAGCACGCGCTTGGGAACGGCTCCCCCAACCACGAAGCCGACCGTGAGGGTGCGGTCGCCACTGCCGGCCAGCCCGCGCGAGGCGAGATTACCGATGCGCTGCGCCGCGAGGGCGGTTTCGTCGGCGTCGTAAACCTCGACCAAGCCGACCCCGCCGACACTCCCCTGCCCCGTCATCACGGCGGTGTAGGCGCCGGGCGTCAGTTCCACGAGCACGGCGGCGTCGCGGCTGGCGGCGGCGAGCGCGAAGGCCCCGAGCCGCGCGGCGGCCGCGGCCACCGCGGATGCGCCGGCGGCCGAACCCCAGTCGTTTGAGACCGCGACGGAGGCTTGTCCACGGAACAACTCCAGCCGCGCGGCCGGCATCGCTCCCGCGACGCCGAACGGCGCGAGCGAAGGACCGATGGCGCGCACGAGAACGCGCTTGGGCGTCGTCCCGCCGATCACGAAGCCGGCGATCAGGGCGTTGCCCTCGGCTCCGGTGGTATCGCTGCGGGTCGAGATGTTGAGTAACTTCTCGCGCACGGTGCGTCGCTCGTCGTTGGCGCCGACAAACGACGCCGCCGCCGCCAAAGGACGCTGCGCGGAAAGGACCAAGACCGTATTTTCCCGCTGAACGGAGCCAGCGACGGTTGAGATGCCGGTGGCGACGGTGATGGCACCATCGGCCCCCGCCGTGCCACGTCCCGCCTCCGACCCGGAGTTGGCGACGATCAGCACGTACGACTCGCCGCCGGCGCCGACG
>VGYR01000481.1 GCA_016872925.1 Planctomycetota bacterium
GCGTGGAGCCTGAAGGCCTGGATGGCGCTCACGCTTCCGGAGGGAGGTCGCGACGCAGAAGAACGCCGCGCCGAAAAGTACAAGCTGCTGCGGATGGAGTTCACGACGTTCCGTCGGGCGTTCATGGCGGTGCCGGCGCAGATCATCTCGACGGGCAGGCGGATCGTGTTCCGCCTCTTGTCGTGGAACCCGTGGCAGCACGTCTTCTTCCGGCTGCTCGATCAGCTGCGTACGCCGCTGCGATGCTGACGACGCTTCATGAAGCCGGAGTTCGGATGCTCCGGTCCCCAATCACCCCTGACCGCACGACGTGCAGCCGAGATCGACATGAGACTTCCGACAACCCGAGCCACGCAAACGGCACTCACGGCGCCGGAAGGGAAAAGTCTGCGCACGCGGATCATGCCACAATGGCAGGAACGGCCGCTTCGTATTCGCTTGTTTAAGGACTAGGTTCTAAAGCCGCCGCTTGTCCTTGAAGAACTGCCACACGCGCTCCGCCCCGGAGAACGACCCGATGGGCGTGGAGCCTTGGCGGCGCGGTCTCGATCCGGGCCACCCATGCCCCCCGGCCGAGTCGACGACGAACTCTGTCGCGGCACCTTGCGCAGTCGCCGCGTGGATCGTCGTGGTCACCGTGCCGCGGGTCTCGACCTCCGCCTCGGCTCGCGACATGTTCACCTTCACCCAGAATCGCACGACCTCCTCCAGCGGCTTGAACGGGGCTTGTTGCCCGCGGCGCACAAGCGGGTTACGGCTCATGCCCCCGTCTAACGGCACCTCGAGGATAGCCCGGTCAATGGCACTTCCTCAACGGTCTTCCGGCCGATGAGCGACTCGTGAGCCTCGGGAGGAGCGGCCCGGGCGTCCGGAGCGGTTTTCTCGAAACGCCCCGCACCCCCTTCGGTGGCGTTTTTCTCGCGTCTGAGCAGACCGCGTCCCAGTTCGCAGTTTCCCGACATGCGTGGGTCGCGTCCGGCACCGCTCAGAGGCTGTGAATATCGATCGCGGGCAGTTCGTCGGGCGACGCTTGGAAAAGTGCCCGATCGTCGTGCGTCTGCACGAACTCTCCCCAGTCGGTGGGCGGTCCGCGAGCGGGTGACACCGGTGGTGGCTCGAGCGGTTCGCCAAGATGCGTGAGGATTTTCCGGATCGGCCCCGGCTCCGTGATGAATGCGATCAGCAGGATGTCGCCGCCGCAGTTCGGGCACTCGAGCGGAAACTCCTCCCCCACCCTCGCCATCAGCTTGGCCCAGGCAATCCGTGACGTGTCGTGGGAGCGGGGCTTTTGATTCGGACTCGCGTCACAACAGCCCCCGTGGCGCGACCGCCGACCACATACCCACCGGTCACAGCCTCGCGCCGCTTGCCGATGTTCCCGATCGCCAGCGCCGTGACGGCGGGCCTGAGCTTGTGATTCGGGGCGAACACCCCGTGATACCGGTGCCGGTGCTTCCGCGGCGGCGGGACCAGATCCGCGAGCCGGTCGAGGAACTCAAACGGTGAGAGTTCGACGACGCCGTTGGCGCCCGGCCGCGTGGACTTGCGCCCGCGCCCCGGGCCGACCCAGTTGGCCGCCTTGTGCCGCGGGAGCACGTAGCGGACTTGGGTGATGCGGCCGGCTGGGCCGCTGATCACGGACAGTCGCTCCAATGCAAAGGGGGGCCGCGCACAATACCGCAGCAGGTGTTCCAAGCTCTGAAAGTAGCTCGGCACGTCGCGGTCGATGAGCGCGATCCGGACACTGGCGTCGATGGAAAACCCGCTGTTCTCCCAGGCGATCATGTCGGCAGCAGCAGAAGCGTCGAGCAGGTGAGCGAGCCTGAACCAGCGGATCACGC
>VGYR01000482.1 GCA_016872925.1 Planctomycetota bacterium
GCTTGAAGTGGCGCCAACCGAAATCAAGCGATTCGTCGGGGATTTCGAGTTTTTTTATGCGCTCAGCGCGAATCGCGCAAGTCCAAATTCGCTTGGATAAGGACTAGGACTCTACCTGAGTCCCGAGGCATCCCAACGTGAGTCCGCCTTCTCGGAAGGCCGGTTTTCCGTCCTTGATTTGGCCCGAGAGGCCGGTCAGAGGGAAGCCCAACGAGACGAACTGCGCTACGCCCGCATGGATGTGCAGATCCGCGCTACCACGGAACGGCAGCCCGTTTACCGCCAACACGAAAAATCCTCCGGCTGGGGAACGGTCGCCAAGACCTCCAACGGCGACATCGTTGCCGCGTTCACCGCAAGTCGCGAGGGGGAGGACGATCCCTTCGGCGACATCCGTTTCATCCGAAGCAGCACGGACGGAAGAGGCTGGAGCGAACCCGTCAAGGTCGCCGATAGCCCGCTGAGCGACCGCGATGCGGGCATCGTGGCGTTGAAGTCCGGCAATCTTTTGGTGACATGGCGGACCTCCGCAGGGCCTGAGGCCCTGGGCACATTCGAACCCAGCGGGTCCCTCGACCTGGCCCGCGGTGTTCTCATGCCGGCGAATGCCCCCGTTCGAGTTGATGCGACGGGCAAAGTGGAAGCCAGCCCGGCGGAACTGGCACGTTGGAAGGCACGCCAGGCCGAGTTCACCCCAGACGAGTTGAAGCAGCATGTCGGATTCTGGTGTGCCTTGTCCGAGGACGGCGGCAAGACCTGGAGTGCCCGCATGCCGACTCCGGTTGACTCGCCGCACGGACCGGCTGTGTTGCGCGACGGCCGGCTGCTCTATCTCGGACGCACCCTGATCGAGGGCAAACCGTTCCTGGCGGCTGCCGAATCCAAAGATGAGGGGCAGTCCTGGCAGATCGTGTGGAAACAGTCCCTGCACGACGACGAACTCCTTGGCATTCGCGAGCCTCACGCAGTTCAGTGTCCCGACGGCAAGATCATCGCCGTCTTCCGCGTCTCGCCGAGGAATTGGCAACGCCGCGGCGGAGAGCAATCGCTCCATTGCTACATCTCCGATAAGATCTGGCAGATCGAGAGCGTCGACGATGGTCGGACGTGGACACGACCCAAGATCACGCCCATTTGGGGCTACCCTCCCCACCTGTCCGTTCTGCAAGACGGCCGCCTGCTATGCACCTACGGCTATCGGCACACCTTCTATCCGTTCAGCCAAAAGGCGTGCGTGAGCCACGACGGCGGCAAGACGTGGGACATCGAACACGAGATCACGCTGCGCGGAGACACCTGGGATGCGCATCTCGGCTACCCCAGCTCCGTGGTGATGGACGACGGGGCGATCCTCTCGCTGTATTCGAAGAACGAAGCTGCCGGGGAGCGTGCCAGCATCGAACGTACGACCCGGCAGGTTCCTCCGCCTCCCGTGCCCGCGAAGGATCGCGCCAACTTCCGCGTGGAAATGGCCGACCCCGTCCTGGTCGCCGCTGGCCCGCTCGAGGAGCGGCGATGGGGCTTCTATCAGTTCCCGGGTTATCGTTTGGGCGTAACTCGCAAATCTCTATGCCGCAGCCTTCCCGTATAGCCTGTCTTGCTCAGTTTCGACGTGGTACTCGATGAATTCATCCCAGCGGCCGTTGAGGTAAACGGCCCGCAGGTGGAGCATGGCCTGGGCGCCCGTCACGGTCCACCGCATGCCGGTTCCCTCCATCCGATCCTTGACGAGATGGCGGCAGGCGCCTTCGGCGACCCCGCTGCCGATCGGGTAGCCGGCCGCGAGGTACTCGTCGTACTTCATG
>VGYR01000483.1 GCA_016872925.1 Planctomycetota bacterium
TGACGATGGCGAGCTTCTCGGGGCCCGACAGCCGCTTGCGCTTCTGGGTCATGGGATGGAATCCTCCGGGGGAAAGGGTAGGCTAAACCTTGCCCGCGGAGATTCCAGGTTCGACGGGAGCAAGACAGACGACGGTTCGCTCCGTCACCGAGGCGATCCAGGAGTCGTCCGGCCCGAAGGCGGCGCGGTTGAGGGGGTGAGCCGTCGCTGCGAGGGTGGCGACCGCGCGGCCGGTGCTCAGGTCGGCCACCACCAGGCTGCCCGGCGTCCAGCCCGCGGCACTCGGTGCGGCGGTGTCTTCCGCTCGGCCCACGAATCGGTCGCCCCGGTGCGAGATGGCGAAGGGTGCGAGCGGAGTCTCGAGCTGCGAGACGAGTCGGCCATCGGCCACGCGGTGCTGCCGGAGGCTGCCTGGTTCGAGTCCGATGTAAATGGTCCGGCCGTCTGGGGCGAACTGCGCCTTCGTCACCGGAGCCTCCAGCGGCCACTCGCCCACGAGGCGGCCGTCGTGGAGATCGTGCACACGGAACACGTCGGCCCGGTCCGTGCGGCCGCCCGCGAAGAGGCCGGTCGGCGAGTGTGTCGCGAAGGTCGTGCCGGCCGCGAAGGAGTAGCGCTGCGTGCCATCGCTGACGCGGTAGCCGACCACCTTGCCCGACGCCGGCGCGAACGCGATGATCTCTCCGTCGGGAGCGAGGGCGAACTCACGATTCAGTCGACCGTTGACGCCATCGAACCCGGTGAGCGGAACGAAGGTTGGCGGCAGGGACCGCCGGCGGTCGGAGTCGAGCCGGTAGATTCCGGCGATCTTGCGGTGAAAGCGGGCGCCGACGTGCCCACCGCCCTCCGCCTCCTGCCAGAGGATCGCGATCGTCCGGCCATCCGGGGTGGCCGTCACGCCCCAGGCCATGAACTCCCTGCCCGGCGCCGGGGTCGGCGGCTCGATCGCGAGAGTCCGACGTTCGCCGGAGACGAGCGAGACGAGCACGAGTTCGTTGCCGGAGCAGGCGATGGCCTCACGGCCGGTTGCGTGAAACGTCCAATACGACGTGCCGCATGCCCGGCTGGCGAGTGCCGACAAGGGGGCCCCATCCAATCCGGCCAGCCGCCCGGGAGTTGCGGCAAACACGAGGACAGCCCGGCCCGCCGTCAGCGCCAGTGTTTCAGAGCCGGCGTCGTGGGCATGGATCACGACGGGATCGGACACGTGCGGCCACAGCGCCTCACCGAGCACCGCGTGCACCCGCGAGAATCCGTAGCCGTCGTCCGGCAGCGGCATGACGATCAGCGGCCGCGACGTGGGAACGCCGTCGAGCGGCGTCATCCAGACTCGGCTCACCGAATCGGGGGCGACGAGGGCGACTCCGGTCTCACCGGAAGCGGCGTCGAAGACGCACTCCAAGGTAGCTCCCTGACGGTAGCGAACCCCGATCGCCCCGAACGCATTGCCCTCGGGCTCGCGGTCCTGGTCGACGTCGAAGCGGAGGAGGCGGATCCGGTCGCCGAGCGACGCCGGTGACCAGATGCCGACGAGGGAGTTCTCGGACTCGAATGCAAGGTCGTGCACCGGCAGGGAAAAGGTCCGCAGGTCGTCGGTATCGACGTCCCAGCGAACCTTCGGTTCGCTCCAGATGCCGGAGTGCTAGCCCAAGTTACGCACTTGGGAGCGTAAAGGCCGGGATTCCCGCGAATTCTGGGTCAGAGTCTTCACTACATTTGCGCTGGGTCGTCGAGCCGCTTGAGCCGCCTGGGAAGTGGCAGCCCAAGCCGCTG
>VGYR01000484.1 GCA_016872925.1 Planctomycetota bacterium
CAAACACTGGCGGCAATATACGCCCGTTCACGTACGACTTCAAGCGGGCAGTGGGTATCGAAAGTCTATCGCAGCGCGGCGTGCCGCACCCGGGACCAACGTTGTCCCTCCGCCCCGTACACTCTCAGTGATGGTTTGCCTTGCCACGCTCGCCCCTGCGGCCACCGCCGACGCTACGGGGTTTGCCATCCTCAAGCGCTCTCTCGACGGCCGGGAGCCGGCGCTTCCGGAGGGCTGCGTGCTCGACGTGGAGCTCGAGGCGAAGGAGCTGCTCAAGCTGGTTCTGCCGGTGGGACGGGCCGCGGTGGAGGAGGCGTATCGCGGCATGCGGGCGGAGCTCGGGCGGCGGCCGACGTCCTTGCTCTACTTCCGATTCAACAGTCGCTCGTACTCACTGTGGTGGCCGATCCAAAACCACACCAAATCAGCCCCATCCTCCACGGCGACGGCGCGGTAGTGAATTCCGACACGCACCGACCAAAACCGTCCAGCTTTCTTGAACCGCAGTGAGGGGTGTTTGGGGTCTTGTTTGAGAACAGCGTAGTTTTCGTCTGCAACATGCCGAATCGCTTCGGGCAGCCGGCGGTAAAACTGCCAAAACTTTCGGCTCGCTCGATGCCGCATCGCCGCCTCATGGTAGCGCTCGTCCGCTCACAAATCGGTGCACCGGCCTTCGCGGAGATCCTCGAGGGCTTCGTTCGCAAGATCGTCGAGCCGCCCTTCGCGAGCGTCCTGCTCGAATTGCCGATCCCACGCCTCGGCGTTGAACCGATCGAACCACTCACGAAAAGCCGCCAGGTCGGCCCTTGAAAGTCGTCGGACGGCTTCCTCGATTTCGCTGATCGTGGTCACGTTAACCTCACTTCGAGGAGTGTATACGGCCGTACACCTTTTGCCAAGGGCCTTTGCTAGGCCTCCGCCGCGGATTCTACCCGGACCAACGTTGTCCCTTGGCCCCGTACACTCTCAGGGATGGTTTGCCTTGCCACGCTCGCCCCCACGGCCACCGCCGCCGACGCCACGGGGTTTGCCCTCTTGAAGCGCTCTCTCGACGGCCGGGAGCCGGCGCTTCCGGAGGGCTGCGTGCTCGACCTTGAGCTGGAGGCGAAGGGACTGCTCACGCTGGTTCTGCCGGCGGGCCGGGCCGCGGTGGAGGAGGCGTAACGCGGCATGCGGGCGGAGCTCGGGCGGCGGCCGACGCCGACGGAGCTTTTGCATGCTCACTATCTGCCGCACACGTTGCGAGCGGCGCACGGCAGTGGGTTCCGGTTTTGCCGGGCCGAGGGGGATCTCGATGCGAGCGAGGAGCGCGTCGTCGAGCGGTTCGGGGCGTGGCTCGGGAAGCTCGGGGCGACGAACCTCAACAAGTCGTACAAGATAGTGGTGCTGCGGGTGCTCCTGGATCGCGACGCCTTGTGGGACGGCATGGAGATCGACAGCCTGGCGCACCGCGTGCCGCCAGTTCCTCATCTCGCACCCCGCCCTCCGCGCCGACCTCGCCGAGATCCCTCTGCCTGGAAGCCCGTTGCGCGAGCAAGGGCATCCGGGTTCGCCCGCGGCAACGAGCATTGATCTGTCTTCTGACGACCCCGCCTTCGCCGCCTACTGGCTTAAATGGCCGCTCTCGCGGTGGATGGACGACCAGGCCGGCCAGCGATGGTTCACCCGCCGGGGCGACAGGTTCGTGGCGGATTTCACGTGCCCGCCCGAGCTGCGCGCGGCTTTTGAGTTGCTCACGGGCGAACTCGTCGATCTCCGTCTCGCTCACTACA
>VGYR01000485.1 GCA_016872925.1 Planctomycetota bacterium
AGACCGTCGAGCGGACAGCGCCGATGGCGATGCTGATCTACAGCCTCGTCATCATCTGGTTCGCCCGCGAGGGTCATCGCCACTGGCAGCCCGCTGATCACTCGTGGTATGCGAAGAAGCGGGATCCATCGTTCGCCGACATGCACGCCGAACTGAAACGACGGAGCGTCCGCAGGTATGTTTCTGCACTGCCACTCGATGCCTTGGGGCCCCGGAAACTCTTCCGCATCCTGGAAAACGCGGTCGGCTTGGCAGCGTAAACTGCAAAAACCGAAGTCAGATCCTGATGGAGAACCACAGCGAGGTCTTCTTCGGCGTGCTCGGGCCGAACCGGGTGCGGTTCGAGTCGCCGGGCCACACGAGCTACCGCACGCTGGCGATGCCCGGCAAGCACGGCAGCTGCGTGAAAACCCTCTTCCAGGTATACCCGGAGAGCCAGATTTCCTGCGGGCTGCTCAGCGAGTGGCTCCTCGACGGGGGCGTCAACTGCGACTACCGGCTCCGGTCCCTGCAGGTCGCCGAAATCTACGCGATCATCTGGCGGAAGCGGCGTGACAAGCGGTTCACGAACCCGTCGGGCAAGGCGAAGGGCAAGCTCGCCACCCTCTTCATCTTCGGCCTGCCCGCGGGCGTCTTCCTCGTCCTCGTCACGGGGAGCCCGACGTTCGGCGGTGCGATCATGACGGCCCCGATCATGACGCTCACGTCCAGCTTCTGGAAAAACGACCGGAGTGCCGACGTGCCGAACTCCCAGCGGGGCCAGCCGTTCTACGTCAATCGCCATCACGAAACGGCCCTGCTCCTCCAGATGGAGTGGCAGGAGCTGCTCGCCGCCGCGCAGTCGGGCAGCCAGGCCCGCGTCGACAGCGCGGTACGGATGCTCGCCAAGATGTTGCCCAACACCTACGACAAGCTGTGTGAAATGGCTGCCGGCGCCGGATCGAGACGGGCGCCCACCTTCTGGTAGGCGCCACGCCCGGCGTCGCCCTGGCTTGCGGCTCATGGGTTCGGCGTGGTGCCGACTCGCGTGATCACTTCGTCGTGCTCCGCGTGAGCGGCACGCAGCGCGGCGTTGACCTGATCCGCGAGCTTCATGGCCTCGGCCGGGGAGATCGCCTCTCCGGCGTGGTGCTCGTGCAGCGCGGCATGGGCCCGCCTGGCCACCCCGAGCTGTTTCTCGACGTCCGCCAGCTTCGCAAGCGTTGCATCGTCGCCCAGGCTCGTGGCGCGGGCCTGCATCCGATCCACATGCCGCTGGATCCGCCCGATATCGTCGGCGATCGCGTCGCTCGCCTCGCGGGCGATCTCGGGATCCACGGTCTCGCTGGCAGCGACCCCGGCGGAAACCACCGCCGGCTCCACGCGGCCCGACGTGGGAACGGCGATGCCATGTGTCTCGCTGAGGTAGCGTTGGTAGGTATCGACATGTGCCCGTGCACTCGTGAACGAGTGGTGGGCACTCTGCCCATAGAACCCGTAGGCGCCCCGGGCCTTCGCGCCGGCGTCGGGCGCCGCGAAGGCCGTCGCGGCCTGCACGACGGAGATGGCGATCACAGCGATCAGGGGCAGATGGGCGCGGTGCATGAGGGGCTCGCGAGGGCGGAATGGCGGGTGTGACACGGAGCGAGCGGCCTGTGCCGGGTTATGTCGAGGACGAGTTCCGCGGCTATCTCGAGTGCGGGCTGCTCTGCTTCGGCTTCGCCCGCGCGCTGTGCACCGGCTGCGGCCAGGGATTCGTCGTGGCCTTCTCCTGCAAGGGCC
>VGYR01000486.1 GCA_016872925.1 Planctomycetota bacterium
GGTGAAATGGCTGCAGCCAGGGGCGACGTCGAGCCCCGGCTCACAGGTTGCCTGCACGGCCGCCTTCACGGCCCTACAGCGGGTGTGGCCTAGGACGACGATGAGCTTCGCCCCCGCGACCGCACAGGCAAACTCCAGACTGCCGAGCACCTCGGTCGTCGCGATGTTGCCCGCCACCCGGACGCTGAAGATGTCCCCGACTTTGAGGTCGAAAAGCATTTCGGCAGGCAAGCTTGAATCGATGCCGCTGAGCACGCAGGCGATCGGGTACTGCCCGACGGCGGCGGCGACGACCTGGCGGCCCAGATCCCGCTTGAGCTGCTTGCCGGTACAAAATCGCTCGTTGCCGGCACGGAGGTATTCGAGTACCCGCTCCGGGGTGAGGTCCTGCTGGAGTTCTCGGCTGGAAAAGTCGACGAACTGGATCCGGTCGGCGATGTCGTATTTCACCCGGAATCCCCTGGTGCTCACCTGGACGCCGCGTGCGGGACCGATGGTGTCGCGGTATTCGCGGATCATGTCGAGGATGTCGGGATCGATAAAGACCGAGTCCTCCGCGTCGACCAGCACGTGAGTGCCCTTTCGCAAGGCGTCGAGTGACTGCCTCAGCGCGGCCCGGTTCAGAAAACTCACCTGGTTGGCCAGCTCGATGCGGGTCACCTCGCCTGCCAGGTGCTGCTCGACAATGAGCTTCATCGGCCACCGGAGGTTGCTCCAGAGGATGAACGCCGTGCTCACCACGAGGCCGATGAGGATGCCGATGAGCGGGTCAGTGAGCACGATGCCGACGAGCGTCAACAGGTAGGGGATGAACTGGTAGGAGCCTCGCCGCCACATCTCGGCGAACACGGCCGGGCTGGCCAGCCGGAGGCCGGTCGCGATGAGGATCGCAGCCAGGCAGGAGAGGGGGATGAGGTTGATGACCGCCGGGAGTACGCCGACGGCGGCGGCTAGCAGCACACCGTGAACGATGGTCGAGAGTTTCGAGGTCGCACCGGCATCCACGTTGACGCTCGACCGCACGATCTCGCCGGTGATCGGCAGCCCGCCGAGCAAGCCGGAGATGCAGTTGCCGAAGCCCTGGGCGATGAGCTCCCGGTTGGGCGGTGTCGTCCGCCGCTGCTGGTCGATCCGATCGATGGCCTCGGAGGTGAGCAGCGCCTGTAGCGACGCCACGGTCGCGATCACCAGGGCCCCGGTCCAGACCGCGGGATTGCTGATCTGGGCGAAATCGGGCACGTGCATGAAGCCGAGGAACTCACGAACGCTCCCTGCCACCGGCACGGCGACGCGGTGGGTCGTGCCGATCGCCCAGGGATCGCCGATTCGTTCGAAGACGAGCGTGGCCGCGATCCCGACCGCAACCACCACCAGTGGTACGGGCAAGCCGAGGGACCGCATCGCCCGCCAACGGAACCACGCGGCGATCAGCACGAGCGACGCGATGCCGAGCGTGGCCGCGCCGAGATGGAGATCACCGATCGTCTTGAGGAGTTCCGAGAAGGTGTTGAGTCGATCCGGCTGGAAGAACGACATCTCCCCTTCCGGATCGGAGTCGTGTCCGACGAGGTGCGGAATCTGCTTGAGGATCAGGATCACCCCGATCGCCGACAGCAGGCCGCGGACGACCGACGTCGGCACGAACGCTTTCAGCAAGCCGCTCTGGGCGACTCCCAGGAACACCTGGATGAGGCCGGCGATCGCCACCGCGACGAGCACCCCTTCGAAGGAGCCGATGGCGGTGATCTGGCCGG
>VGYR01000487.1 GCA_016872925.1 Planctomycetota bacterium
ATCAGCACTTCCTCCTGCGGACGGATGTTCGCGGCGACTGCGCCACGGCCTTCCAAGCCGCCGGCGTCGCCGTTCCCCCAACCGTTCAGAGGCTAAAGCCCCACTTATGAGCGATGCCTGAAACCGTGGCGCATGGTGCCACGCCTGTTTTGTGTTGACGTAAACCCCTGCAGCGCAAGGACTTCATTTTTCAAACTGTAGAAGACGGGTCATAGTGTCCCGACTGTGCGCCAATCCCGGCCGAAACGCATTTCCGCGAGAACAGGGCAGGGGCCAAAATGCCCGTTCGGCGCGGCGATGCGCAACAGATCGCGCAACAGAACTTGGACTCAAGCCCTGATGCCCGATGCGGTGCCGGAGCGGGGGGTGACCCGAGCTTCAGCATGGGCCGACGCGGATTCACTTTGCATCTCGACCGACGGGTCGACGAGTCGCGTCCAAGTCCGACTGCCTCAGGGCCGCCCCGAAGCCGGGAATGTCGTGCATGTTCGTGATTTCCTTCCGCGGCAGGTTGTCGGGCCCCCACAAGACGACCCGCTGACGGGTCGGCGAGAGCGGCGGCGAGTAGATCACCAAGGCGTCTTCGGGGAATCGGAAATCGAGCGCGCCGGGGGACAAATCCTCGTTGACCTTGAGGTCGGTCACCGAGGTCTCACATACCATTTCCCTCCGATCAGACGAGCCTGAAACAGCCCGAAACTTCATCGACGTGGGAACGAAAACACCGCCCCCCGCATCATGGAAGGTGGTCACGGTGCGCGTGATGTCGATCTGGTAGGTCTCCTCGACTCCGTTGATCTCCTGCTTGATGTCCCGATGATGCTCGATCACCCTTCGCACGAAGAAATTCACCGCCGGATCGACGAAGATGTCGAAGCCAAATCCCGGCATGACGGTCCCATCAGACTTGGGGTCAAGGACGCGGATATGCCACGTTGGGTGCCCGTCGATGTCTACCTTGCCGACCAGTTCCGCCACGCCCGATTCGCGAACCAGATCCCCCAGAGACCAACTTTCACCAACGACATCGAAGTCAAACCGCCACAAGAGGTGTTTCTCTGGGTTCACGACGAACGGCGAGCCCCGGTCGCGTGGGCTGATCTGGGCACTCAACGAACCCTGATTGAGTGGGGTGATCTTCTGCGGGGCATCCGGATCCCAGTTCTGCAGCATTCGGACCTCGCGATCGTCGGCGAGAAGGTCATAGATCCCATCCGGTAAGCCGTCGCTGCGAACGGCTGGTTCCGTGCGAAAGCGCATACGCTGTGTCAAGCCATCCTTGGCCCAGCCCAATGCCCTGTCCACGAGTCGGGCTCCAACACGGTTTTCCTGAGGCAAAGTAGCGGTTGTCATGGCGCATCGTGAGTTCGATCTTGTGAATCGAACCGAGCGCCGCCTCATGAGCGCTGACGACATCGGCGAGCGTCGGATCGCCGTCGCCTGAAGCCTGCATCGCACTCAAGGCGAGGAACAAAAAGACGATCGCGGTCGTCATCGGACCCCCACACTCCACGACGCCGGCCACGTCTGTTCCCAGTGGATCGCCACGAAGCCCACCAGCAGGCTTCGAATCGCCGGGGATCCAGCCCAAACAGAGGCATCCGGCTTCCGGGCAACAGGATACTCGGTAGCATCTCAGAGCGGCAGAAACTCGACCCGATTGCGAATGTCGTCGGGATTCATGAGTGAGGCGATCAGGACGAGATCATGGATTGCCGCGCCGATGGTGATCCGCAACTAGTCCT
>VGYR01000488.1 GCA_016872925.1 Planctomycetota bacterium
GCGTCGGCCATCTTCGAGTTCGGTGCCGGCGGCGATCCCAACCTGCTCGACATCACCCTGATCAACACGTCGACGGTGCCCACGCGGTATCCCGCCGACGTGCTGACCAGTTTCTACTTCGACATCTGCAAGCCCGGACGCGGCGGCACGATGATCAGCCCCCCGCTGGGCTACGTCAGTGCCGTCGGACGGGTGTTTCAGGTGCAGAGCGGCACGGGGAACGACATCCCGGCCGTGTACTTCCCACCCCTGCCCCCGTCGACGACGGGCACGTTCTTCCAGCCGCTGCCAGGCACCAGCGACTTGCGAGCGTTGAATGACGGCGCCAACACCTGGCAGTTCAAGATGATGGACACCGGATCGGCGCCGTTCTACCAGTACGGCGTGGGCACGGTGGGCAACAGCACGTCGGGCACCACGGGCTACGTGTGGTCGCCCAACAACTTCGAGGCCCAGAAGGTCGGCCAGGGGGAGTTCGGGATCTACAGCGGCGAGTCGCCGACGCTCCAAAACCAGCTGGAGAACCGGTACCTCGTCAGCGGCTCGATCACGTTCCGCTTCAGCGGCGTGAACGGGTTTGGCGACGAGTGCATCAAGGATGCGATGTTCGGCTTCGGCACGTCGCCCGACGCCGTGATCAACCTGCCGGAGCCGGGCGGGCTGGCCGCGTGCGGGCTGCTGGCGGCAGCCATCCTCGGCGGGCTGTCGCGGCCGCGGGCGCCGCGGAGCCTCGCGGCGGCGCTCGGCTTCGCGGCCGTGGTCGTGGCGATCCTGATCGCCATGCCGGCCGTCGAGGCCGGGCCGGTGATCGTGGACGACGCGTTCGACTTCTCCGCCGGCCCGCTGGGATGGACGGCGACGCCGGTGGGCAAGAATGGTTTCCTGCCACCTTCCGACCCGGGCATGAACGCCCGGTGGGCGCATGGAGGCGACGCATGGAGCGTGAACTGGGCTCCCGTGAGCGGTCCGCTCGTCGCCACCGGCAACTACCTCACGAGCGGGCCGATCGACGCCAGCGACCAGACTCAGCAGGCCGGCGGCGGCAGGCTCGTCGACCTGATCCGGATCAGCATCGGCCACAAGTTCGGCTTCGGCTCCTTCAGCGGATCGATTCCTCCGGCCGCCGGCCAGGTGGCCTACAGCATCAACGACAATCCGTTCGTGGCGATCAGCGGTTCGGCGTGGCAGACGGGCAGCGTGCTTGCGCCCTCGCTTCCCGATCCATTCGGCGCCTCGCCGCTCTGGCCGGCGCACGTGAGTCAGACCACGCTCGTGAAGCCCGGCTTCACGCCCCCCGTCGGTGCCTATCCCGACCTGTTCCCGCTGCTCAATGCGGGCGCCGCATTCACCGGTTCGACGCCGGGCTACTCGAGCACCGGCGGCGCCTATGTGCCCAGCGTGGCCGTGATCGCCATCCCGCTGCAGGAGATCACGAGCCTCCGCATCCGGCTGATCAACGCCAACCTCGGTTCGTCGTGCGAGACCGGGGCCGGCTGGGACGTCGGCTACCTGCAGACCGACTTCGCCGCCCCGGAGCCCCCTGCGGCCGGACTGGCGACGGCCGGCGGGCTCGCGCTGGCCGCCGTGACCGTGCGGAACCGGCGGGCCCCGGCGACGCCACCAGTCGCCAGGGCGTGCGTTGGGCATGGATGAATGACGGAAGGTGAGAGTCCTTTATGGGGCCTGTTGGAGGCAACCAGAAGCCGGAGGCAGCTGCACGAGACCGAGGCTGGCATTGCACA
>VGYR01000489.1 GCA_016872925.1 Planctomycetota bacterium
GTCGTTGAAACAATCACAAGTCGTGCTCCGTGACACAGGCGAAACGACGTGCGGCCACCGCCGCCCGCTTGCCTTTCGACGACTCACCGCAATACTTGTGCCGCTCTCAGAAGATGCGATTGCCCTGGGCCTTCACCGCCTCGCGGCCGGCCCGCCAGCGGGACTTCACCGTCCGCGGCGAACAGTCCAGCAGCCTGGCGATCGTGTGCTGATCGCAGCCCATGTACCAGACCAGGTGGAACACCTCGCGGTCGGGGGCCGGCAGCCGGTCGATGGCGGCGTGGAGCTCGGTCCAGCGATCGAGCGCACGGTCGCGATCGTCGGCGAGTCCGTCGACGTGGTGGCGGCCGGGCTCGTCCGGCGCACCGGGGCCCGCGTTCGTCCCATGGTTGGCCGCGTAAGAGAGGGGCCCGGCATGCCGCCGCGCCAGGTCGAGCAGCTCGCGGCGCACGTGCGTGGCGGCGAGCGCCATCACCGACCGCGGGTCGCTGAGCGTGAGCTGGCCGAGCGAGCGATGCAGCCGCAGCGCGGCGTTCTGGAACACGTCGTCGGTGTCGTCCCAGCGTCGCACGTTGGGAAACCGGGCCAGCATCCGGTGGGCGAGCCCGCGCAGCCGTTCGCTGCAGATCTCGATGATCCGGTCGCGGGCCGAGGCATCGCCGGCCGCGAGCCGCTCCAGGCAGGCGGCCAGCGCCGGAGCGAGCGTGTCGTCGGAGTCCATCGGAGAACCGCGGGGGGGCTGGGAGGCCGACGCATCCTACACCACGCCGCGGCCGTTGACCCCCGCAGCGGAGCGGTGCCGGGGAGATTCTCGGAGGTAGTCAGACCGGGGGCAAGACCAGCCCGCGGGCCCGGCGCACGTCGACGTCGCCAGGTGTGTTGCCCGTGAACACACCATGGCCGATTCGATGATCACGTCGCTGGGCCTGGTCGCTCCGGCTGCCCGCGCAGTCGATACGACCGTATCCGCACGCTGATCGCCGCCAACGCCGCCGAGCTCGACACCGAACTGATTCGCCGCGAGTGGGCCGCCGTGGCCCACGGCGAGGCGGAGCGAACGGCCTGGCTGGAGTCCGCCCTGGCGACGATCCGTTCGCAACTGGGAAACAAGTCTGCCGCCGGCACTCAAGCATGTGTCGCGAAACGTGGACAAGCTCAAACGCCCTCACAGGGCCAACAGAATTTCTCCGATCTGATAGACGTGATGGAGTTCAATCAGTGTCAGGCGCTGGATCAGAAGCAGCACCAAAAACCGACAGTAGCGCGGGTGTCGTGCCTGGTGTAGCCACTGCTCACCGGTAAGAAGTTCCAGTCGCTCAAGCAGCGTCGGCCGCTCGGAAAGATACCTGTTCAGGCTGCCGCGGAGATCATCTGCCGACACCGGAGGTTCGATGGTTTCGTCGAGTGTGATCGAGAGACCCCGCTCCGCAAGCATCTTGTCGAGCAACTCCAGGGCTTGGTGTTGAATCGCGGCGATTTTCCACACATGCTCCGAGGCCGACTTCAGACGCTCCGGGGGCAATTCATCGAGGAGTTCCTGCAACATTCCTGGCGTCCGTCTCAGTTGCTCGACGAGTTGTCGAGTTCTTTCATGGAGTCCCTTATTGAGCTTTGAATAGTTCTTTCAAGTGACTACAGGTCGAGTTCAGCCTGACGGAAGAAGGAACGGAGAAGCCGCTGCTCGCCCCGGGTCTTTCTGAGGGCGTCGGAGACGGTCCTGCCAAGATG
>VGYR01000490.1 GCA_016872925.1 Planctomycetota bacterium
GCCCTGCTCGTCGCCATCGCCCGCGACCCAATGCTCGCCGCCAGCGCGCCCACCGTCGTACTGCTGCCCATCGGCGCCGACTTCGCCCGCGGCCCCATGAAGGACGCGATCCGCGCGGCCATCGGCGACCGGCTCAGCGACGCGATCCTCGACAAGGTTGTCCGCAACGCCGCCAGCTCGTGGACGCAGTCGGGCCACCTCGCTGGCCGCTCGATCAAGACGCGGCGCCGCGTCACCGCGACGCCGGCCACCGTGGCGCTCGCCCTCTACCTCGCCCACGCCGCCGGCTTCCGCGGCCCGCACGTGTTCGCGAGCGCGTGGACGAAGCTCCTCGACGCCGACGCCAGCGCGATCCGCAGCCTGGCGATCGAGGCCAAGCGGGCCGGGCTCATCGACATCCGCGCTGCCGGCGACGTGGTGGACGCATCCTTCGACCGCCTCGACCCGGGCCTGCCCGCCGCCGGCACGACCACCTCGGAAGGAGTCGCCTGACGGCGTCGCCACCCATGGGCCGCATCGAAGAACTCGCCGAGCACTACGGGAAATACATCTCCCTGCCCTGGGAACGGGGGGTCGCCGGCGCCCAGCGGGCGGTGATGGTCGTCTACGACAAGGAGGCCGAGCGGATGCTCCGGGCCCGCCGCCAGCTGTTCGCCACGGCGACCGAGGCGGGCGGCCACAGCTGGCACGAACTCGACCTGTCCGACGCCTTCGCCGCCTGGATCGGCGCCGACGAGTTCCGCGACGCCTACTTCGAGTCACCTGAGGACCTCGACCTCAAACTCCAGACCGAGTTTGTGGATGTCCTGGCCGCCAAGGTCCGTGACGCCCTCACGGCATCCGATGTCACCGACAACTCGGTTGTCGCCCTGTTCGGCGTTGGCAGCCTGTTCGGGTTCGCCCGCGTCTCCCAGGTCGTCCGGGCCATCGAGCGCGACGTCCGCGGTCGGCTCGTGATCTTCTTCCCCGGCCACTTCGAGCAGAACAACTACCGGCTCCTCGACGCCCGTGACGGCTGGAACTACCTCGCCGTCCCGATCACCCACGCCGGCAACCAGCACGTCCAGTAGCACCCCAGCAGAGGTCCGCCATGAGCATGGCCACCATCAAAGACATCCTCCTCATCGACCCCTCCCGGGAGCCGCTGGTCAACAACGGCCAAGCCCGCCTCGCCGACCAGACCGACGAGAAGGTCGTGGCCGAGCTGCGCGGCGAGTTGAAGATGTTCGTCTGCGAGGGTGAGTTTGCCCGCGGACTCGACTGCATCCTCTCGGAGTACCTCGGCAATCTGGGCAACTCGTCGCAGAAGGCGGTCTGGGTCAGCGGCTTCTTCGGCAGCGGCAAGAGCCACCTGCTCAAGATGCTCGCCCACCTCTGGGCCGACACGCCCTTCTCCGACGGCGCCACGGCCCGCGGCATCGTGCCCGAGATGCCGAAGGAGATCCGCGCCCACTTCGCCGAACTCGACCAGGCCGGTCGCCGCTATGGCGGCCTGTTCTCCGCCGCCGGCACGCTGCTGGCCGGCTCCCACGACCGCGTCCGCGAGACAGTGCTTGGCGTGATCCTCCGCGCCGCCGGCCTGCCTGAGCAGTACCCCGTCGCCCGGTTCGTCCTCTGGCTCGAGCGGGAAGGCGCCCTCGATACGGTGAAGAAGCACGTCGAAGCCAACGGCGGCACCTGGGAGAAGGAGCTTGCCAACCTCTGGGTGAGCACCCGCATCCGCAAG
>VGYR01000491.1 GCA_016872925.1 Planctomycetota bacterium
CGCGCAATCGCTTCGGCACCGAAATCACCCACTGCCGTACGGGCACCGGCGGGATGACGTGATCGGCGAGGTGGGCGGCGGTCTGTGCCATGTGGCGACCGTTGCAGGACGGGCAGACGCCCCGGTGCGGACTGGCGAGGGCGGCGGCCTGATCGTGACGCTCGCGTCCGGTCCGCCGGGCGGCGAGCGGCGGCGCGAGCTGTCGTGCGACGTGCTTGCCTGTGGCTTCGGACTCGTGGCCAACCTGGAGGTGGCTCGCGCCGTCGGCTGCCGGGTGTGCCGTGGCACGGTCGCGGTCGACGAGTTCGGCCGCACGAGCGCGCCGGCGGTCTGGGCCGCGGGCGAGTGCACGGGCGTGGGGGGCGTGGACAAGTCGCTCGTCGAAGGGCGGATCGCCGGGCTCTCCGTGGCGGGGCGTCACGACCTGGCGGCGCGGCTCCTGCCGGCCGCGCGGAGCTGGCGACGGTTCGCGGCGGGCCTCGAGCGGACCTTCAAGCTCGATCGCCGCCTTGCGGGGCTGGCATCGCCCGACACGATCGTGTGCCGCTGCGAGGACGTGGCTGCGGGGCGGCTCGCCTGCCATCGTTCGTGGCGAGAGGCGAAGCTCATGACGCGGATCGGGATGGGCCCCTGCCAGGGCCGCGTCTGCGGGCCGGCCGCGGAGGCCCTCTTCGGCTGGGAGGCAGGCGACGGCCGGCCGCCGATCGCGCCCGTTCCCTTCGGCGACCTGGCATGATCGCCGCTCAGATCATGGCGAAGGCCCGCTTCCGCGGGGTCGTGGAACTCGTCGTGTCGGCCACGAGTGCGGCGAACGCAAGGTCCCCGTCGGAGAGCCCGCCTGCCGTCGCGGCGGAGGCCGGAGCCTGACTGACCATCCCAGCGTTGTACTGGCCCGCATTGAAAAAGTCGGAAATGTCGAGAACGTCGAACACGTCGTCGTAGTTGAAGTCGCCGGCGGCCCACGCGGTTCCCGTGCCGGTGTCGTACCGGCCGGAGGTAACCAGGTTGGTGGCGTCGAGGATGTCCACCATGCTGTCGAGATTTGTGTCACCGGCGGCCGTGTAGGTCATCATGATAGAGCCGTCGCCGTTGTCGCGCCACCCGATTCGGCGGTCGCGGGCGACGGCGGCGGCCGCCGCGGCCGCTCCGGACGTGATCCCCTGGGGTCCGTTCCACGATCCATCGCCGCGAGCGGCGGCCAGCATGCCCACGAGCCCCGACTGCGTGAGCCCCGAGGCCACCGTGAGCGAGGCGCGGTCGATGTCGAGGAGGCCGTCGACCTTGATGGAGTCGATCTTGATGCCTGCCGACCCGACATCGAGGCTGACCTTGGCGCCGGCGGCGATCTCCAGGCCGCCCGTGCCGAGGGCCGAGACGTTCTTCACGACCATCTCACCCCCCTCGACCGAGGTGCCCTGTGAATGGCTGTTGGCGAGCGACAAGATCAGCTTGCCCGCGCCCTGCTTCACGATCCGCTGGTTGATGGAGACAGATCCGGCCTGGGTGATGCTCCCGCCGTTGCTGTTGACGGTGAGATTGCCTCCGACGATGCCTTGTCCAAGTTCGAGGGCACCGGTGGAGGTGGCGGTGAGGTTGCCCGTGACGGCAAGGATGCCGAGCGTGAGGTCGTTGGTGTCAGTGATCTGAACGGTTCCACCCGTGAGGCTGACGACGCCCTTGAAGTCGTTGCCGCCTTGAGCGAGGGTGATGGTTGTTGAAGCTT
>VGYR01000492.1 GCA_016872925.1 Planctomycetota bacterium
CTCAGGCTGATGCCTGTGCCATGGCTCATAAACCTCGGGGTCCGGGGCAGAGCCCCGCGCAGAAACACAGGCTTTCTACCCACAAATTCTGCTGAAGACCCTTCTTACGAAATCCGACGTCCTTCGAGGGGGCGCGCGCTGGAGCGATTCGCACCAGCCCACGCCCGCTATGCTGCCCGGCGGCTACCAAGGGCGTCACCCATGCGAATCGCCGGATTTCTGGCTGCGGAAGCCGTGCTCCTCGCTGCGGCAGCCGCGATCGGAGGGCCGGCCTGGGCTGCCGTCGCCGCCGTCGCGTGCCTGGCGCTGCTCTGCGGGGGCATGCAGCCCGCCCCCCTGCTCGCAGCCCTCCCGGCGCTCGCCTGGCCGATCGGCGCTCTGGCCACCGGGAATCGGGAGTTGTTCTTTCCCTTCACCATGCATCTCGCCGCAGCGTCGTTTTTGGCCGCGGGAACCCGAGGCACCGGCCTGCTTGCCGGCGGGTCGGTCGTGATCGCGTTCCTGGGGGTCCGCGTGATGCAGGGTGCATCCTCGCGCGTGCTGGCGGTCGAGTGTGGCGCCGCGGCCGCGGTGGTCGCGGCGTTGGCAACGACCCACGCATGGCTCGCGACCGCCGGCCGGGACGGCAACGCGGCGGCGTCGCTCCGCTGGTGGCTCCCCGTGGCCGCCGCCCTGCTCGCCTGCGGTTGCCTCGCGCTGTGACGTCAGCCCGCTGCCTTCAGCGGCCGCTGAACCCGTGCGCGTTCACGGCCTCAGCCACCGTGGTGGCGATGTCGTCGGCCAGCCGCTGCTGCTGGGTGACGTCGGCGATGCCGCTGCTACTCACCACGTGCTTGCCCACCATCACGGCCGGATTGAAGCCGGCCACGGCCCCCACCGCGACGGTTCCGGGCATCATGCGCCCGCGGTCGGAGCTGTCGAGAATCAGGAACGGCTGGCCCCCGGCGGTATTCGGGTCGGCGAGCATCACGTCGATGCCGACGTGCTTGTTGCCCACGCCGAATCCGACCACGTTGCGGGCCGCCGTGCTGCCCTCGTCGAGCCCCACCACCTGGCCCATGAGCCGCCAGCCGTCGTTCGGCGGCGGCGTCGCCTCGGTCCAGAACACCGCCGGCCAGCCGGCCCGGGCCAGCTCCTCGGCCACCAGCCGCGACACGCCGACCCCGGGGGGCTCACTGCGGTCGTAGCCCGTGACCGCATCGACGACTCGCGGTCGTGACGCGATCAACTGCCGCACCGGCCCCTGCGGAACGATGCCCGACGATGCTTGCTGCCGCAGCGCCTCCTGGAACGCGGGATCCATCGCGAAGGGCAGGACGTAGATCCTGGCGGGCGGAGTCGCCGGCCAGACGGCCGCGGTGGCGGCGGCCTCGGTCGACGTCGGGCCGAACGACTGGGCCGCGGCAGGGATCGCCAGGGCCGCCAGCAGCATGACGAAGGCGGTTCTGCGGAAGGAATTCATGAGCGCCCTCCAGTCAGCGAGGAAAACGGGAACCCCGGCCGGACCATGCCGGAGGGCGGGAATGCTAGTGTAGTGTCTCCGAAATAACGCAACTTATTGCTGTCAGTGCCGTTGAATCCTCAACTCATGGAGGATTCCGTCATGCGTGTTGCCAAGCCAGTTGTTCTGACGGTTGAGCAGCGAGCGACGCTGATGAAGTGGTCGCGGGGCCGGAGCACTCCGGCGCGGTT
>VGYR01000493.1 GCA_016872925.1 Planctomycetota bacterium
TCCTTCACCCGGCGGCGGGATTCGAGCGCCAGCCGCACCATCCATTCGAGGTCTTCGTCCGGCACCGACATCTCGGGGTCGGGGAAGAGCAGCTTCGTCAGGCCGCTCACCGTCTTGTTCACCGCCTCGATGTCGCGGCCGGAAAGGGCGCCACCGAGGTGGACCCGCTCATACATCACCGTCGCCCGGCTCGTGGTCCGCAGGTGGCTCCAGCACTCGCTCAGGAAGTCGCTCACGAGGCCGAAGTGGTTGGTCAGGTGGTCCGTGGGTTTCAGCTTCGGAAAATCCCAGCCCGCGGCGAAGGCATGCAGCCGGTCCATGAACGCCGTGTCAGACCGCATCTCCGGCGGCAGCGGGCTGAGCAGATGGCCAATCCGCTGCTGCTGGTCCACGTCCACGTCGAAGTTGCCGACCATCACGATGCCGCCGTCGGCCCGGATGTTCTCCTTGCCGCGGCTGAACTGCCCGCTGGCCATATAGCCCTTCATGATGTTGACGCCGTCCTTCTGGTCGAAGGAGATGCCGGAGACCTCGTCGAAGCAGACGACGTCGTACTGGCAGACGAGCCCCTTCTGGCCCGAGGCGTTGTTGACGAACATCTTGGCCACCGACGCCTTGCCGCCCGAGATCAGGTGGGCGTAGGGCGAGATCTGCTGGAAGAGGTGGCTCTTGCCGGTGCCGCGGGGGCCGAGTTCAACGAGGTTGTAGTTCCGCTCCACGAACGGCACCATGCGCAGGAGGAGCACGCGAATCGCCTTCTCGTCGAGCGCATCGGGCTCCAGGCCGATCGACCGGATGAGAAACTTCTTCCACTCCTCGGTCGAGAAGGTCCGCCGCCCTCGCTGCAGCGCGTCGAGCACGTCCGACTTCGACATCTGGATCGGCCGCATGGCCTCGATCCCAAACGCCCGCCCGCCCGCCTGCGACGCGATCACACTGTCGTAGGCCAGCGTCACCTCCGCATAGAAACCGTCGGTGAGCATGCGTTCGTTGTCGCGGACCAGATCGTCAGGAATCCGCACCTCCCGCAGGGCCAGGCTGGGCAGCTCGGCAACGTAGCAGTCGTTCTTGGCGTCGAGCCGGGCCCGCACGATGTCGATGAGCTTCACCTGCCGCTGCTCCTTGGCGCGGCTCTTGAAGAGTTCCTCGTTGCCGGTGCGGACGGTGCGGTCGGCGAGCTGCTGGGTCACAATCCCCAGGCCCTGCTCGATCTCCTCGGGGTCAGTCGTGGCGCAGTACCGGCCGAGCAGGAACTCCACGACGTAGCTGGGGACTGGGTATTCCTTCGCGTAGCGGCGGACGAGGTCCTTGCGGACGAGGTAGCCGTCGAAGGCGCTCGAGGCCACCTCATCGAGTCGGTCGAGAATGAGCGTCATGTCTTGCCTCCCACGGTTGTCTTCATGCGGTCAAGAATGGTGCCGTTGGCGTCGAGGACGACGACCACGGCGGGTTTTGATTCGAGGCTGTCGTCGGCCACGACCATCGCGGCCTCGTCCTTCTTGGAGTCGTAGGCCTTCGGGCCGCCCACGATCGTCGAGGCCGGATCACGATCTGTCAGCCGCAGGTCGACGGAGATGGGCGATACGCCGCCGCCGACGGTCACGCGGCACCGCATCCCGGCCCAGCGGAGATTCGTGATCTTCGCCGTCTCCGAGGGCCCGAGCCGCTCCACGAGCAGT
>VGYR01000494.1 GCA_016872925.1 Planctomycetota bacterium
GAAAATCCGCCGAGCCGGAGGCAAAATGTCCTGCCGAGTTGAAGTCGTGTACAACGATTATTGAGCGTAAGCCCTTGCGGAGCATGGCGTTCCGATGGGGAGTCCTGGCGTCAACCGGACACTACTGGCCGTCGTAGTTGAAATCGCCGCTGCTCCACGTCACGTCCGTGGGGCTGAGGACACCGAAGCCGGTGACCAAGTCGGCGATGTCCATCACATCGACGACGCCGTCGAGATTCGTGTCGCCGGGCGCGACATACGCGATCGTCACCTGACCTTGATCGACGGCGTAGCCGACGGCACGGCCCTGCGTCATCGCTCGCGACACGAAGCCCGAGGTGCCGTCCCAGCCGCCGCCATTGTGTCCGGCCACCAGCAACTGCCGGGCCGCCGACTCCGCGAGGCCCGCCGCGACGATGAGGCGTCCGGCTCCGATGTCGATGCGGCCCGCCTGGTCCAGCAGGAGCGTCGGCACCGCCAAGCCCTGCAGGCCCAAGTCGAGCGTCACCCGTCCGCCGGCGCGAACCTCCAGCCGGCCGCTGCCGAGGGCGGCGACGTGGCGGATCACCAGCTCGCCCTGCTCCACCACCGTGCCGCCGGCGTGGGCGTTCGCCCCGTCCAGCACCAGCGTGCCCGGTCCACGCTTGATGAGCGCTCCGACGCCCGTGCGACCGCCTGCCTCCGCCACGGTCTGGCCCGCCGGCACCGACACAACCTGATCGGCCGTCGTGAACGTCACCGTCGCCTGACCGGTAACCGTCGAGGCGGACGCCGTGATCGTCGCCGTGGAGGGGGTCGCAGGTGCGGTGAACCGGCCTGCAGACGTGATCGACCCGCCTCCGATCGCCGCCCAGGTGAACCCCGGCTGCGTCGCCAGAGCAAGGCCGAACTGGTCCGCCGCCACCGCCGTCAGCTGCAGGGTGGTGCCGGCCACCGCCGACGCGGTCGCAGGCGACACGCTGATCGTCGTCAGCGTCTGGGCCACGGTCACATTGACCGAGGAGGTCGCCGTCAGCCCGCTGGAATCCGTGATCGTCGCCGTCAGCGTGTAGGCACCGGCCTTCGTGAAGGTGGCCACGCTGCTCTTGGCGGCGTTCGTGCCATTGACGGAAAACGAGACTGCCGCCGGGCCTTGTGCGGTCCACCGGTAGTCGAGGTTGGGCTCCCCGTGGTCGTCCGCCCCGAGCACGGTGAGCGGCGTGGTCGTCGCCGTGACGATCGATGGCGCCGACGCGGCAGTGGCCACGGTGGGAGCCAGGTTGCTCACGGCCACATCCGTGAACTCCACGCGGTTGAGCCGTGCGGCGGCGTCGCTCGTGCTGGCCATCCCAACCAGGGCGCTGGCGCCCATGGAGATCGTGACGCTGCCGACCTCGCTCCAGGTGACACCGTCGGCCGACCACGAGCCCGTGAACCGGTTCCCCGCCCGGACGACCTTGATCCAGGCAGGAGCGGCCTGGGTCGTGGGGCCGGCCACGACCACCCCCGATCCCCCGATGTTCTGCCGATACTGCCAGGCGACGCCGTTCGCGGCCGACACGACCATCACCGCCTGCCTGGCGTTGACCTCGGTCGACTCGCGGATCATCACCGCGGCCTTGGCCCAGCTGCCGGTGTTTTCGACGCCGGCCCCT
>VGYR01000495.1 GCA_016872925.1 Planctomycetota bacterium
CACAGGCTCGGGCTGACACTTCCCAGGCGGCTCAAGCGGCTCGACAGCCCCGTGCAAATGGAGTGAAGACTTCGACCCCGAATTCGCGTGAATCCCGGGCTTTACGCTCACGGGTGCGTAACTTGGGGTAATCCTCCCGAAACGCATCGCCGGCGCGAGTGCTCACCAGGCAGCGATCCCAGTCGAGGGCCGGCCGGTTCACGGCCGGAGGCGGCGGCATCGCTGCCCCCTGAAACCGGCGCGCGAGCTCACGAAACTCCATCCCCCAGGCCTTCGTCCGGCCATCGACGGTGACAAGCCCGGTCAGTTGGCTCACGTCCTGGGCCTCGGGGTGATCGTAGAAGCCCCAGTTGAGCCAGCCGCAGGCGGAGCCCGCGGTGGTTTCGATAAACCGGCGGTTCCACCGCGCCTGCTGCGCCTCCGTCGCGGGCGAATGCCGCCCCTGGTCGATGGTCAGCCTGCCGCCGGCGTACCAGCCGTATTCGCCAACCACGACCGGCTTTCCCGCCATGGCGACCTCCCGCACCACGCCTTCGGCATACGCGAGGTTGCGATCCTCCGCGTCGTCGCTCGAGTAGGTGAAGAACCCGTCGTTCAGCGGATAGAAGTGGACTTCGAGGAAGTCCAGGTGCCGCGCCTGTCGGGACGGACGGAAGGCCGAATAC
This sequence comes from Planctomycetota bacterium, assembly GCA_016872925.1. GTDB lineage: Bacteria > Planctomycetota > Planctomycetia > Pirellulales > UBA1268 > QWPN01. Next base: position 666 of record VGYR01000495.1, read on the forward strand.
TGCCGAACGCTCGCCAGCAGCGTTGGCACGGACCACTGGATCAACCCGACCGTGACCAAGGCGCGCGGATCGGCGGCGCGGATCGCGGCGGCCTGTCGGCCGGTCCATTCGTCGGCGACCTCCTCACGGAAGTGCTGGTAGTCCAAGAGCCACTGCTCGACGACCACATCGGCGTCGGGCGGCGGCACCTCGCCCCAGGCGATGGCGTGGGGATCGACCTGCCAGGCGGCCGCGGCACGCTCCGCCGTGGCGTAGCGGCGTTCGAGCCATGCATTCCAGCGGCGGCGCAGGATCGGGCCGTCCCAGGGAACCTGCGGCTCGTTCCGCAGGTCATACGCCATGATCGCGGACCGTCCTCGGTAGCGCGTTGCAAACTCCTGCCAAAACCGCTCCAGGCCAGTCAGTTGCTCCGTGGAGACGATGTCCTCCCCGCTCGCCCACGCCGGCACGCCCTCCCAATGGTCGGGGCCGGCGGGGTGCACGTAGAGCCCGCATTCTTCCGCCATGGACAGCAGGCGATCGAACGCGGCCGCGCCATCCGGGTTGAGCCGCCCCTGCTCCCCATAGAACGAGCCGTAGGTGAGAAACACCCGTAGGCAGTTCTCCCCCAGGCTCTTGAGGCGGGCGAGATCCTCGCGGGTCGCGGCGGCGTCGAACTGCCGCCAGACCTGCGGCGCCCAGCCGGTGCCGGGCCGGTAGTAGTTGATGCCAAACGGGATGAACTGCCGACCGGTGGAGGTCTCGAGCGTTCGGCGATCGGCGGCGACCCGGATTGCCGGCAGGGTCGGGCTTTGGCCATGGGCGGCCGGAACGCGACTGCCGAGCCCGACGACGGCGGGGCGTAACTCGCAAATCTCGCCTGTCTCGGGCGACGGAACGATCGTTTCGGCCGTATTTTCTGGTGCGGAAGCCACTGCCAGCATGCAGTGACAGCAGATGAAAAGGTGTTGGGCCTCGGA
>VGYR01000496.1 GCA_016872925.1 Planctomycetota bacterium
ACGTCACCTTCGGAGAGGACAAGAGCCGAATCCGCCGCGGCAACGCCCCCGAAATCGCCGGCGCCTTTCGGAGGCTGGCGCTCTCGATTCTCAAGCGAGACACTTCCGTGAAAAATTGCTCGATTCGGGGCAAACGACTCCAAGCAGGCTGGTGTAACGATGTCTTGGAAGGAATTCTGACGGGAAAACAGGCCGATTAAGATGCGATTGCCCTGGGTGAAGGCCGCGCTCGGCGGCCAGGTCCCCGAGTAGTGCCACTTGCCCGGGTCATACAAGGATGCCGCCCCGGCCAGGACAACCCGGTTGGGGGTGGCGTCGCCGGATCCGCAGCGCCCAGTTTTTACATCCGCGGCAGGAGCGAACTAGACTCGGTCGATTCTCGTCCCGTTCGTCCCGTCCCCAGCCAGGAAGCTCGTCATGCGGACCACCCGCCGCCGTTCCCCGTTCGCGCTCGGTCACCTGCTGCGCTCGCTCTTCGCCCGACCCTTGCGGAGCGGCCGGCGGTCGCGGCGAGCGAGCACCCGTCACCGGGGCGGGCACGGCGGCTGGTTCACCCCCGCGCCGCCGTCGGCGGATGCCGGCCTGTGCGGATTCGACGCGCTCGAGCAGCGGGCGCTGCTGGCCGCCAACGACATCGACGTCGGGCTCGCCGACAACCGCGTGCTGCTCGCGCTCGACCCGGCCGGCGCGGCGATCACCGACCTGACCACGGCCTACAGCGCCGCCTCCCGCACCCTGACGATCAGGGCCGTGACCACGGGCTCGCTCTCCACCAGCCTGCCGGCGGGCTCCGGCGTCACGATCGACCCCGGGACCGACACGATCACGGTCGACCTGCGGACGCTCGCGGGCTTCGCGGGCATCTCGGTGGTGGGCAGTGCCGCCGCGGATTCGATCCAGATCGGCCCCGGTGGCGTGAACCTCGCCGCCGTCACGAGGGGTGCGGCCAACCAGGGCCTGAGCATCGACACCGGCAGCGGCGGGACGGACTCGATCGTGATCGCGAGCCCCGTGTCGGCGAAGGGTGCGGGCGCGGTGAGCCTGAAGACGCTCGGCTTGCCCGACATCAAGATCAAGACGCTCAACGGCGCGCCGCAGGGCATCCTGCTCACGGCGGACGTGACCTCGCCCAAGGGCCTGCAGACCTTCGCCGGCCCCGTCACGCTCGGCAGCGACGTCGCGCTCCGGTCCGGCGGTGCACTCGCCATGCTCTCGACGGTGGACGGCCCCCACCGGCTCACGGTGTCGTCCGGCGGGGCGGTGACGTTCGCCGAGAACGTGGGCGCCTTCCTGCCGCTGCGCGGCCTGACGCTGGCGGCGGCGAAGAGCGTGGCCGTGCAGGCGGGCATCAACCTCGGGACCGGCCCGACCGTGGTGGTCGAGGCGGGGCCGACCGACGGACTGGTGATCGGCAAGAACGTCAACGGCGTGGTCTTTGCGGGCACCCAGCCGAGCACGATCTCCGGCTTCAGCGGCGCGGGCATCCTGTTCGCCGGCGGCTCGCGGAACTCCCGCATCGCGGGCGTGACGAGTATCGGCAACGGCACGGGGCTGCGGGTCGGCCCGGGCACCTACACGGGCACGGTGATCACCGCCAACACGTTCGTCAACAACTCGGG
>VGYR01000497.1 GCA_016872925.1 Planctomycetota bacterium
CAAGCCCGGGGACAAGGTAAACGTGCTCTACGTCGGCCGCCTGCTCAACGGCACGGTGTTCGATCAGGCGACCGAGCCGGACAAGCCCTTCAGCTTCCGGGTGCGCCGGGAAATGGTGATCGAGGGCTGGGAGCAGGTGCTCCAGCTGATGCGCAAGGGCGAGAAGCGCCTCGTCATCATCCCGCCCGAGATGGGCTACGGCACGCGCGGTCAGCCCCCGAAGATCGGGCGCAACGCGACGCTCGTCTTCGAGATCGAGCTGGTGAGCTTTGGCCGCGACTAGGCCGGGGAGCGGCGCCCCCCGGGCCCGCGCGCCGGGTCAGCTCTTCTTGGAGGCGAGGAAGGCGAGGACCTTCTCGGCCTGCTTGTCGGTCTGCCGCTCGTCGCGGTAGACGACCTTGCCGGAGCGGTCGATCAGGTAGGCCTCGCGGCTGGGGAAGGCGATGCCGTTCTGGCCGAAGGCCTTCACGACCTTCTTGTCCGTGTCGGCCAGCAGCGGGAACGGGAAGTTGTTGGTATCCTTGAACTTCTTCTGCAACTCGACGGTGTCGTTGCTCACCCCGACCACCGCCACGCCGTGCTTCTTGAGGTCCGCCGCCGCGTCCCGCAGCGAGCAACCCTGCTTGGTGCAGCCGCCGGTCAGGGCCTTCGGGTAGAACCAGACGAGGGTGTAGGCATTGTTCTTGTAGACGTCGCCGAGGTTCAGCGGCTTGCCGTCATCGGCGGTGGCGGTGACGACCGGGGCGGCGGCGCCGACCTTGAGGGGCTCGGCGCGGGCCGTGCCGGTGAGGAGGGACAGGAGGGACATCAGCGTGAGGAGGCGGGGGAGTTTCATACGACGTGGTCACGCTAGGTCGGCCCCAGGGGCGTGCAAGCGGGGAACCGCCTTTGCCGGAACCTCCGCGCCGCCCCGGCGGTCGCCCGAGCCCTCGCTTGCCTTGCACCGGGCGGGCGCCCAACCTCGCGTTTCGCGTTTTCGCGCCCTGTCCTCCCTTGGTCTCCCGCACTTCCCTTTTTATGCCGTCAGCCTCGTCCTTCCGGCCGGTTCTCCGCCGTCTCCTCCGCCCCGTGTTCCTCGCCGGCCTCATCGCCTTCGGGTGCGCCGGGGCCGCGGCCCAGTCCGCGGCGGACGGCTTCGCGCCCGACGTCGATGGCGTGGTCAACGCGGTGGTGATCCAGCCCGACGGCAAGGTCCTCCTCGGGGGCCAGTTCTCCTCGGTCGACGGCTTCCCCCGGGCGAACGTCGCGCGCCTCAACCCGGACGGCTCCGTCGACGCCTCCTTTGACCCCGCCTTCAACGGCCCGGTCCGGGCGATCGCCCTGCAGCGCGACGGCCGGATCGTGCTCGGCGGTGACTTCACCAGCCTCCAGCCGCGCGTCACGGGCGCCGCGGTCACCCGCAACCGCCTCGCCCGCCTCAACGCGGACGGCACCCCCGACACCGGCTTCGCCCCCAGCCTCGCCGGCCCCCTCCAGCCCCAAGTCCACACCGTGCTCGTGCAGCCGGATGGCCGGATCGTCGCCGGCGGCACCTTCACCACCGTCCAGGCGCCCGGCGCGGCCGCCGCGGTGACCCGCAATTACCTCGCCCGCTTCAATGCAGACGGCTCCCTC
>VGYR01000498.1 GCA_016872925.1 Planctomycetota bacterium
GATGGGAGTGAGGTCGGCGTGTGCCCCGGCAGGGGCTGTCTCCCTGCCGGGGCGTCGCCGTCGCTGTCTCGCGGCGGCGATGCTTCGCGGCGTGTCGCCCTATGGGACGCTGCGATACTCCTTCCGTGACCGGCGGAACTGCTTGCTCCGGCTGCGGGGGCGGTCAGGCGGCGGCGATCAGGACGCGAATGCGGTCGAGTACGAGCGGGAGGCGATCCTGGCTCTTGGCGTCGGGCAGAAGCTGGGGGCGATCACGTCCTCCGCCTCGGGCAGAGCCAAGACCGCCTCGAGCCGCGCGGCGATCGCGGCCCGCAGTTCGGCCGGGGCCGCGGCAACGTCGGCGATGATCTCCGGCCGCCCGTCGATCACGGCGATCACGTCCTCGAGATCGTGGCTGGCCATCGGGTTGCGGCGGCCGCGGTTGCCGAAGGCCGCGAGCTTCGTGGCGACGAAGCAGGCGGGCGTCACGAGACGGATGACCGTGCCGTCGGGCAGCGTGAAGGGCGTCGCCGTCTCGTAGGCCAAGGGGTACCACTCGGCCGAGAAGCCGAGGATCTCGCCCCCCGTGGGCATGATGTCCACGATGCCGTCGTCGAGGATCCAGCGACAGACAGGAGCGCCTTCGCGGGTGTCCTCGCGGAGTCCCAGGGCCACGAGCTGCTCGCGAAGGATCTCGGAGTATTCGCCGAGGTTCACGACATCGATGACCACGTCCACGTCCTTGGTCTGTCGTGGCCCCGGGCCGCCTCGCTGGGTGATGAAAAACTCGGTGACGATGCCGCCGAGAAACACCAGCCGCTCCCGGAGCGGGCCGAGGCGATCCGCGACCTGCATCAGCATGGCCACGTTGTCGGAGACCCGGTCAGCCATCGAGCAGCCTCGTGAGGTGTTCCGTGGCGAGGTTCCGCTCGCGGGCTCGGCCGCTGCGGAGGGCGTCGATGAGGGCCAGGCACTGGTAGAGCTGCGGGTCGTTCCTTGCGGCCGCGGGCACTGACGGATAGAGCGGCTCGATCGCCGCGCCGCGGGCCTCCCCCTGGGCGTCGGGCCAGACGGGAATCGGATCGAGGTCGGCGTGGATCAGTTCCGAAAGCGGCAGTGCCGCATGGGCCGTCGGCATGCCGCGCGTCATGCTGCCGCGGACGACCGGAAAGGCATACCGCAGGCCGTGAAGCACGAACTCGAGGATCGCGTGGCGGACCGGGAGGCGGGTGCCACGGAGCAGGCCGGCCGCCTTGGCCCGGGTCACGCAGCGGTGGACCGCGGACAGGCTGAGGTCGAGCGAGTCGGCAAGCTTTTGAATCGTGAGCCCTGGGTGCAGGGCAAGTTTCAGGGCAACGACGATGTCTTGGGGATGAAGATGAGGTTGCATGACACCAGCATACTTTCCACTTTCTGGAAAATGGAAACCATGCGTTTTGGTAGCGTTTTTTCCGTGCCAGTGACGGCCTTCACACGATCCGCACCCGGCTCCCGGCAGGATGGCCGGGCGCCGATCCGCCGGACAGGCGCCACCAACGCCGGCCCGGATGGCCGGCGCAAAAAAAAGCCCGCCCGGGCCAGGATGGCCGGGCGCCGATCCGCC
>VGYR01000499.1 GCA_016872925.1 Planctomycetota bacterium
CGGTCGAAGTTCCGGGTGTGCGAACACCAGGTGAACCCGGCGATGCGCACCCATGGAGCTTCTTCCACCGGGCCCACATACTCGATTCCGTACGCGGGCGAGAAGATGGAGACCAGGTAGGCGTGCCACTCGGGGTGACGGCAATAGGCCCAGTTTCCGGACTCATCCACTGAGCAAGGCGACTTTCCAGTGCGCGCGGCTGACTTCTCTCCGCGATAGAATGTCTCGAAATCGACGGCTACGAAGCGAAGGTCCCGGCCCTCTGAGGCAAGGAGTTCCTCCGCCTGCGCCGCTTTCTGGCGTAGGTTGTCCTGCATGGATCTTTCCTCGATTTACTCCGTGCGGAGCCGGGCGAGGCAGACGTGCTTGGTCGCGGGATCCTCCCAGATTGTCACCGAGAGGATTCCCTTCCGCATCATGCGGTCCCGCTCATAGCGGAGCCACTTGATGTACGGAATAGGACCACCGTTCGTGCTCAGCATCTCTTCCGCCGGCCCCAACTGTGTGATAAAGCTATGGATATCGGTTTTGTTCACGGGGCAGGGTTCAGGTGCCGAAAGCACCGTAATTTTTGGCGACCCAGGATTGAACCTCGGCGCTAAGAATTGAGCCCTTCGAAATTCTGGGCTCCCACCACGAGTTCTTAGCGTTCTTCTCGAGCTTCGATTGAAGTGTCCACTGGTGGGTCCAGGCTTCGGCGAGAGCGAACACCCGGGACGCGTTAAGTCCGCGGTATTCCAGCCCGCGTCCAAGACAGATGCCGTGCGCGTGGTTGAACAGAGGGTAGTAAATGCGGGCGAACGCGCTCCGACGGTAGGTGCATTGCGCCGGCTGCAGACGAAGGCCGCCTACCTCGAGCATGAAGTCGCTGCTGCTGTTGTCCTGCGGCGCGATGACCAAGTAACCGACTTTGGCGATCTCTTCGACGCGGTTCGGCGCAAGGCGGGTCTTATCGACTACATAGCCGGCGGAGTAAGCTTCCATTGCGGACGAAAACACCTTCGGCACGGACTCCCCGTAGACGAGGGGCCGGCCCTGATATGCGACCTCCTCGACTAGCTTAACGATGCTGACGGGAATCACAGCCACTGATTGTCCTAGCAGCGCATCTCCGAGGGCGAAGTTCCCACCGCGATTCTCGAATTTCTCGGCTAGCTTGCCGACTTTGTTGATGAGCCCGAGCACCGGCACCACAACGTCGCGGGTGATGTCGTCGTAGCGGTCTGCTTCAGATGGGCGGTCCATCACGGTGACGGCCGTGTCGGAAACGGCTGTCTCAGCGACGGCCGGAACTTTGAACTCTTCGCGGGTGATTTTGATCTTGGTCATGATTTTGGTGGTTTGGGTTAAACGGTCGCTGGGCGTACACGGGAGAGGCGGGGAGCCGGTTCGGCTCGGACCACGGCGCAGGCTTCCTCCAGCTTGGAGTTAAAGTTCGCTACCTGCCGGGCCTTCTCGCCCTTGCCGGCGCGGTCTCGAAGCAGTTGTTCGAGCTTGGTCCAGGAAACGCTGGCCGCATCGATCAAGTCCTGTGCGGTCAGGCCGAATTCAGTGGCGATATTTAGCAACTGATGCGC
>VGYR01000500.1 GCA_016872925.1 Planctomycetota bacterium
AGGCAGCCTTTGAGGGTGAATGCAGTGGGTTTCGGCCCCACTGATCACGCCGTCAGCCATGCACTTCCCCATTCCTGAACCTGTACGCCCGTCGACACTCTCCAGCCACGGAAATCCCCGAAGAGCCACGAGTGGTACAAGGTGGCCTATTACAGCCCGATCAAGGGTGGCCCCGGAACGCCGGGCTACTACGCCTACGGCACGCAGAGCGACAGTGCTCCGGGCAACGGCTGGAATGGCAAGACCGCCCTCGCCACCAAGAACAACGCCAATCAGGCGAACTATCTCGGAACCGCGTCCAGCGGACGCTACGCGGTCACGGGCACGACAACCAGCATCATCAGCACCAGCAACCAGAACGTCCTCACCGACGTGGGCACGTTCACGAACAGTGCTTCGTATTACGGAGCCTTCGACATGAGCGGCAACGTTTGTGCTTGGAACGATCTCGACGGTACGACCGGCCCGTCTCGTGGGCGGCGAGGCGGCAACTTTGGCGACTTCTTCGCGTCCGGCTTGTCGTCCTCCAGCAGGTTCACGCTCACCCCGGTGAGCGAGAGCGGCGGCATCGGTTTTTGCCTCGTAAGTCCGGTTCCAGAGCCCGCGTCGCTCGGCCTGGCCGCAGCGGGTGGCCCTGCCACCCTCGGGTGGACGATGCTGCGCCGGCGAAGTCCGCGAGCCACCTCCTGAGTCTTTTCGGGGGCGAGAGGTTGACCTCGCGGCCAACGCGCAGATACGCTGAAAAAGTGTCCTTGCCGTGCGAATCTCCCGCAAGCTGAGGCCGAGCGTTTGTCATGCCCACCGTCGCCGATTTTGCCCGTTTGCCCCTGGCTGGCAACGACCGAGCGGCCGTGCTGGAGGCGGCCGAGGCTCTCGCCGATCATCTGCCGGTTGAACGCGTGGTGCTCTACGGCTCGAAAGCCCGCGGGGATGATCGGCCCGATAGCGACATCGACCTTTTGATCCTCACCGCGAGGCCGCTGACCGTGGCCGAGGGCTTTCAGGTCGTCGATCTCTTACAGCCGGTGCAGCATCGGCACCACTGCATCATCAGCCCGCTGCGGCTCTCCGCCGACGAGTGGTATCACGGCGTCTACCAGGTGCTCGGCATCCGCGAAGAGATCGACCGCGATGGCGTGGACGTGCCGCTGCCGTTCCGTAGCCGGCAGGCTGGGCAGCCGGGGGCTCTGCCACGATGAGCCCGGATGAAGCTCGCGCCGACGTGATCGCCTGGTCGGTCGAGCGGGCCAGGGTGCGCCTGGCAGCGGCTGAACGCGAGCTCGATGCCGGCGTGCCGCAGCTGGCGGCCGATCACGCCTACTACGCCTACTTCCATCTCCTACGCCGCCCTTTTTGCCTGGGTCTTCAGCAGAATTTGTGGGTAGAAAGCCTGGGTTTCTGCGCGGGGCTCTGCCCCGGACCCCGAGGTTTATGAGCCATGGCACAGGCATCAGCCTGAGTCTGTCGGCGTGAGGCTGATGCTTCCGGCAGCGATCGCACCAAGCCGCTGGCGGCATGGGTATGTGATGAGCCGCCGCTGCGCGGCGACATCCGG
>VGYR01000501.1 GCA_016872925.1 Planctomycetota bacterium
GCCCGATCTCCCTCTCAAACCTCGAGCCCGCCGGCGTCAAGCGGCCCGACATTATGGTCTCAGCTGAGTCCAAGCTGCTCTCGCGCGGCAAGAAGGTTACCAGCAGCGACTCCCTCCCCGTCATCGGTGAGCTGTCGTTCATCACCGATGGCGACAAGACCGGCATCGACGGCGCCTACGTGGAGCTCGGGCCCAACACGCAATGGGTCCAGGTCGATCTCGGCACCTCCGCGAAGATCGACGCGGTCGCCGCTTGGCACTTCCACTCCCAGGCCCGCGTCTACCACGACGTCGTGGTGCAGATTTCCGACGACCCGGAGTTCAAGAAGGGCGTGAAGACCATCTTCAACAACGACGACGACAACTCGTCCAAACTCGGCAAGGGCGGCGACAAGTCCTACGTTGAGACCAACCACGGCCGCGTGCTGCCGGCCGAGGGCGCCTCCGGCCGTTACGTCCGCCTCTACAGCAACGGCAACACCTCCGACGAGCTGAACCACTACTGCGAGATCGAGGTATTCGGCATCGCCAAGTAAGCCCCGTGCAAGCTTCCGGCCGGCCGCCCCGCGCGGCCGGCCTTTTTTTGTGCTCGGCGCCAGGCGGGTTGGTACTGACAAGTCCCACGCCGTCGCCTACCGATGGGCCGTGCCCCCCGCCTTCCTGCGCTGCCTTCCGCTAGCCCTCTTGGCCGCCGCGGCGCTCTGGCTCCGGACACACGAGCTCGCGCGCCGACCCATGCACGCGGACGAGGGCAACCAGGGGGTCAAAACCGGCGAGTTAGTGGAGGCGGGGCGCTACGCCTTTGATCCGCGGGACCACCACGGACCGACCCTTTACTACCTCGGCGCCGCTGTCGCCGCGCTCCGCGGCCAAGCGAGCCTGGCCACCCTCGACGAGAAGACGCTGCGCCTGGTCCCGGCGCTCGCCGGCGCGCTCGCCGTGCCGCTGCTTGTGATCCTCGCTCGCCGGCGCGAACCCGGCGGACCCGGGCTCAGCGAGCCGGCAGCGTTGGCCGCAGGGGCATTCCTCGCCCTCGCCCCGCCCGCCGTCTATTATAGCCGTTACTTCATCCAAGAAACCCTGCTCGCCACGGGAGCGCTGGCCGTCGCCGTGGCCCTCCGGTTCTGGTGGGGCTCCGGCCTTACCCGGTGGGCGGTCGCCGCGGGCGCCGGTTTGGGGCTGATGCAGGCCACCAAGGCCAGCACTCCCCTCTTTGTCGCGGCGGCGGCCATCGCCTTCCTCCTGACGCGCGCCGCCGCCCGCCCCGCCAGCCCGCGGCCGGGCCCCGACCTGCTCGCCGGAGTCGGCGCCGCCACCGTCACCGCCGCGCTGCTGTACTCCTCGTTCGGCAAACACTGGGCGGGGCTGCCCGACGCCCTTTCCGTCTACTTCCACGCCGTCCTCCGCTTCGGGGCCGAGGCGCCGCCGACGGGCCACGAGAAGCCTTGGGGTTACTACCTCCATCTCCTCGGCTGGAGCCGCGCCGGGGGCCTGCTCTGGCATCAGGCCGCCCTCTCCGCCCTCGCGTTGGCTGGACTGGCCATCGCCGC
>VGYR01000502.1 GCA_016872925.1 Planctomycetota bacterium
GAGATGGCCTACCAGCTCCAGACCAGCGCGCCCGAGCTGATGGACCTGTCACAGGAACCCGCCGCGGTGCTCGAGGAGTACGGCATCAAGGACCCCGGCCAGGCCAGCTACGCGCGAAACTGCCTCCTCGCCCGCCGGCTCGCCGAGCGCGGCGTCCGCTTCGTCCAGCTGTTTCACGAGGCGTGGGACCAGCACGGCGACCTCACCAAGGCCATCAAGCGCAACTGCGAGGACACCGACCGGCCCAGCGCGGCCCTCGTGCGCGACCTGAAGCGCCGCGGGCTCCTCGACGACACGCTCGTCATCTGGGGCGGGGAGTTCGGCCGCACCCCGATGGTCCAGGGCGGCAACGACGGGCGCGACCACCACAACCGCTGTTTCACGATGTGGATGGCCGGCGGCGGCCTGAAGCGCGGCCACGTCCACGGCGCGACCGACGAGCTCGGCTTCAACGTCGTGCGCGATCCCGTGCACGTCCACGACCTCAACGCGACGCTGCTGCACCTGCTGGGCCTCGAGCACACCCGGCTCACCTACCGCTTCCAGGGTCGCGACTTCCGCCTGACCGACGTGCACGGCCACGTGGTGAAGGACCTGATCGCGTGAGCCCGATGTCCCTCAGCCGCCGCCAGGCCCTCGGCGCCCTCGCCGGCGGCGCCGCCTCCCTCCTCCCCGCGGCCGCGGCCCCCGCGCCGGCCGCCGCGCCCGCCCGACCCCGGGTGCGCCTCGCCGTCGCCTCCTACTCCTACTGGCACTTCCGCACGCCCAAGGTCCCGATCGAGACGGTGATGGACCGCGCCGCCGAGCTCGGCTTCTCCGGGGTGGACATCCTGCACCGCCAGATGGAACTGCCCGAGCGCGGGCCGCTCGACGCCGCCGGCCGGGCCTACCTGCGCCGCCTCCGCCGGCACGCGTTCCGCCGCGGCCTCGCCATCTGCTGCCTTTCGACCCACCAGAGCTTCGTCAAGGCCGACCCCGCGGAGCTCACCGCCGAGGTCCAGCACACGCACCGCTGCCTGGAGATCGCCCACGAGCTCGGCTGCGCCTCGATCCGGGTCAACACCGGCCGCTGGGGCACGATCCGCAGTTTCGACGAGCTGATGGCCAACCGCGGCATCGAGCCGGTGCTCCCCGGCCGGACCGAGGACGAGGGGTTCAAGTGGTGCGCGGAGGGCCTCGCACGCTGCCTGCCCAAGGCCGAGGAGTGCGGCGTCGTCCTCGCCCTCGAAAACCACTGGGGCCTCGCCCGCACCGCCGCCGGGCTCCTGCGCCTACTCAGGCAGTTCGACTCGCCGTGGCTGGGAGCGCTAATGGACACCGGGAACTTCCTCGACGACATCTACCCGCAACTCGAGGCGATCGCCCCGCGCACCGTCTACGTCCAGGCCAAGACCTACCCGGGCGGCGGCGAGTGGTACACGCTCGATCTGGATTACCCCCGCATCGCCGGGATGCTCGCCGCCGCCGGCTACTCAGGTTGGGTCGCCCTTGAGATGGAGGGTAAGGAGGACCCCGCCACCGCGGTGCCGCGCAGC
>VGYR01000503.1 GCA_016872925.1 Planctomycetota bacterium
TTCCCGGCGCCTACCTCACCTACAATTTCTCGCGCACCCTGCTCGCGCGCGCCAACTGGTCCAACAGCATCGGCCGCCCGCCTTTCGCCAACCTCGTGCCCCGCGAGGATGTGAACGACCAGACGCAAACGTTGACCGTCGGCAACCCGGCGCTGAAACCGCAGTTCGCCGAGAATATCGACCTCACGCTCGAATACTACTTCGAGCCGGTGGGCGCGTTTTCCGCGGGCGTGTTCCAAAAGAAGCTCAAGGACTTCATCGTTTCGCTCGGCGGCACGACCGTCCCCAACGGCCCGGACAACGGCTTCGGCGGCAGCTACGGCGGCTACAACCTCATCACCGACCGCAACGCCGGCACGGCGACCATCCAAGGGATCGAACTCAGCTTCCAGCAACAGCTCACCTTTCTACCCGGGACGCTCAGGCGAATGAGTTTCTTTGCGAATTACACGCGACTCACCACGGAGGGAGACTACGGCACCACGGGGCCGCGCACGACCCACCTCGTGCCGAACTTTGTCCCCACGACCGCCAATGCCGGCCTCAGTTTCCCGTGGAGAAATTTCAGCGCGCGTGTGCTGGTGAACCACACCGGCGAATACCTCGTGGGCTATTCAACCGACCGGTCGCGCCTCCGCTACAAACTGGAGCGCACGGCGTGGAATGTGAACTTGAGCTATGCGGTTTCGCCGAAGCTCCAGTTCTATTTCGACATCCAAAACATGTTCAACGCCCGGCAGGAATGGTATTACTTCGAGCGCAGCCGACTGCAGGCGGACTTCGACAACGGCGCCTTTGTGAACTTCGGAATCAGCGGGCGGTTCTAGCCCGGAAAATTCACACCTGAATCAACCAAGGCATGAGCCACAGAGGACGCTGAGCCCAGACACTGAGGGCACAGAACAAGACAGTGGGTTTGACTCTGTGAATAAACCCCTCCCGGATCCGATCCCCTTGAAAATCCAGTTTCCTAGCAGCAATTCGGAAGTACTTTGGAGGGGAAGTTGCCCTACTCGGCGAAGGTTAGCGGCCCACCGAGGCACCGTGTCATGGACCGAAGCCGGAGAGAGTGAGGTTAAGCGTTGACAGGTGGCATAGGAGACACCCATCAGTCAGCACCCATCAGTCTGTCGCCCAAGCAGCCGGCCTTGCAGTATAGGTATGGGTTTTCGCATGCCCGACTTATCGACATCCTGGGTGTCTCGGCAAGCTGCTCCCATCAGTCTGTCGCCCAAGCAGCCGGCCTTGCAGTATAGGTATGGGTTCTCGCGCGCCCGACTTATCGAGATCCTGGGTGTCTCGGCAAGCTGCTTCCCGACTTATCGAGATCCTGGGTGTCTCGGCAAGCTGCTCCTAGGAGTCTCGACAAGCTCCCCGGCGGGCAAGGCATGCCTTAGTTCCTTTTTTTGGTCCTTCGGTCATTTCCGTGGGATGCGGGGGTGGGCGGGGCTGAAGCCTGAGTGACGGTGGAACTGGTCTTCGCCTCCGGCTCCGAGCCCCAAGTCGC